>CAYLTU010000219.1:0-9792 GCA_964386465.1 uncultured Rhodospirillaceae bacterium
GTTATGATTTACGGTAGTCTGAACTACATGGGCTTGCCCATGGAAGTTCTAGCTAAACAGTATAGGCGAAATAAATCTGGAGAACGGCTTTTTGATAATGTTTCAGAATGCGCGGCACATTTTGCCGAGTACTTGGAAAAAGAGGTACCTTACAACGAACAGAATGAATCAGAAAATGTTGAACGTATAGTATATGGGAAGCTTAATTCGATTAGCTCAAAGTGTCACCGTGTATTTCTTGATAGAATGGTCGAATCTGGTAAATACCTACCAAGTAAAGCGAACGGTGTGGCGCAGGAAGTTATAAAGCAAGAGATAGATAGAATAAATGAATTGGAGTCCGCTATTTGTTTTACTCCAGGACAAATTACAACAATAGATAGAAGATATCGTCATTTTGTTGATGAATACATAGATCAAATGTTTAGATGGTTTACTGTTACTAAAGGAACGAGAGAGCTTATTAAGCGCCTTGTACGGTTTACTTTACATAGGTCAGAATTATCTAGGTATAGAACAGGTATCGTAGTAACCGGTTTCGGCGAAGGGGAAATTTGTCCAACGCTGTGTTCTTATGAAATTGATGGGATTGTTAATGGAAAGTTAAAGCGCTCGGAGCTAAAAACTGTAGATATTGATCGAGGCGGGCCTGGCGCAGATGTCACCGCGTTCGCTCAACGAGAAATGGTGGAGCGATTCTTGCAGGGGGTAGATCCAGCGTACGATGAATACGTTCAAAACCGACTCGGTGACGCAATGAAGGACTTCGCGACAGTGATTTTTAAGGGGCAAGGTAGAAACGATTAAGACGTTCAAGAAAAAGTTGGTGCGCTAGCTCCGATTATTACTCAAATGAAACAAGACTTTATTGAAAAAAGCGCTGAGCATAAAGAAAAAGAATTTAAACACAATGTCTTGAACATGGTACAATTTATGCCTAATCAAGAACTAGCAACGCTTGCGGAATCATTGGTTGACTTGACATCGCTCAAACGTCGAATGTCAGCGGAACGAGAAACCGTCGGTGGTGATATTGATGTCGCCATTATCTCGAAGTCTGAAGGTTTTGTCTGGATTAAGCGCAAGCACTATTTTCCAGCTGATTTAAACCCGAGATTCTTTCGACGACACTATGAAACCGGAGAGGAGTGATCATGAGCGCATCTACAGAGAAAACGGACCTCAAGCCGGACATGAAATGGCTTGACGGTGATACCATCGATAAGCAGCAGAGATTCTCCGAGGGATTTGATCCGAAAGAAACTGCAGCCCAAGACGCAAAAGAGGTAGTTTGGAAGTATGCGGAAAAGATCAAACAGGCAATCTCAAGCTAAATGTACAGAGATGGTTATCGCCTGACACTGCCGCTCCAGGGTTAGGATAATTTATACTTTCGCCAAGCCGATTTGCTTTCTCATTTAAGCGGCTTGGCGCACGCCGTCAGATCGTATTTGACTTACGAAGATAAACGCAATCAACCCGAAGTTCATCAAATTGAAGCCGACGCCGGTCAGGAAGGCGTAGGCGTAACTGCCGGTCGCGTCGAAGATGGCGCCGCCGAGCCAGCCGCCGAGGGCCATGCCGATGGCGGCGAACAGGTACTGCCAGCCGATCCGCCAGCCCAGTTCGGTGACCGGGAACAGGGTGCGGATGATCAGCGGGTAGCAGGGCATGATGCCGGCGAAGCCAAGGCCGAACAGGAACGCGCAGATGTAGAGGCCTGTGTGGCTCTCGACGAACGCGAAGGCGGTCAGCATTATCGCCTGGCAGCTCGACCCGATCAGCATCGTGCGCACGCCGCCTATCCGGTCGGCAATCATGCCGAAGGCGATGCGGCTGAAGAACGCGGTCGCGAACAGGACGGAAAGGAGTTCCGCCGCCCGCGCCCGCACGAAACCGAGGTCGGTCGCATGGCTGACCAGATGAACGATCGGCATGGCCATGCCGGCGCAGCAACCGATGGTGGCCAGGCACAGGATCACGTGCACCATGTTCGGAGACATGCCCAGTATCTCGATACCGTCCCCTACGACGTTCGGTTTCGCGGCGGCTACCGGTTTCGGCTTGCTGCGCAGCAATAGCGCCAGCGGCACCATCGTCGCGAAGACGAAGATGCCGTAATAGAAATAGGTCTCGCGCCAATCGGTCAGATCGGTGAAATAGCGCAGGACCGGTGGCCATATCGCGCCGGCTACGCCTTGACCGGAGGAGATTATCGCGATAGCCAGCCCGCGTCGCCGGTCGAACCAGCGCGTCGCATTGGCCACCAACGGCGCGATGATCGCCGCTTTCCCGAACAGGCCGATCAGCAGACCGTTCGCCAGATACAGGCCCCACTTGCCGTCCGACTGGCTGGCCAAAAGGGCGCCGAGGCCGATCATGGTGCTGCCGAACAGGACCGGATAGACGATGCCCCGCCGGTCCATCCACAGCCCCATGACGATACCGCCCGCGCCGGTACCGATCATCAGCAACGAATAGGCGAAGGACGGCACGGCGCGCAGCGTCCCCAGATCGGTGGCGATGGGCTTGAGAGCGATAAAAAGTATATTCGGTGCGCCGAGCCCGATGCTATGCAGCGCCAGCGACGCGAACACGATCACCCAGCCGTAGGGAACCTCGATACTGTCTTCGCGTCGGGTCATGGAGGATCATTCGAAATGAGAGGAACGGCCGATTGGCTTCGCTGGTGTTACTGTAAAACCGGCGGCAATGATAGAGGTGGAGGGCCGTTGCCACCTCCAAACCGGTCGATTCAAGTTTGAATTTCCCGTCCGCGCCTGCGCAAAATGGCGCCACGGGATAACTTGGAAAGACATTAGACGATGAAGCTCGACGCGGAACTTGGCGATATCGATTTGAACGCTGTGCCGGCGCACGCGCAGCAGCTGGAGGCGGTCGGGTTCGACGCGGTCTGGACCTTCGAAGCGGCGCACGATCCGTTCCTGCCGCTGCTCGCTGCGGCGCAGTCGACCGAAACGCTCGAGCTTGGCACCAACATCTCCGTCGCGTTCGGCCGCAGCCCCTTCGCCATGGCGCAGACAGCCTGGGACATCCAGAAGGCGAGCGGCGGCCGGCTGCATCTTGGCCTCGGCACGCAGGTGCGCGCGCATGTCGAGCGGCGCTTCTCGATGCCGTTCGACCATCCCGCGGCGCGGGTCACCGACTACATCCATTGCCTGCGCGCAATCTGGGACAATTTTCAGAACGAGACCAAGCCGGGTTACAAGGGACCCTTCTACCAGTTCACCCTAATGAACCCGTTCTTCACGCCGGGGCCGATCGACAATCCGGAGATCCCGATCTACCTGGCAGGGGTCAACAGCCGCATGTGCCGGGCCGCGGGCGAGGCGGCGGACGGTTTCCACGTGCATCCGATGCATTCACCGGGCTATCTGCGCGACGTTGTGCGGCCCGCGATCGACGAAGGCGCCAAGACCCGCGGCAAGTCGGTCGACGATCTCGTGCTGTTCGCGCCGGTTTTCGCGGCGCTCGGCGATACGGAAGAGGAGCGGCAAAAGGCGGAAGCGCCGGTCCGCCAGCAGGTCGCCTTCTACGCGTCGACGCCGAATTACCGGGCGCTGCTGGAATATCACGGCTTCAACGAACTCGGTAAGGAATTGAGCCAGCTCATGCGTCAAGGCGACTTCGAGGCGATGTGCGCACTTGTGCCCGATGCGCTGATGGCCGAGGTCGCGATAAGTTCGACGCAGGCCGAATTGCCGGGTATTTTACGCCAGCGCTACGACGGGTTGCTTGAGCGGGTCGGGCTGTACGATCCGATTCCGGCCAATTCGGCGATGGCGCCCTGGGCCGATTTTACGGCTGGTTTCCGGCGTGCGGCATAACGAACGGGGGAGTGAAAATGCGCATTTGCGTCGATACTGAAAATTGCCAAGGTCACAATCGTTGCAAGACACTCGCGCCGGACCTGTTCGAGCTGGACGATTACGGCTACGCAAGCGCGGCGAATGACGGTATTGTTCCACCGGGTCAGGAGGACAAGGCGCGGCTGGCTATCGACAATTGCCCCGAATTCGCCATCGAGATCGTCGAGGAATAAGGAGGCATTATCATGGGCCGGGAAGGTACGCCTGTCGAAGATTGGGCCACCGACTACGACATTTTCGATCCGGAATATGTGAAAGACCCCAAGCCGGTGTGGAACGAACTGCGCGAGCGTTGCCCGGTTGCGCATACCAAGCGATGGGGCGGGACCTGGATGGCGACGCGCTATGAGGATCTGCGCGAAATGGTGCGCATGGTGCCGAAGCTGTCCTCGCGCTCGGTCGTGATCGTGCCGCCGTCGCCCGAGCTGCGCGAAGAACTGATCGCCGAAGCGAAGGAATATGGCACCGAGAACCCGCCGATCACCTCTGATCCGCCGGAGCACAAACCATACAAGCAGTTGATCCTGCCGTTATTCACGCCGGAGGCGACTGAAAAATACCGCGGATTCACCGAGACAGTTTGCCACGAACTGATCGACCGGATCGTCGAAAAAGGAACGGGCAAAGCCGATGCGGCGGTGGACTACGCGCAGCAGATTCCGGTGCGCGTCATCGCGGCGATCCTGGACATCGATCCGGCACGCGGAGACGAGTTCACCGAATGGACCCAGGGCGTGCTTGAGCTGGGTCAGACGCATCCGGAACTGCGCGGCAAATACCGCCGCGTCATCCGTGAATTCTTCGCGGAGCTGGTCGCGAAACGCCGCAAGGAGCCCGGCGACGACGTCATCTCGACTTTGATCGCATCGGAAATCGAAGGCGAGCCCCTCAGTGATCACACAGTCATCGGGATTTGCAATCTGTTGCTGGTCGCGGGTATCGACACGACCTGGAGTTCCATTGGCGCGTCGATGTGGCATTTTGCCGGCCATCCGGAAGACCGGCGGCGCATGGCGTCGGAGTCGGAACTATTCCCGACCGCGATCGAGGAATTGCTGCGTTACTACGGGCCGGTGATGATGGCGCGCAAGGTTGTCGAACCGGTTGAGATTGGCGGCGTGTCGATGTGTCCGGGCGATAAGCTGATCCTGAACTTCCCGGCCGCCAACCACGATCCGGAAGTCTTCGAGCGTGCCGACGAAGTCGTGCTCGACCGCACGCGGAACCGCCACGTCGCGTTCGGTATCGGCATCCATCGCTGTGCCGGGTCCAATCTGGCGCGCATGGAGATGGACGTGGCGTTGCGTACCTGGTTTGAGCGTATTCCCGAATTCGAACTGTCCGATCCCGACGCGGTTACCTGGGCGGGCGGGCAGGTGCGCGGCCCGCGCAGCATCCCGGTGTCGTTTCCGACTTGATCGCCGGAATCGGCCGCTCCAATTCTTGCGTATGCTTTGGTTGCCGCGACCGCGCCCTTTTGATTGACGGCTGATACCGACTATGCGCCTCGCCCTCCCAACCCGTCGGCGGTTGTTCATCGTGTCCGCGGCCGTCATTTTCCTGGCGGGTGCCGCAGCGGGCGTGGCCGTTTATTTCGAGCGGTTCGCCGATCCGCGAGCCGACCGGGTTTTCGAGACCCGTGGCTGCGCCGGCTGCGCGCTTGCCGATATCCGCCTTTGGTGGGCCGATTTGCGCGGCTTCGACTTTTCCAACGCCGATCTGGCTCGGGCGCGCCTTTGGTGGGCGGATATTCGTGACGGAAATTTGTCCGGCGCCGATCTGCATGAGGCGAGCTTCTGGTGGGCGAAACTCGACAAGATCGATCTCTCCCACGCCGATCTGAACGGCGCCCGCATGGGCCATGCTACGTTGAGAGAAAGTTCGCTTCGCGGGGCCGCGATGAAAAACGCCGACTTGATCGGCGCAAACCTCACGCGCGCCGATGTGCGTGCGGCCGATCTGACTTGGGCGGATTTCAGGCAATCAATTCTGGTCGAAACCGATTTCCGCAAGGCGGGCCTTCGAAATGCGAATTTCTACCTCGCCGATCTCAAGGGCGCGCGCTTCGTCGGCGCGGATTTGCACCAGGCGAGCCTCGTGCAGGCCAATCTTGCCGGCGCCGATCTGCGCGGCACCGTAATGACGGGCGCCAATCTGAACGAGGCGACGCTTAAGGACGCGGACCTGACCGGCGCCAATCTTTCGGGCGCCCAGTTGACCAATGCCGATCTGACCGGTGCGATATTGCGGGACGTCGATCTGTCGGACGCGAACCTTTGGAAAATAGATTTGTCCGGCGCCGACCTGACGGATGCCAATTTTACCGGCGCCGCCATGAGCGAGGCGGTTCTCACGGACGTGAAGTTTTGCCGTACGCGGCTGCCCGCGGGACGCGACGATTCGGGCTGTTAGCTTCCGGCACGAATGAATCTGTGCGGGATCGAATTCGAAAAGATAGTGTGCTGGAAACAGGGATAGGGGGAGACGATGAAAGTTGGTGCCATTTACCCGCAGACCGAACTCGGAGGTGATGTCGGCGCGGTCAAAGCGTTCGCCCAGGCGGCGGAAGAGCTGGGTTACGATCATATCGTCATCTACGACCATGTGCTGGGCGCCGATCACGCCGGGCGCGAGCCCGAGCTGCGCGGGCCCTACAAGAACACCGATCCGTTCCATGAACCGCTGATCACCTATGCCTATCTGGCGGGCATTACGGAACGGATCGAACTGGTTACCGGGGTGCTGGTCCTGCCGCAGCGGCAGACGGCGCTGGTCGCCAAGCAGGCCGCGGACATCGATCTGTTTTCTGGTGGGCGGTTGCGGCTCGGCGTGGGCGTAGGCTGGAACTGGGTCGAGTTTGACGGGCTCGAGTTGCCGGATACCTTCAGGAAGCGCGGCCGGCGGCAGGAGGCCCAGATCGCGCTGTTGCGCAAGCTGTGGGCCGAACAGCTTATCGATCACGAGGATGATTTCCACCGCATTGACCGGGCCGGCATCCTGCCGCTGCCGAAACGGCAGATCCCGATCTGGCTCGGCGGATCGACCGAGATCGCCTACGAACGGTCCGCGCGGGTCGCCGACGGTTTTCTGATCTCGGGAAGGAGCCAGGATTACGCGGCCAAAATCAAGACGCGCATCGAGGAACATCTCGACGGGCTGGGACGCGACAGGAGCGAGTTTGGATTCGAGTCGATCCAGTCCTACAACCGTGGTCCCAACCGCTGGCCGGAAGACATCGCGGCGTGGCGCGAGGCGGAGGGAAGCCATATTTCCGTCGTCACGATGAGCGCCGGCTTCGAGAAGGTCGACGACCATATCGACGCGATTCGGCAATGGCGCGAGGTTTACGATAGCGTAGGCTGACGCCGACAGGGGATACGCATGGACGCAACGACCGAACGGCTTGTCGATTACACGATGGGCGTGCGCTACGAGGATATTCCCGCCGAAACGGTGAAGGCGGTCAAGCAGCGCGGGCTCGGCACGGCGCCGGATGTGGCGGCGATATTCGAGGCGTTTGCCTAGCAAGATCGACTGACAGCGAGGGTGGTATGGACGTCAACGACAAGACCGTCGTCGTGACTGGCGGCGCGCGCGGCATCGGTAAGGCGTTGGCGCGACGTTTCGCCAATGAAGGCGCGCGGGTCGTCGTCTCCGATTTGAGCGAGGAAGAAGCCATGGCGGTGGCGGACCCTCTCCAGGGCCTTGCGATCGTGTGCGACGTCACAAAGGAATCCGAAGTTCAGAATTTGGTCGCCCGGGCCGAGGCGCATTTCGGTCCGATCGACCTGTTCTGCTCGAACGCGGGCGTTTTCTTCGGCGAGCCGGACTTGGCCTCGTCCGCCGACAACGCACAGTGGCAGGCCTGCTGGGACATCCATGTCATGGCCCATGTTTACGCGGCGCGCGCGGTGCTGCCGGGAATGATCGAGCGGGGCGGCGGCTATCTGCTTAACATGGCGTCGGCGGCCGGGTTGCTAAGCCAGATCGGCGATGCCGCCTATTCGGCGACAAAACACGCAGCGGTCGGGTTCGCGGAGTCGCTTGCCATCACCCACGGCGACGACGGCATCAAGGTCTCGGTCATCTGCCCGCAATATGTTGCAACCGAGATGCTCGGTTATGGCGAAGGCGACGATCTCGACGGGATTTCGGGCGTGATCGGCCCGGAACAGGTGGCGGACGCGGTCATTGACGGTCTGGCGGAAGAGCGGTTCTTGATCCTCCCGCATCCGGATGTGGAGAAATACCGCCGGCACAAGAGCGACTATGATCGCTGGATCGGCGGCATGCGGCGGCTGCGCCGTAATATCGTCGAGGCGACCGGCGGCACGCGTCTTGAGGATATCCATAAGCTCGTTTGACCGAACTTATATTTGCCACATAAATAAAAATTTATACAAATTCGATCAAAAATTTAGGACAATAACAGTAAATATTAAGTATTATTAAAATATTAGCAAGATTAATAGTTTGCATATATTGTATTGGATAGGTAAAAAAATCGAATTTTTAATTTAATACTATATAGACGCTTGAGTAGAACTCTGATGGCCTATGAACTCAATAAATTGAAAATCCTATTAGTCGACGACGATAGCTCAATGCGCTTCCTTGTACGGGACTTGCTCAAAGCGTTTGGAGTCGGTGACATTCAGACGGCTAATGATGGGCAGGCCGCGTATCAGGCGTTGCGCAGCTACGCGGCCGATATCGTCATTGCCGACTGGGTGATGAAGCCGATGAACGGTCTAGAGTTTCTGCAGAAAGTGCGCAATGAACCGGATTCGCCGAACCCGTTCGTTCCGATGATCATGCTCACGGGGTATACGGAAGCCGACCGCGTGCTGGCGTGCCGGAATGCCGGTGTAACAAGCTACCTCGCCAAACCGATTAGGCCGGAGACCCTGTACAAACGCATCGTATCGGTGATCGAGGACAAGCGCCCCTTCGTGCGGACGGATTGCTATTTCGGTCCGGACCTGGGCGACGCAACGCCTGTCGCCGTGGCGCCCGTAGAAAGCGAGGCGGTTTTCGAGATTTGAGCGACACGGCGCGGGCGCTCAACACTGCATCAGTTCGATACTGACGCCGTCGGGCGCGGCGACGTAGCACAAGGTGTTACCGTTGAAGTTCTTCAGTTCGACCGGAAAGGTGACCCCTTTGCCGCTAAGTTCCTTGCAGAATGCCGCCAGGTCGCCGCGATACATGAAGCCGAAATGGTCCGTGCCCCACTCGTTGTGGCTCGAATAGTCGGCATACTGCTCGACCGGTTTCGGATCGGACGGGGTTTCGCCCGGACGCTGGCCGCGGATGATGACGGTCATGCCGCCGATCGCGACGAAAATCTGCTGCGCCCCCCGGGTTTCGCTTTCGCGCGCGATGGTCGCGCCGAACATCTCGACGTACCACTGCGCTGCGGCTTTCGGCTCGCGGCTGATCAGGTGCACATGGTCGAAAGCGAACGCCGGATTGCTCATGCTCTGTCTCCCCAAAATTCATTCGACGTTAAATGGCACCGGCGCCGACAGGATTACTCCAGATCCCGGACCAACCGGATCCCGTAGTGCAGATAACCGACGACCGCCCAGTTGATGCCGATCCGGGTTGCCGACATTCCGTAATAATGGTTGTAGCCGGATGATCCGCCGCGCATCGTGAAAATCTCGCATTCGCGCGTCGGGTCGTCCTCCTCGTCGAGTTCGGATTTCGGCGCATCGAGTCGTGCGGAGCCGTCATCCGGCGCGCCGACATAGCCGTCATGGTAGCAGTCCTCGACATACTCCCAGACATTGCCGTGCATGTCGTAAAGGCCGAAGGGGTTGGGTGGAAAAGCACCGACGGGCGAGGTGTTGGGATATTTGTCGCCGTCTTTCACGAACGGCGCCGGTAGCCAACCGGT
>CAYLTU010000220.1:0-9780 GCA_964386465.1 uncultured Rhodospirillaceae bacterium
CATTGTTCGAGGGCGATCCGGCGCTGAAACCGGCGGAGCGCGCGATCGTCGAGACCGAAGAAGCCTGGATCCTGGGCGCATGAGCGAACCGTCATTCACCTACATACGGGACCCCGCGGAAATCTACCGAGAATCCTTTGCGGCGATCCGGCGGGAGACCGACCTGTCGTCCGTCGACGACGATCTCGCGCCGCTCGCGCTGCGCCTCGTCCACGCCTGCGCCATGCCGGATATCGTCGGGGACCTTGCCGCGTCGCGCGGCGCCGCACGCGCGGGACGGGCCGCGCTGGAGAATGGCGCGCCGATCCTGGCGGATGTCGAGATGGTGGCGCGCGGGGTGATCGGCGAGCGGCTTCCCAACGGCAACAGGGTGCTGTGCATGCTGGGAGAACCCGCCGTCCCGGAACTGGCGAAATCCCGCAACACGACGCGGTCCGCCGCGGCGGTGAGCTTGTGGCCGGACCATTTGGATGGCGCGGTCGTTGCCATCGGCAACGCGCCGACCGCCCTGTTCCGCCTGTTGGAAGGCTTGGCCGAGGGCTGGCCCGCGCCCGCGCTCATCCTGGGCTTTCCGGTCGGATTCATCGGGGCGGCCGAATCGAAGGACGCGCTGATCGATGGCGCGCACGGCGTGCCGTTCGTCGCGCTGCGCGGCCGCCGCGGCGGCAGCGCCATGGCGGCGGCGGCGGTCAACGCCTTGTCGAGCGGAACCGAATGACCCCTTGGCTCCATATCGTCGGGATCGGCGAGGACGGTATCGACTCCCTGCCGGCGACGGCGCGGAACCTGATCGACAATGCGGAAGTGCTGGTCGGCGGCGACCGGCACTTGGCGATGATCGGCGACGATCATCGGGCCGAAAGGCACCGCTGGGATTCACCGCTGCGCAAGACGGTGGAACGGCTGGAAACGATGCGCGGCAAAAGGGTCGTCGTCCTGGCGACCGGCGACCCGATGACCTACGGAATCGGCGTGACCTTAACCCGTGAGTTCGGCACCGAAGCCGTCGCCGTGCTCCCCGTGGCCGGCGCCTTCTCGCTCGCCGCCGCCCGCATGGGCTGGCCCCTGCACAACGTCGACTGTCTAACACTGCACGGTCGGCCGCTGGAATTGCTCAACCTGCATCTCAGGCCCGGCGGCCGATTGCTGATCCTGTCGGAGAACGGCGAGACGCCGGCGAAGGTCGCGGCGGCGTTGCGCGCCAAAGGCTATGGGCCGAGCGGATTGACCGTGTTCGAACATATGGGGGGCAACAGCGAAGCATCTCACGAGGGTCTTGCCGAGAGCTGGGACGACCGCCGGACCGCCGACCTCAACACGATCGCGGTAACCTGTGTCGCCGGCGACGGGGCGCGAAATCTCAGCCGGGCGCCGGGTCTCCCGGACGACGTCTTCGTCAATGACGGTCAGCTGACCAAACGCGTGGTGCGCGCGGCGACGCTCGCCGCCTTGGTGCCGCAACCGGGCGGTTTCCTATGGGATGTAGGCGCCGGATGCGGGTCGGTCGGCATCGAGTGGATGCGGGCGGGCGGTAAGGCCGTCGCCATCGAGCAAGACGCCGGCCGCTGTGCCTATATCGCGCAAAACGCCGCCGCGCTGGGGACTCCAACGCTCGACATCGTTACCGGCCCCGCGCCGCGCGCCTTGGCGGGGTTGGCGACACCCGACGCCGTATTCGTCGGCGGCGGTATCGGAACACCCGAACTGTCCGAGGTATGCTGGGACGCCCTGCCCGCCGGCGGTCGATTTGTCGCCAACGCGGTTACGCTCGAGGGCGAAGCGGCGGTTAGCGCGCTGCGGGAACGCTACGGCGGCGAACTGACGCGGATCGCGGTCTCGCATGCCGAACCCGTCGGCCGCTTCCGCACATGGTCGGCGCTGCGAACGGTAACCCAGCTGCAGGCGGTGAAGCCGTGACCGGAACGCTTTACGGCATCGGCGTGGGACCCGGGGATCCGGAACTGATAACGCTCAAGGCGCTCCGCATCCTGCAGCGCGTACCCGTCATCGCCTGGCCCGCGCCGCTCGAAGGTGACAGCATGGCGCGCCGAATCGCGGCGCCGCACATCAACCACGCGCCGATCGAAATACCGATCCGTATGCCGATCGAGGCGACGCAATTCCCGGACCGGTCGGTCTACGATAGCGCCGCGGAAGAGATCGGCGTCCATTTGGAGGCCGACCGCGACGTCGCCGCCCTGTGCGAGGGCGACCCGTTCTTCTATGGCTCGTTCATGTATCTGTTCGGGAGGATGGCGCCACGCTTCCATGTCACCATCGTACCCGGCATCTCCTCGCTGATGGCCGCCGCCGCCGCGCTGAAAGCCCCGCTGGCCGCGCGCAACGATTTGCTGACCGTCGTCCCGGCGCCGCTCGAAGAAGCGGCGCTGACCGAGGCCATCGCGGCGGCCGACAGCGTGGCCATCATCAAGGTCGGCCGGCATCTCGCAAAGGTCCGGCGTGTACTACGGAAGCTCGACCGACACGCCGGTGCGCAGTATGTCGCCTACGCAACGATGGCGGAACAGACGATCCGGCCGCTGGCCGACGTCACGGACGAACGCGCGCCCTATTTCTCGCTTATCCTGTCGCACAAGCGGGGGGCAGCATGGCGATGAAGACGGTTTTCGTCGTCCTCGGCGGCAATGGTTTGGCGCTGGCGCGCCGGCTCCAGATAGAATTCGAATGCAGCGCCATTCACGGGCTGGCCGGACGCGCCGACGATTCCGACGTCGTTTTTCACGACACGATGACGCATCTTCGGCGGCTCCACCGCGAGGGGGCCGCCATTGTCGGAATTTGCGCGTCGGCGATCCTGATCCGCGCCCTGGCGCCCGTCTTGAGCGACAAACAGGATGGCGCACCGGTCGTCGCGCTCGCCGAGGACGGCAGCGTCGCGGTGCCGCTGATCGGCGGCCATCACGGCGCCAACGACCTCGCCCGTGACCTTGCCGGCGCTTGCGACGGCGTTGCCGCCATCACCACCGCCGGCGATCTCCGCTTAGGCGTCTCCCTCGACGAACCGCCGCCGGGATGGCGGATCGCCACTCCGGAGCAGGTGAAACCGGTGACGGCGGCCCTGCTGGCCGGGGAAGGCGCCCGGCTGGACATCGAAGCCGGATCGGCCACATGGCTCGCCGAAGTGCCCTGGCGCGACGATGCGGCGGTGCGCGTCATCATCACCGACAAGAACAAAGACACTCATGGGCGCGCGCTCGTTTTTCATCCTCCGATCCTCGCGGTTGGCGTCGGCTGCGAGCGCGGTACGACTCCCGAAGAACTTCATGCGCTCGTTTCGGCGACGCTGCAGGAGGCCGGTCTGGCCGCGGAAGCGGTCGCGGCAGTCGGATCGATCGATCTGAAGACCGACGAGCCGGCCGTACATGCGGTTGCGGCGGCGCTCGGCGTGCCGGCCCGATTTTTCGACGCCACGGCATTGGAAGCGGAACGCCCGCGCTTGCGGACCCCCTCCGAAATCGTGTTCCGCGAGACCGGTTGCCACGGTGTGGCGGAGGGCGCGGCACTGGCGCTTGCCGGTCACGAAAGCGAACTGATCGTCGCGAAATGCAAATCCCGGCGCGCGACCTGCGCCGTCGCCCGGGCGCCCCGCGACATCGGCACCGACCGCGGGCTAAGCCGCGGCCTGTTGTCAGTCGTCGGAATCGGACCGGGTACGCCGGCTTGGCGCTCACCGGAAGCCGCGGCTGCTTTGAATAACGCGGCGTACATCGTCGGCTACCAAGCCTATCTCGACCTCGTCGCGGACATCGGCGTCCGTGCCGAAAGACGCGCCTATGGGCTGGGCCAGGAGGCGGAACGGGTCCGCGATGCGTTGACCCTGGCGGGCGAGGGAAACCGCGTCGCACTGGTCTGCTCCGGCGATGCCGGAATTTACGCGCTGGCCAGCCTGGTCTTCGAGACGATCGAGTCGGACGCCAATCCAATCTGGCGGCGCGCCGAAATCAACGTCGCGCCCGGCATCAGCGCCATGCAGGCCGCCGCCGCGCGCGCCGGCGCACCTTTGGGCCATGATTTCTGCGCCATCTCGCTGTCCGACTTGTTGACGCCGCGTGACGCGATCCTGAAGCGGCTGGATGCGGCCGCGATGGGAGATTTCGTGACGGCGCTGTACAACCCGCAGAGCGCGCGCCGACGCGACCTGTTGGCCCGGGCCAAGGAAATCTTCCTGGACCACCGGCCCGACACGACGCCCGTCGTAATCGCCCGTTGCCTCGGCCGCGACGACGAAGCCGTGTCGTTCGCGACGCTTGCGGATATGGATGTCGATGCGGTGGACATGCTGACCCTGGTCATCGTCGGCAACAGCGAGACGCGAATGCTGAACCTCCCCGACGGCGTCCGCGTCTTCACGCCGCGCGGCTACGGAGCGATGCCGTGACGGTGCATTTCATCGGCGCCGGTCCGGGCGCCGCGGACCTGATTACGGTGCGCGGCCAAACCCTGATCCGACAAGCCCCCATCGTGCTTTATGCGGGCTCCCTCGTTCCGACCGAGATCGTCGCGCAAGCGCCGCCCGACGCGCGGGTGATCGATACGGCGCCGCTGACGCTCGACGAGATCATCGATGAGATCAAACGCGGGCACGCGGAAGGTCAGGACGTGGCGCGCGTCCATTCCGGCGATCCGGCCCTGTACGGCGCCATCGCCGAACAGATGCGGCGCCTGGATGCGCTCGGGATTCCCTACGACGTCACGCCCGGCGTGCCGAGTTACGCGGCGGCGGCGGCGGCGCTGAAAACGGAACTGACCCTGCCCGGCGTCGCGCAGACCATCGTCCTGACCCGGACCGCGACGCGCGC
Source organism: uncultured Rhodospirillaceae bacterium (assembly GCA_964386465.1). Taxonomy (GTDB): domain Bacteria; phylum Pseudomonadota; class Alphaproteobacteria; order UBA8366. The sequence continues at coordinate 4,821 of CAYLTU010000220.1, forward strand.
GTCGGCCATGCCACCAGGCGAAGAGCTCGCCACGCTCGGTCAAAGCGGCGCGACGCTCGCGATCCACCTGTCGATCAACAATCTGGCGCGCGTCGTCCGGGATCTGACACCGCATTACGGCGCCGATTGCCCGGTGGTCATCGCCTACCGGGTATCGTGGCCAGACGAACAAATACTTCGTGGCACGCTTGCGGATATTCGCGATCAGGTGAAAGCCGCCGGGATCACGCGGACAGCCCTGATCCTGGTCGGCCGCGTTCTCGACGATACGGGTTTCGAAGACAGCCGCCTTTATGCACAGGACCATCACCACGTCTTGCGGCCGAAACCCTAGATCTGATTTAGCCGGCCCGCTCTGCCCGCTCCAACATCTTGATTACGTCCCGATCGCGCCCGTCCCGCGCCCAATCGAGCGCGCTGCGGCCGGTATAGTCCAGGATGTTCGCGGCCGCGCCGCTGTCGAGCAAAAGCTGTACGATTTCGTAATAGCCGGCTGCTGCCGCCGCCATGAGCGATGTCTGCCCCTGCCCGTTTTGCAGGTTCACGTTGGCATCGGCCTCGATCAGGCGCTCGGCGACTTCCAGGTGGCCTTGGCCCGCCGCCCAGACTAGAGCCGAATTGCCGCCCCTATCCTGTCGGTTGATCAACGCGCCCAACGACAGGGTAAGCTCGACGATTTCCATGGACCCATTGAAGGCACCGAAAATCAGCGGCGTCCGGCCCTGTTCGTCGGGAAGATCGACCCGGGCACCGCGTTTAAGCCAATACTCGACAACATCCGCGTTGCCGATCGCGGCGGCATCTATCATCGGGTGCCCCGCCGTCAAATCCCTCTGCGCCAGTGCCGGCGCCGCGGCCAATAACAACGCCGCAACCGCCAGCCCGAAAATGCGCCGTCTCACGGCCCGGCCTGTTTCCACGATGCGATCTGTAGTCCGATCCACCGCAATGCTCCTTCCATCGATTCCACACATTCTCCTATTTCGCGCGCCGGCGGCGCGACCATTGCCACCGGCAGGTCGAGCTCCCGCGCCGCTTCGATCTTCGCGTAAGTCGCCGCCCCGCCGCTGTTCCGGCTGACGACCGCATCTATTCGTTCCCGGCGCAACAGGTCCCGCTCCGCCTCGGCGTCGAACGGTCCACGCCCCAGGATGACGGAACAATCCGTCAGCGGCAGCGGCGCGGCCGGTGGATCGACCATGCGCACCACCAGATGCACGCCGTCGAGACCGGCGAATGCGCCCAATCGCAGCGAACCGACGCTCAAAAACGCGCGAGCCGCGATATCTGGCAAGAGTGCCGCCGCGGTGTCAAGGCCGGACACGTTGCGCCATCGGTCGCCGGGTTTCGGTTTCCAGGGCGGGCGTGAATAAACCAGCCGCGGAACCTTGACGGCGGCGCAGGCTTCACGCGCATTCGCGGAAATCCGGTCCGCGAACGGGTGAGTCGCATCGACGACCAAACTTACATTCTCGCGCCGGAGCCATGCGGCAAGGCCCGGCACGCCGCCAAACCCGCCGATCCGCACCGCACCGGCGATCGGCCGCGGGGCGCGTGTCGTCCCCGCCAGGGACGACGTCACGGCGACACCCGTTCCGAATCGCCGCCGCGCGGCCTCCGCGAGCCGCGCCGCTTCCGCCGTGCCGCCCAAGATCAACAGGTGGACCGTTTCAGGGTCCGGCATACCCGATCCTCTGGCCCTCGCGATCGACGACCAAAACGTCCAGCACGATAGACGCCGACAAGCGTGTCAGCGCGGTATCGCGCGCGGCCCTGGCCACCGCATCGCCCAACGGCATTCCGGCGGCGATATCGAGCGCTTCGCTTGCCGTGTTCGCATCGCGCACGCGTTGCAGAACCGGTTCTCGCGCGCCGAGCGCATCGACCATTCCGGCAAGCGCCTTGAAATCGACCTGGCTGCGGCCGGAATGCAGATCGAGATGGCCTTGCGCCAACTTGGTCAGCTTCGCGAAACCGCCGGCGATGGTCAGCCGCGGCACCGGATGGCTGTCGAGATATTTCAGCATGCCGCCCACGAAATCCCCCATATCGACGACAGACGACTCTTCCAGCCCGTACAGGCGGCGCACCGCGGCTTCCGAAGTCTTGCCGGTCGCGCCGGCGATATGTTCGATACCCGTCGCCCGGGCGACATCGATGCCTTGTTGAATCGCATGGATCCAGGCGCTGCAGGAATAGGGTATGACGATGCCGGTCGTTCCCAATATCGACAGACCGCCGACGATTCCCAGGCGTGGATTCCAGGTATGCGCCGCCATGCGCTCGCCATCGGGAACGGAGAGGATTACCGCGACGTCCAGCGCCGCCCCCTGCTCGGACGCGACTTCGCCCAGCATTTCGCGGATCATGGCGCGCGGTCCCGGATTGATCGCCGCCTCTCCCGGTGCGATTGGCAACCCCGGTTTCGTCACCGTGCCAACCCCGGCGCCGGCATGGAATGTGACGCCCGCGCCCGGCGCGCCGGGACAGACCCGCGCCATGATCAGCGCCCCATGCGTCACGTCCGGATCGTCCCCGGCATCCTTGATCACACCGGCGGAGGCGGCGCCGTTCTCAATCGCCTTCCGCACCAGCGGAAAGGACGGCGTTTCGCCCTTCGGCAGGCGGATCGTCACCGTGTCCGGAAACGCGCCGGTCAGCAGCGCCTGGTACGCCGCGCGCGCGGCGGCCGCGGCGCAGGCGCCCGTGGTCCAGCCGCGGCGCAGAACGCCTTGGGGTTTTCGTGCCATGCCGGCGATTTTATCAAACTGGCGCATATGTGATAATCACTATCGCACGCCATCCCGCCTAAGGAGATTCCCGTGACCGAATGCTTCGCCGCCCGGGCCAACTCCCGGACCCTGCCGATGACCCCGCTCACCGCCGACGACCTGAAGGGCTGGTTGAAGAAGCAACCGAAATCCACCGCGGCCTGGGTCCAGGGCGCCGGCTTCGAGGCGACGCCGGGCGCCACCCTGCTGGTCCCGGGCAAGGACGGCGGTGCGGCGTCGGTGCTGGTCGGCGTGACCGGCGGCGAGGATATATGGTCCTGGTCGGCGGCGAGCGACCGGCTGCCCAAGGGCCGCTACCGCCTGGCGCGCGAACCGAAGGCCATGACCGCGAACCGCCTCGCCTTGGGCTGGGGCCTGGCGGCCTACAAATTCACCCGCTACAAGGGCGAACCGAAGGACCATCCGCAGCTCGTCTGGCCGAAACATGCCGACAAGACCGCCGTACAGGCCACCGTCGACGGCATCTTCCTGACCCGCGACCTGATCAACACGCCGGCCGCCGACATGGGCCCGGCCGAACTGGCCCAAGCCGCCCGCAAGCTGGCGAAATCCCACAAGGCAAACTGCGGCGCCATCGTCGGCGACGATTTGCTGAAAAAGAACTTCCCCGCCATCCACGCGGTCGGCAGGGCGTCGGATCGCGCGCCGCGCCTGATCGATCTGAAATGGGGCCGTACGGGCGACCCCAAGGTCACCCTGGTCGGCAAGGGCGTCTGCTTCGACAGCGGCGGGCTGGACCTCAAGGGCGCGTCAGGCATGCTGCTGATGAAGAAGGACATGGGCGGCGCCGCGCACGTGCTGGGCCTGGCCCACATGATCATGGCCACCAAGCAGCGCGTCCGCCTGCGCGTCCTGATCCCGGCCGTCGAGAACGCCGTTTCGGGCAACGCCTATCGCCCCATGGACGTCATCCCCACGCGCAAGGGGCTGACGGTGGAGATCGGCAACACCGACGCGGAAGGGCGTGTCGTGCTGTCCGACGCGCTGGCGCTGGCGGCGGCGGAGAAGCCCGCCGTGATCCTCGACTTCGCGACCCTGACGGGTGCGGCCCGCATCGCGCTCGGACCCAGCCTGCCGGCTATGTTCACTAACGACGACAAGCTGGCCGACGCCTTCATAAAGTGCGGCGGCGCGGCGGACGACCCGGTCTGGCGCATGCCGCTGTGGCAGCCCTACCGCAAATATATCGAACCGAACATCGCCGACCTCAGCAACACGGGAAAGATCCCGCAGGGTGGCGCGATCACCGCCGCCCTGTTCCTGGAATCCTTCGTCGAGGACGATATCCCGTGGGCCCATTTCGACATCATGGCCTGGAACAGTTCTGGCGCTCCGGGCAGGCCGGAAGGCGGCGAGGCGATGGCCATGCGCGCGGCCTTCGACGTCATCGCCAAACACTACGCTGGGAAATAGCACGGCCCCGTGCGGCGGCCTGGCGCGGGGCGACCGCGGTATCTGCTCCCGCAGGGTAGGGATCACGTCTGTCGCGACAGGTTCGAACACGTGCTTTCCTTCGGCGAGCGCCACCGCAGCTACCTTGGTTGCCCTCGGCCGGCCAGGGCTGAAACGGTATACAGGACAAAATATTTGTTGCTATAGATTGATCCCATTCAGAAGCTGACCAAGGACAAACGTCTCATGACCAAGATCATCAAAGGCTCTTGTCATTGCGGTAATCTAAAGGCCACGCTAACGACTGATAAACAACCTCAGGATATGTGGTTGCACGCTTGCCAATGTGATTTCTGCCGGTCACACAATATGCGCTCGCTAAGCGATTCAGAGGGGCGCATAGAAATGCGCGTGCGGGACGAGACCCAGTTAAACCGTTATCATTTCGGAATGAATATGGTTGATTTTCTGATCTGCAAGAGCTGCGGCAACTATATCGGCGCGGTGCAACAGATCGATGATCAACTCTTCGGTATCATCAATGCGAATTTGACGGAAAACAGAGGCAAGCAGTTCGGCGAAGCCAAGCCTGCCCTCTTCGAGCAGGAAACGGGCGAAGAACGTTCCGCCCGCCGCAAAGACGCCTGGACCCCAATTACGCTAAAAATCGCCTAATGTCCTGATCGTGAAATTCAAAGGATTGAATTTCGCGTCAATCAGGACATTTAACCACTACCGACTGACGTCGGTAGAATGAGGCGTATGCTTCTCGATGT
>CAYLTU010000221.1:0-9766 GCA_964386465.1 uncultured Rhodospirillaceae bacterium
ACTGTTACCCATGTCGCCGGTACAAACTGTTACCCATCTTCCCGGTCGGGCCGGGGGGAGGGGACAAAAGCATTGTGCGCCAGAATTTTACTCCCTCCCCCTTGACGGGGGAGGGCAGGGGTGGGGGTGCGCTGCTCGACATGCGAGGTAACGCATGACTGAGATTATTCGACGCAAGACCGACATTCTGATCCTCGGCTCCGGCGGGGCGGGATTGTTTGCGGCGCTGCATGCGCACAAGGCGGCGCCCGACCTCGACATTACCGTTGCGGTCAAGGGGCTGCTCGGCAAGTGCGGCTGCACTCGGATGGTGCAGGGCGGCTACAACGTCGCCATTGCGGAGGGCGATTCCGTAGAACGCCACTTTCAGGACACGATCGAAGGTGGCAAATGGCTGAACAACCAGGATTTGACCTGGACCCTGATCAACACGGCGATTACCCGAATCCACGAACTGGAAAATGAGCTGGGTTGCTTTTTCGACCGCAATCCGGACGGCTCGATCCATCAGAAGGCCTTCGCCGGCCAAACCTTCGACCGCACGGTGCATAAGGGCGATCTGACGGGAATCGAGATCGTCAGCCGTTTGGCGGAACAGGTCTGGGCGCGCGGCATCAACCGGCTCGAAGAACACCGCGCGCTGGCGCTGATTAAGGACAAGGCCGGCGAACGCCTGTCGGGCGTGCTGCTGGTCGATATGCGGGACGGGGCTTTCACGTTCGTGCAGGCCAAGGCCGTGCTGCTGGCGACCGGCGGCGGGCCGACAATGTACCGCTATCACACCCCGTCGGGCGACAAGAGCTGCGACGGCATGGCGATGGCGCTGATGGCGGGGCTTCCGTTGCGCGACATGGAGATGGTGCAGTTCCATCCGACCGGTTTGATCGCCGGCACGGATACGCGGATCACCGGCACGATCATCGAGGAAGGTTTGCGCGGCGCCGGCGGACATCTGCTGGACGCGGACCAGGAACGCTTCATGAAGCAGTACGACCCTCGCGAGGAGCGGGCGACCCGAGACATCGTCAGCCGCGCCATGTTCGAGCAGATGCGCAGCGGCAAGACGACCGACAATGGCGGGCTGTACGTCACCATGCGCCATCTCGACCCCGCGATGGTGCGCCGCCAGTTCAAGGGCATGGTCGAACGCTGCCACGATGTCGGTTTCGACCTCGTCGGCGGGCTGGTCGAGGTGGTGCCGACAGCGCACTACATGATGGGCGGCGTCGTCTTCGACGTCGATTGCAAGACCGAGCTGCCCGGCCTGTTCGCCGCCGGCGAGGATACCGGCGGGGTACACGGCGCGAACCGGCTTGGCGGCAACGGCGTGGCCAACTCGACCGTGTTCGGTGGGTTGGCGGGTGACGCCATGGCGCCGTTCGTCAAGGAGGCGGGCGAACTGGCCGATCCGGACGACGATGAAATCGCCGCTTCAATGGCCCGCGCGTTGGCGCCGTTCGGCAAACCGGTCGGAGACATGAACGCGATCCGCGACCGCCTCTACGATGTGATGTGGGACGATGCCGGGATCCTCCGCTCCCGGGAAAGTCTTGAGCGTACGCTCGTTCAGCTCGACGAGATGGACTCCGACCTCGCCGAGGTCGGGCTGGCGGAGCAGGACAAGCGGTTCAATCTGAGCTGGCACGACTGGATGAATCTGGAGAACCTGATCCTGGTCAGCCGTTCGGTCTGCGTTGCCGCCATCGCGCGGGAGAATTCGCGCGGCGCTCACTTCCGCGAGGACTTTCCCGAGCCAGGTGAGCTTGAATCCTCAAGCTACACCGTCGCTCGTTTGAAAGATGATAAGATGACGATTGAGACGCGGCCGGTCGAGTTTACGCGCATCCGGCCAGGCGAAAGTTTGATCGACGACGCGGCCTAATCGCATTTGGTGATCTTGGTAGAAAGAGGGAAGAGCCTATGAAGGTTGATCTGGATACGGTCGAGGAAACCGCAAAACATTTGTATATCCGGGCGCTGAAAGTCCTTCCGGACGATATCAAGGAGGGCATCCAGCGTCTTGACGCCGCCGAGTCGGACAGTACCGGAAAAGCCATTCTAGCGACCATGATCGAGAACATCGCCGTCGCCGAAGAGACCGATAACCTGCTTTGCCAGGACACAGGCATTCCCATTTACAACATCACCATTGGCCGCGGCATCGAAGTCGAAGGAGCGGACCTCAAGGCGGCCATCCGCCGTGGCTGCGCCCGGGCGACCCGTGAATATCCGTTGCGCTCGTCGGTCGTTCATCCGGTGACCCGGGAGAACGAGCATACATCCTGCGGTCACCGCGTGCCGGTTATCGGCTTCGACTACTCCGACACAACGGACGAGTTGGTCATCGAAATGGTCCCCAAAGGGTCCGGTTCGGAGAACGGGTCGTTCCTCAAGATGTGTATTCCGGCGGAGGGTGTCGCCGGCATCAAGACTTTCGTTGTTGATAAGGTCATGGAGGCCGGCGGCAAGGTATGCCCGCCGACCATCGTCGGCGTCGGCGTTGGCGGCACGTCGGACCTGTGCACCAAACTGGCAAAGATTGCTGCCGGCCGGCCGTTGGGCAATGTCTGCGGTGATCCGGAAGGGGCGAAATTGGAGAAGGAGTTGACCGATGCCGTCAATAGCCTTGGCATTGGGCCGCAGGGCTTGGGCGGCGATTCGACGGCGTTCGCCGTGCATGTGGAAACGGCGGCCACGCACATCACCATGAACCCGGTCGCCGTCAACATTATGTGCCACTCCGCCCGACGCGCCCGGGCAACCTTCACGCCCGACGGCGTTGAGATCGGATTTTAATCGATGACGACACACCAGTTTCACATGCCTATCAGCGAAGACGACGTGCGATCGCTTAATATCGGCGACCACGTTGTGCTGCAAGACACGCTGTTCGGCATCCGCGACGCGACCTTGATTCACATGTTCGACCACGGCCGCGAGACGCGCCTCGATCTGGAAGGTCACGCCGTCATCCACACGGCGCCCAACGTCAAACAGGTGCCCGTTTCCAACGAATGCCCGGCAGGGTACGAATCCATCTGCATCGGCACCACGACGTCCATGCGGATGGAGCGATTCACCCGCCCGCTGATGGAGAACAATGGCGTCCGCATGATCATCGGAAAGGGAGGGTTTGGCAAAGACAGCGCCGACGCGTTCCTGGATCTCGGCGGTGTGTATCTCGCCATCATCGGCGGTACGGCGGCGCTGGAGACGACGTGGATCGAACGGATCCTCGATGTCGACATGGACGATCTCAACCCCGAGAGTCTGTGGCACTTCCGGATCAAGGATTTCGGGCCGCTTCTGGTCGCGATGGATTCGCACGGCGGAAGCCTGTTTAGCGCTGTCAGCGACCGGGCCCAGGAACGGCGCGCCGAGGCGCTGGCGCGGATGGGTGTCGACAGTTAACGCCTCGCTTGTCACGCCAGGCATTTCACCGACTTGCAGGCCGACACGACGTGGCCGATGCTATGTTCGACATCCTGCGGCATGTCGAATTGAAACAGGAAGGGACGCGGTGATTCGAGCCGAGGCCATCGAAGAGGTGGCCTATGAGGGGCTTAAATCGCCGGCGCTCGCCCGCTACGGCGAGACGACGAACCGCGAAGACGAGGTGGTGTAGCGCCGCCGTCCGAGAAAACCAAGACCCGCCAACCCGATCGCGATAAGCGCCAGCCCGCCGGGTTCCGGCACGGCCGATACGGTTGCTTCGCCGGAAATCCCGAAGTCGGTCAATGTCATGCTGCCGAAGGTCGAGTCGGCAAAAGCGGGATCCGCGTCGCTGAAGGTAATGAAACCGAGCCTGACGCCAGTGACGTCGCCGATCGCGGTGCCGGTGAACGTGCTGGTCGGGATGCCGGCGGTATTGTTGACGACATAGTTCGCGCCGACTTGCTGGTACTTGTTCCCGGCACCGTCGAACACGCTCCAGGCGACGGTCAGGGCGTCGAACGCGTTCCGCGAAATCGCGACGTCGATCCGGCCGGATGCGAGCTCGGGCCGCATTTCGTTCTGATTGAAGTCGTCGTCGCGCCCAGGCGTCGTGTTGCGGGTAAACGCGTCGAAGTTCGTGCCGAAACGCGCGTCGCCGGTCCTGCTGACCCGGGTCCCGTCGGCTTGGTAGAACAGCAGGAAATCGGCGCCGTCGAACAGGGCGACGCGGAACCCTTGGGATGTCAGAAGGGGCTGCGTGGCATCCCGCTCGAACCGGACCGACGCGGAAGCGGAAAACGCGCCCGTCAGTCCGGGCAACGACCGATCCGCGTTCAGCGTGACGAAGGAATTCAGGCCCGGGGTCGGCGCGTCGTAGGAAACGATCGCGCCGTTTGCCGTTGCGGCCACGTTCCAGTTCGGAACCTGAGCGGGAATGTTGGAGGAAAGCGACCAGGGCGCGGAGATGCCGCCGGCAAAGTCGTCGGTGATCGAGAAGGGAACCGCGGCCGCCTGCTCCGTGTAACCGGTGATCATTACTGCGGTGGCGGTCAGCCCGAGGCCAATAATCCTGGTAAAACGTTTGTAAGAATTATAAGAATACATCGCAAAAATTCTCCTGATTAAATCTGTCTGCCCCCCCCATTTGTAAGCGTTCTGCTTTATTCGAGTTTTCCATCAATGCGCGATCATTTTACGATATGAGTATTGTCCATACAAATAGATAATTTTAATTAATTATCCATATTTATAGATTAATTGAGTCAGTTTTTCCGTGCTGAGCATGCTGCGTCGCGGGAAAGTGGACGCGCCTGCGTGCTTTACCGCAAAGCTGATACAGGAAGAGGATTTGCCCTTGCGAAAAAAGAGGAAAAGCGAGGTGTAGGTCGCGTTCGAAGAGGTCCTGGTTGTCCGCTGCAGGGTCGAGCCAAGCGTGAGCGCGATCGATCGTTCAGCCGCGGTCGCGCGCCTTCTTGAACCAGGCGTCTTCGTCGGCGAAGCGGTCGGCGTTCCAGCTGAGCGCGGCCTTCAGCCCGTCCTTCTCGCGGATCTTATTGAACGTGTCGATCTCCGGCGCGGAATCCGCGCTCGCGAGGGCTATGGCCTCAAGCTCCGACGAACGCTCGATGACCTGGCGTACGCCCATCAATTCGTAAGACATGTTGATGAGCTTCTTGTTGTATTCGACCGTCGCAGCCGGGAGCTTGGCGATGGTCAAGGCCTGTCGTTCCACCGCCGCGTCCAGTTCGTCGAGCGGCACCACCTCGTTCACGATGTTCAGCCGCTTCGCCTCGGCCGCGTCGATCAGATTCCCGGTATAGAGAAGTTCGCGCGCTTTCGTCATGCCGACCACCCACGGCCACACGGCCGGGATATAGGGGCCGCCCGTACGGATTTCGGGTGCGCCGAACTTGGCATCTTCCGAACAGATACGCAGATCGCAGAAGGTCGCAGTTGCGAGCCCACCCGCGATGCAGAAGCCATGTATCTGGGCGATGATGGGTTTCGGATTGTTCCAGAAAACATCCCACCACGCCGATGCGCTGAAGGTCTTGCCAATTGCGGACCTGGCCCGCCGCTCGACCGCATTGGCCTTGGCCGAGACCGCGATATCGAAGCCGGCGCTGAAGGCGCGGCCGGCCGCTTTGAGCACGATCACCCGGATGTCCTCGTCCTCCCAGCCCGCATCTTCCAAGGCGTGCCGGACTTCGAGTTGCAAACCTTCCGACAGAGCGTTCAACTTGTCCGGCCGGTTCAGCGTGACAGTGGCGATCGGTCCGCTCTTCTCGTAGGTGATGTTTTCGTAGCTCATTTCTTCTCTCCCAATTCACGCCCGTACCACGGCCGGCCGGCGCCGCAACAGCGTCCTGGCATTTCACTTCGATGGAACTGTATGCGCCCGGCCGACAATGACCAAATGGCCGGGTTGAAGCCGCCCGACTCCGGTGCTCGGCGGCGTCTTGATCTTCTGGGACAACCGCAGTGTCATGCATTCCGCGCTGGGCGACTACGACATGACCGATCCGGCCAACAAACGGCACATGCACCGCACGAGGTTGGCGGGTCCGCCGGTTGCTTGAGTACGCGGCTCAATTGACGGATTGGCCGGTCAGGTCTCCGAATAGTTTATTCGCGGTGAAGGTGCCGTGGCGCGTCCATGCTTTGATGGAGGACCCGGACGACGACGAGCATGTTTTCTAATATTCGATAGAAAACAATATGGTTTTCAATTGCCAAACTCCGCAGGCCTTCCTCGATTTCATTACGCGGTGTCCCCATCGCGGGCATTTGCTGAAGATTTCCGAGCCCCACCCTAGTTTTGTTGAGATACTTCCGCTTTTGGGCGCGGCTCCAGCGCTTCTGCGTGTAGTCGGCGATTCCAACCAAATCTCGCTTAGCCGGCTCTGAAAGGCGAAGTGATTTAGAGCTCGTCAAAAAAAGTGTCCAGCGCTTCGTCGGATGCAAGATCAGTGAATTCACCTCTAGCCAGGGCTTCGTCACCCTCGCGAATTGCCGCACGCAGTCGCTCGGTTTTCAACGCGCGCCGTTCATCAACGCGCTTGAGCAGGCGCAGTGCTTCGCGAACGACCTCGCTGGCGTTGTTATAATCGCCGGAATTCGCTTGATCTCGGACGAATTGTTCCAGGCTTGGCGTGAGACTGAAGTTCATGTCGGCACCTCATTTTGATGCCAATAAGTATAGCTCAATCCTCATTCATAACAAAGTTTGCTAGCAATCTTTGTTATGAATGCCGCTGTCTAGTTCGGGTGCCGCGGCGCATGGATTGCCCGGAAACAGCGCACGGTCCAGCCTTCCTGCGCGGCCGGTTCGGCGGGCCCTCTATCCGCGCGGATCATGACCCCGCGTTCTGCGATCGTCGTGTCGAGGCCGATGATCTCCAGCGGCGTGAAGCCTTCGGGTAGCGGCGGGCTGTCCGGGGAGAGGCGGTCGATCAGGACCATCCAGCCGCTGTCGCTCACATCCATGGTGTCGATGTCGCCCTGTACCAGATTGCGGTCCCAGTTCGTCATCTTGGCCTTGAATTCCGGGTCGACCGAGGTGGGGCCTGCCTTCGAGGTATAGTTTTCGCTTGTCATCACGCCGGGATCGCGCAGCCGGTAGACCGCGAGGAAGGGCGCGCGGGCTTCGTGCGTGCATTCGTAGCGCTGGGCCGACAGGAATCCGTCGATCCGCAGCAGCATGGAAATGTGCTTGTCGTAGAATTCGTCGAACAGCGCGCGGTCTTCCGTCGCCGGATAATGCATTTCGACCATGTAGAACGTGCTCAACGGTAGGCTCCCTTACGAATTCAGCGGACCGTTTCCCGGTCCAGGTCCAACACCTGTTCCGCCATGACCGCTATCATGCGCCATTGCTCTTCGAGGTTCCGGGACGCTTCGATGTCGTCGCGGAAGGTGTCCAGTAGCACGTAGGTGCAGCCGAGCGTTTCGAGCGCCGCCAAGTCGCCGTACACCTGATCGAGCGATCCCGTGCCGCATATGCGGTCGTCCTCTGCAACGGCAGTGTCCGTGAGGCACAGGCGTATGCGCGGGCAAAGTGCCGGCATCGGCATGTCTTCGGCCTTCGCCACGGCGCGCAACCGCGGTATGCCGGTGTCGCACAGCCAGGGCAGGGTGAAGCGGATTGGGTGCCAGGCGTCTGCGAGCCGCACCGTGCGGCGCAGCGCGGCGTCGCTCGATCCGCCGACCCAGATCGGCGGGTGTGGTTTGCGCGCCGGGAGGGGAGCGGTCTGTACGTCCTGAAAGCGGACGAACTGTCCCTCATAGGAGGCCGTTTCCTCAGCCCATAACTTTCTTATGGCGGCGAGATAATCGTTGGTCATCGCGCCGCGCTTCTTGAACGGCACGCCCAGCGCCGCAAACTCTTCCTGTGCCCAACCGACGCCGACACCCAGAATGCATCGGCCGCCGCTCAATTGGTCGATATTGGCAAAGGCCCGCGCCGTTTCCAGGGGGCTGCGGTAGGGCAGGATCAGGACGGTCGTACCGATCTCGACATTTTCCGTAACGCCGGCGAGCCACCCCAAGGTCGTCAGGGGTTCGTAGAAAGGCGCGGGATACTTATCGGCGACGTCGGTCGTCGTCGCGATATGGTCCGAGGTCATCAGCAGGTGATAACCCAGCGTCTCGGTCAATTGCGCCCACCGCCGCAGGCTTCGCGGGTTGGCCGAAGGGCCGAAATTGATCAGGTTGACGCCGACTTTCATGGGAGACCCCTCTAGTGTGATGATTCTGAAGTTCGTCGCATTAATGCGACAAATTTTTGGATCCGAATCACACTAGTGTCCTGATCGTGAAATTCAATCTCCTGAATTACACGATCAGGACACTGAAAAAAGCGATCGTGTCCTTTTGGCGCGTTCGTGGCAAGGCCAGCTGGAATTCCGCTAAATACAATTCTCCAGACGAAAATATATCATTCACCGCTATAAACATGAGGAATGGGGAACTGGACCATGCGGTTTGGCGTCTTTCACGAGTTGCAGCTTCCGAGCCCGATACGCCAGGACGCGGCCGATTAAGCCTATTCGGCAACAATCTGTTAATTTTCGGCGGTTAGAGTCCTGTCTCAGATGCTATAGAGAGTGTTAACGAATTGACCGTAATCTCATTCCCCATGGAAGTTGATCGAAACAGCGAATCCAAGCTGAAAGGTGCGCGCGTCCTTATCGTCGAAGATGACGAGCATTACGCGGAATGGATTGAACTCGCCTTGCTTGAGTTGGGCGTTTCCCAAATTTGCAAGGCAATGGATGGCGAATCGGCACTCAAGCTGACGGAGAGCGAGCCCGAGTTCGATCTGATCGTGTGCGATTGGCTGATGCCGAAGATGGATGGGTTGGACTTCCTGAAGCGCTATCGGGAAAAGGTCTCGACATCGATGTTCCTGGTATTGACGGTGAAATCGGGCCTTGAGGACGCATTCGAGATTACCCAGGCCGGGGCCACGAATTTTCTGGTAAAACCCCTAACGGTCAACGAACTGCAAAGCCAAGTCACCTCTATGCTTTGCTAATCGGGGCGCGCCGAACCGTATTTCGAGCGCCCGGCACGCACTGCAACCATCTATTGACCCACTGGACATGCCGGTCTAAGTCGCGCGCATGGAACTGGCGCAACTCGACTGGACCCTCTACTGGTTCATGCTGCCTGTCGCTCTGTGCGTGGCGACGACGGCCACGTTTGCCGGTATCGCGGGTTCTGCGCTCTTCGCGCGTGCCGCTAAAGGCGTCTGGTACGAAGACGTCCTCGACCGTGTAGGTGTCCGAAGCGGTGCCGCGCAGTCCGATCGTGTTCCAGGTATCGATACGGGTCGCTTGGTCGACCGGGAAGAGCAGCGATGAGGATGAAGGGCCGCCCGTCCGGGTGGCTCCGGATCGATCCGTCCGGTTCCTGCACGCGGCAATGCACGCCCATCCAGGTCGCGTTCCGGCAGCCGCTGGCGAACGACCAGCGGCCATTCACGCGATAGCCGCCGTCGACCGCAATTGTGACATGCTCGTTCGGCGGGCCCCAGGCGGCGCGCGCGCGTGGGTAGCTCTATGGTACCATGTGTGCCGGCTAGCCTACATCTTTGCCATCACCTTGCGCGAGAAATCTTCGTTCAGCCTGTATCGTTCATCCTGCGGCGGGATGAAGTTGATCGCATCGAGACCTTGCCGTTCGAGATCACGAAGCTGCTCTACGATTTCCTCCGGCTGGCCTGCGATACAGTACTTCCTGATCATCTCGGGCGTGACGAAGCGGGCCTCTTCGGGATCGAGATAGCTGTAATGGCTGGCGTGCAATTTCTGGTGCCGGGTCGCGGCCT
>CAYLTU010000222.1:0-9700 GCA_964386465.1 uncultured Rhodospirillaceae bacterium
ACGAAAACAGGCTTGCTCGAATAGGCTCGGCATGCCGTGACTTCCGGGTTGGGTCATACCCGGTCCTGGCGGCGATGCCTACGGCACGTCTGAATCTGTGAAAATCCAGACGTGAAATCGATGAAAGCCGACATCGATTTCGGCATGTCGGTTGCTGAGGGAACTGCGGAAGTCATCCGCGAGCGATGCGAGTTCGCTTCTTAGCCGAGAGGCAATATTCGAGCATGCTCTGCCGAAGCTAGATTCCGCGAGTCCCTTCCGCTAACCTTCCGGTTGATTGAAAGTTTCCATAGAACGCCGTCTCTCCGCCATCTCAACAACCGATTTGATGAACGGCACACGCTGGATGAAAGAGGATCGAGTCGCAACCACGGCGGCGTTATGGCGTTTGAGGAAAGAACTCTTCGAGCCCAGCCATCGTCTCCATCGGGTTCCGTTTCGTTTGGCATAATTGACGAGGATGAATTTCGCCATGCCATCACGCACGCCGATCTATTACACAAGGTGCCCCGTCCCCACGGCGTCCGGCATTGCCTTTCAGACCGGCATGTTCGCCGACGCGTTCGAGGATTCGAACTACGTGGTGCCCAACATCGTCGAACTCGGTCCCGACCATCAGGACGTTCACTACACGCACTCGATCGAAATGTTCATCCGCGAGGGGGGCGTGGCGCCGCCGGTTTGGGCGCGCGCGAACGGTGTCGACTCCGTGGTCCTCGGCATCACCTTCATGGAAGAGTTCCAGGGCGTCTTCGTGCGCGTCGACGACCCGGTGGAGACGGTCGCCGGTCTTGCCGGCCGCCGTCTGGCCTTGCCGGCATGGCCGCGGCTTGTGTTCAATTTCTGGCGATTTGCGGCGTTGAAAGGTCTGGTCTCCGCACTCGCGGTTCACGATGTGCCGGCCGATGCCGTGGCGTTTGTCGATATCGTCGAAGGCTGGGATCCGAGCGAGCGGCGAAACGTCGGCCGGCATGATCTCAATGAACCTGCCCGTTGCGAGTACCGAGGCCAGCTTGAGGCTCTCCTCACCGGCGAGGTCGACGCGATTTTCGGCAAGGGACCGGAAGCAGCCCTGCTACAGCGCGAGGCGAAAGGCCGCATCCGCCTGCTTTATGACGTGAGAACGGCGCCCGGCATTGTCGAGCGCATCAACAACTCGACGCCCCGCCTGCTGACCACCTCCCGCCATGTCGTCGAAAAGCATTTCGATGCGGTCGTTTGCTACGCTCGGACCGCCATTCGCGCGGCCAGCTGGGTGCAAGCCAACCCGGCCGAGGCGCGCGATCTGATCGCGCGGGAGTGCAGCATCGACGCCGACGAAATCGAAACTTACCTGGAGCCGGATTATCGCGATAAGTTTCTGCCCCGGCTCGACGAGGATTTGGTTGAAGCGCTCGAGATTGTTAAGTCGTTTCTCCATGAGCATCGATTTATCGATCGGAACTTCCCGTTGGAAGAGTGGATCGAGCCCCGACCGCTGGCGCAAGCCTATCAACTCGAAGGCATCACGGCGGAGCCCAATTGGGCAGCCTAGACCAGATCTGAACTTTACGTCCGACATATCGGCTTATCCTTCTCATTAACGGAAAGACCTCATGGCAAATTCCGATCAGGACGAAAAAGTCCGTTCCCTCCATGACGCCTACTCTTCCGGCGACCCGAAGATCACCTCCGCCGTTTACGATGACTGGTCGAAGGAATACGAGGCGCACATGAAAGGCGTCGGCTATACCCATCCGGCCATGACCGCGGCCATGTTCACCCGCCACCAGCCGGCCGGCGACGCGCCGGTGCTCGACGCCGGCGCCGGCACCGGCATCATGGCCGAAATCCTGCCCGCGCTGGGTTATCGTGAAATCGATGGTTTCGATGTATCGCCCGGCATGCTGGCCCTTGCCGAGAAGAAGAACTTGTACCGGAATCTCAAGCTCGGCGTGCTCGGCGAGCGGCTTGACTATGAGGATGACAGCTACGCGGGCGCCACCGCCTCGGGCGTCTTTACCGAAGGCCACGCGCCGCTCAGCGGCCTGGACGAATTGGTCCGCGTCGTGCAACCCGGCGGCCACATTGTGTTCTCCGTCGCCCGCATCTATCTCGGCGAACAGATCGAGGCCAAGACCAAGCAGTTGGAAGACGACGGCAAATGGCGCCGCGCCGGCACCTCGGGCCGCTACGACTCGACGCCGCTCGACGACAAAGCGATCATGGCGCAGGTCTATGCGTTCGAGGTGCTGCGTTGAGGCGCAGCCGGTCGGGCTGGGGCTAGCGCATAAGAGAAGCGTTTTTCTGCTTGGATCATATTTACGCGTCAATGCGACATTCGGGATCGGGACGAATCTTCCGTGTCTCGCAGATACCCGGGCTACCGTCTTGCGACAGCGCAGTGGAATGGCTCGGCCACGAACAGGGTTCCATCTCTCTCGGCTTGGTGGATGGCATCGCGGGATATTTGGGCATCGTCATCGGAAAGCCCTCCCACCAACCGATCAAGAAGGTTGTCAAGCCGTTCGCCGTCCTTATAGATCGCGAACTGTGGCCCCATCATCATTGGCGTAAGCCCTGCCGTTGTGAGGCGCGAATAGAGGCTCGAATCGGCACAGCCATGATCGCCAACGCCCGCGCCGGTAGATTGACCTAGAGCGTCGATCTTACGCTTAAGTTCACGCGGAACCGGCAGGTTGACCCACCAATCGACATCGATGGCGCGTGTCATGACCGCTATACGTCCGCCGGGCCTGGTCACACGCGCCAGTTCCGCCACCATTCGGTCGGCATCACCTTCCTCGATAACCGTACAGCAAAAAGCTACGTCAAAACGCGCGTCCGGGTAGGGCAGTGCCTCCGCGTTTGCCTCTTCGAATTCGATCACCTCCGACAGCCCGTCTTTCCCAGCAGAGGCCCGAGCTTCCGATAAAAAATACGAATTGATATCGGTCGCAACGATTGAGCTTCCGTGACCTATACGTTTCGCGAGGGCACGCGCGAGGGCACCCGAGCCGCATCCTACCTCCAGCACGGTCTCACTCGATGCGAGACGTGTTTGATCCAGCACGTGAGCGACGAGATCGCCGTAACCGGATCTTGCTCGTGCCTCCAAGAGGGAAATCACGCCAAGATGCGGACCGCCAACCCGAATGATGGAGTAGTGGTCCGAAAGTCGAGACACCAGCGGCTCCCATTGCGATGGCGCAAATGAGAGAGGCATCAACACCACTGCGGGTCCTTGGCCTTGAATACGATAGCGGATACCCGCGGCCTCACCATCGCCATTGGAGGTGACAACGGTAGGTGCCCCGCAGTCACGCTCAGCGCGCGCGAGGAAATCCACGATAGCCCTGGTAACCTCCGCAGTTCGATCAGCGATCGTATCGGCCCACGCGAGGCTTTCGTAGTCACGGAGCTCAACGAGCTCGCCACGCCCGAACCTTTCCGCCAAACCCCGTGCCCGTTTCGCCGGCGTGCCTTGATCGCCGGTGATGACCAAGCTGGGCGAATCAAATGCATGCAAACTGTCGGGAATACCCTTGTTCAAATGGGGGGCGACGACCGTGAATGAACTAATACGATTGGCACATTTGGTGACAAGCTCGCCCCAGTCGCCGGACATGCACGCCACGACGTGCGCGCGCTCGAGACCGAGGTGGTCAAACAAAATCTCCATGCGATCGGCAGGCGACGATATCTCAGGTCCCACGGCAATGCCTCAATAGCGCTCGGTGGTACAAGTCTAGTCACTCGGCGGCGGCCGTTCCACTCGCAAGCGACCACCATCGGGCGCCCGGTTAATGCCTAGAATTCCCACTGACTTCCGGCAAGGGTTAAACCCGGGCCTGAGACGGTCGGGCCGATCAAGTCTGAAGCTGGCGCAAGCAGACGTGAGTCAGCGGAAAGCCGACATCGCTGCGCCGATGTCGCTTGTTGAGGGGACAGCGGAAGTCGATCTCCGCGAGCGTCACAGCCGCTCATAACCAAGAGGCGGCGTGTAAGCGGTTATGCTGTTACCAAAGCGGTCATTCATAATACAAAGCCTTTGACCGTTAGTATTTTCGAGCAAACGACGCGGCTTTGGATAGCGCATTGCCAAAGGCTCGAAACAAGGCGCGATTTATCGGATTAGTTTGCGGGTCGTATTCGGCATGCCATTGCACACCCAATGCAAAACCTGGCGCGTCGGCGATTCGTATGGCTTCTATCGTGCCGTCCTCCGCCACGCCCTCAATGACAACTCGATCGCCTGGCTCGCAAACGCCCTGACCATGGAGCGAGTTGACCTGGATCGTTTCTCGACCAAAGAGTTTCGCAAAAACGCCGCCAGGCACAAGATTGACACTATGGCGATCGGCGAAAACGACCTCTGGATCGGGATGTATCTCTCCCGATTCCAGCCGCGGCGCCCGGTGGTTCAATCGACCGGGCAAATCTCGAATCTCGGGGTGCAGGGAACTGCCAAACGCAACATTCATTTCTTGGAAACCACGACAGACGCCGAAAATCGGGACACCCCGTTCAACACAAGCTTTCGTCAGGTTTAGCGCCACCTCATCCCGGTTTTGGTCATAGGGTTCGTGACTAGGGTGGGGATCGGCGCCAAAGTAAGATGGGTGAACGTTCGCGCGCGCGCCGGTCAAAAGGACGCCGTCGACAACATCCAGCAATGTCTCGATATCCGTAAAATCGGGCGCGCCAGCAAACATTATAGGCATCGCGCCGGCAACCTCCGCCAATGCGCAAAGACTTTTTTCGCCAACTCGCTGCGCTGTGAAGCGGCCATCAACCTGATGCATTGAGCCGATTACCCCGACTAATGGCTTTGGCACCAAACACCTCCCTTCCAATCCCGCATCGTATGTACCGGTATGACTTCAAGGTACAAGTATCTGTCTCCGTGATGTCGGCCGCGGACGATGCCCACATCCGAATTCTCAGGTCTTCTAAGGATAAATAGTTACCAAAGCGCAGTAATATTCAGGGCCAAGTAATATCCAGGGGCAGGTCTTGAATCGTGAATATTATGGAGCGTAATGGCAAGCTAACGAAATTTCGTTTCATCAAAATTCACGATTCAAGACCCGACTCCTATTGTCCCATCGTCAGCCGTGAGGTGGATACGATCTGACACCGCGGTCATGGTCGCGGCCTGTATTGGGCCTTTGTGCCTGTCGCGGGCCTATCGTCGCGTACTTCACGCCCGTCTCCTTCGGGTTTGGCTCTGAGCTCAAAGCCCAGCGGCCGGCCGTGCAGCATTGCCTGTTCGGCGGCAGGGCTGTCCGCGTTCCACGATACCGCGTCGAAGCGCATGCCGTTGACGCCGTCGGTGGCGTTGGAGACCAGCCACACCACCGGCGCTCGCATCTGGTCCGGGTCCATCATGTGCAAGCGTCCCGACTCGGTTGCCACCCGCTTTTCCTCGGGCGTGGCGAAGCCCGGCGTATCGACGGCGGCGCCGGGGTTGAGAATGTTGACGGTGACCCCGGTGCCTTCCAGATCCTTCAGCCAGATTTCCGAAGCCATTTCGAGCGCCGCCTTGGAGGCGCCGTAGGGTGAACCCCCGGTGCGGTTCATGGTCGTCAGACGCGTCGTCACATTGACTATTCGCCCCCACTCTTTGCCGATCATGTGCGGCACGGCGTAGCGGGTCATGCGGTCATGGGCGACAAAGTTGGTGTCGATAACGTCCTGGATAACGTTGTCGGACAGGTTCCAGAATTTCGCCGTCTCGGCTCCGTCCAAAAACCTGCCTGGATAGGCGTAGGAAGGCAGAAGGCCGGCGTTGTTGATGAGGATGTCGAGGCCGCCGAATTGCGCGTGCGCGGCCTCCACGACCCGCCGGCAGTCTGCGGACTGGCGGATATCGGCTATCACGCCCTTCAACGCGCCGGAGTTTGACAGCAACGCTGCCTCGTCGCCTGCCTGCTGCAAGTTTTCGCCGATGATATCGGCAGCAATGACGTTCGCACCGGCTTCCACCAACGCCAGCGCCATCGCCCGACCAAGCCCGCGTCCGCCGCCGGTTACAATGGCGACCTTGCCGTCGAGCCTGATGTCTTCCGCCATCATCCGCTCCATTGTTTTCAGGGTCAGGTCTTGCAATGCAACATTTCCCGCCTAGCCGTCACCGCATAGCCCCAGCCCCGGCGGACCGTATTCCCCAGGGCGCTCTATCGCCTGACCGCAGCGAACGACGCCCGACAATTTGTTGCAATGCAAGGCCCGATACCAGTCTTTGAAGAGGTTCGACGGCCGTCAAAACCTGGTTCACGAAATGGTTTGCGCGATTCAATCGTCCGTCGCCGGCGCGGTGACAACCAGGAAAACGAGGTCCACGAGGCCGGAGTTGGAAATCGCGTGCTCGATTCCCGGCGGAATATGGATCACGTCGTGGCGGCGCACGACGGTCTTCGTGCCGTCGAGTTCCATCAGACCTTCGCCATCGAGCACGTGGTAGATCTGCTCCTGGACCTTATGCGTATGCCCGGCGACGTAGGCCATCGGCTGGTAGCTGGAAATTCGATAATCGATCCCCTGAATATCTGTGTCACCGGGGCCGACCAGCGCCTTGGACAATGCACCGCCGAAATGGTCGGGAAATTCCTGCCATAGGACTTCAGCAATGTTGCGGATGCCGGCCTTGCGCTTTTTATCGCTCATGCGTTCCTCCAATTACCGTGGTTTTGTCAGGGTCGCCGTCCCGCGTCGCCGCCGCTCGCCATATACATCATTACGAGATAGCGGAACACCCGCGCTGGCCCCAAGGTGATACCGGGCGCGGGACAGGCGCCGGCCATGACCGAGCTCATATCGTTGCCGCGGGCGTAGAGCCTGTCAACGCCAGGGTAAATTTACGCTACAGGTCGGAGCAAGGAAAATAAGAGGCCAAGTCTTGCAATGCCCAATTTTCCGCGGGTGTTTTCGGTGAGCTGCGGGCGCCGGCGCTTGATGGCGCGGCTTATCCCGACCGCGCAGCGCCCCGTTTCGCCCTGCCGAAGTTCTTGGCGTTGGTGTTCATTTTCGGGCCTTTTATCGAGCTTGTTCCCGGATCGAACCGCCCCGGCGGGAATTTTTGCTCGGGTTTGCCGGCATCGGCTTTCCGCTTTTTGGCTTTCCGCGCCGCGTTCGCCTTTGCCCGCAGGCGGGCCTTGGCTTTGGTCATTTCTTCTTCACCTTTCTGACAACAAACGCCGCGATCACCGGTCTTTGGCATAAATGCTTCGCAAACCTTCGATGCCCCCAATCGCCAAAACGTCAAACATTGCTGTGATTATCGGGAACTGGATGATGCGGTGAGAACGGCGGGCACGGTAGGACTACAGGGATATATGCCCCGCCAGTTTAAGCGACGATGCCGAGGGGGGCAAGCGGAAGCAAATCAGCGGAAAGCCGACATCGCCGCGCGAACGTCGGGTGCTGGGGGAACAGCGGAAGTCAAACTGCACCCGGTTCAGATAGCCATAGACGTAGAGCTTCAACATAACCGGCGGATGATAGGACGGTCGGCCCGTGGTCTTGCATACGACGCTGCTGAAACCAATCTCGGCGAGATTCTACCAGCCAACGCGTTTTCAACAGCCTCAGCCACATCCGGAAGTTCAACGCGCTAGTTTTTGGGCTGCAATTCGAGGGGCGCACTTCTCCGCTATCGTCAGTGTTGGTAAATGCCTATTGGTGGCTGCAATGGTCGGCATGAATGACGCGTCGGTGACGTAGCGCTCTTTAGCCCCATGAACACGACCGGAAGCGTCGACAACCGGCCGTGGGTCACTCTTCGATTCCGTTCGACATGTCCCGACCGGGTGATAGATCGATCCGTAGCTGCTAATAATGGGCTCGGATAAATACGAACTTCATTTGCGCCATAATACCAAAGGTCATGGATAGTGACCCCTAGAGATCGCGTAGGCGGCCCGTCGGGCAGGAGGGATGGCGCAGGCGATGCGGTGCATCGTCAAGCCGTTCCGACGCCCTCCGACGGACCGCATACGCGACCCGGAGGGCGGCTTTGCAAGGCTTTCGGACAGCGTCGCGCACGGCTTACGATGCACCGCATCGCCGCGCCGCACGCTCCTAACCGAAAACCTTGCAAAGCCGTCTATAGGGGTCACTATCCATGACCTTTGGTATTTGAGGCCGCTCAAGCAGAACCGATGTCTGTGTCACCGGGCTCGACCACGGAAAAAGGCTACCTGCTCCTCCTGGGCGGCATGGCGTTCGCCGTTCTCTTGGCGGTTACGGCGGTGGCGATGCTGGGGCCGTTGCTCGTGGACATGTCCTCGGCACTGGACACCACGGTTCCGGTGACGGGGCAGCTTGTCACCACGGCCGCCGCGGTTTGGGCGGTCACGGCATTGGTGGTGGGGCCATTCTCCGATGCCTATGGGCGCAGGCCCGTGCTCCTCCTGGGCATCTGCCTCCTGGCCGCGGGCTCCTTGGGCATGGGGCTGGCCCCAAGCTTCGCCGCGGCAATGGGTTTCAGCGTACTGGTCGGGATCGGCGCCGGCATGGTGCCCGCCACGTGCGTTGCGCTCGTTGGAGACACATTCCCGGAGCCGCGCAGGCCCATGTCAATCGCGATCATAACCATGCAGCCGGGGATGAGCAGCGTGCTGGGTGTCCCTCTGTCCGCCGTCCTGGGCGACTTCGCCGGGTGGCGCTTTCCCTTTCTGGTCTTGGGGTTGGCGCTGCTACTGGCCGCCCTGCTCCTATTCATACTTGTCCCGGACCGCAGAGCTCGGACGACCCGCTTGGATCTGGCCGGACGGCTGCGGCGGATCGCTACTTTTCCGGTGACCTGGTACATGGCGGGAACAAACCTTTTGGCCCGCATCGCCTGGGGCGTGATCGTCACTTTCTTTCCAGCCTATCTCATTGTGACCTACGGCTTGAGGACGGTGGAGGTAGCCCTGCCCGTGGCAGTCGTCGCCTTGTGGACGACCGCGGCGCCTCTGCTGGGCGGCAGGATAGGGCGCGGCGCCAGGCGTCTCCCCGTAACCGCCGCATTGTTGCTCGCGGCCACCGTTCCGGGACTGGGCGTATTTCTCCTGGGCTTGGGAACGTGGTTCTCTGTGCTGACAGCGGGCCTCTTCATGTTGCTGATTGTTCCCGTCACCACAATTCTCATGATTCTGGCGGCTGAGACAGGCGGAGCCTCCCGGGGCGCCCTGGCGGGAGTCATATCCTGCAGCAACTGGGGCGGCACCGCGGTAGGGGCGGCGATCGGCGGCGCGCTGGTGGCCCAGGTTGGCTATGGCGCACTATCGTTCCTGCTGGTCGGCGCCATCCTGGGGAGCGGCCTGCTCATGGCCTTCGTCGTGAATGACAATGCAGTGGCTCGGGCCCGGGACCGCTTCTCCACCGCGCCGGATCCGGATAGCTGAAAATGCAGCGCGGCCGGAAATTAGCAGGTCTCCTTTGGGCCAAAAAAGCGGTCCCGCCATGACCGTGTCGGTCACGCCCGAAGCTGGTCGACAAGCAGGCCAAAATCGCACGAAAGCCGACGTCGCGACTGGAATGTCGCTTGCAGGGGGAACGACGGAAGGCGGCCGGGGAAACTGGAACTTCCGCTATTGTATGACCTATGATCGAACGTGAATTAACTCAGACCGGACGGGCAATTGAATGAGCAAGATTCCCGAAGCACTGCACGAGCACATCAACACCGCGTTTCCCCAGAACGTATGCCTTGTGGGAACTGTCATGGCGGATG
>CAYLTU010000223.1:0-9614 GCA_964386465.1 uncultured Rhodospirillaceae bacterium
CTAGCTATGCAAATAAGGGGCCAGAGTTGTCAAAATTCGGGTTGTTTTTGTATGGTTGGGATATGACGGAACAGGCGAACCGAGGCTCAGACAGATGCTCACCAAGGTTCAATCGAGAGACGCCGCCGCACGCATCTGGGATTGCTGGCAGAACGGCGCCGTTCTCGAGTCGCTGCCCACCGATGTCCGCCCCGCCGACCGCGCGGACGGTTATGCGATCCAGGCGCATTACGAAGCGTTGAGCGGACGGCCTATCTTCGGCTGGAAGATCGCCGCGACCAGCAAGGCCGGACAGCAGCATATCGGCGTCGACGGCCCGCTCGCCGGACGGCTGTTGGCGGAGCATGTGTTCGAGGACGGCGCCACCCTCCCCTTCGGGTACAACCGCATGGCCGTCGTCGAACCGGAATTTGCCTTTCGACTCGCCGCCGACCTGCCGGCCAGGGACAAAGAGTACGCCGTTGAAGATGTGGTCGCAGCGGTGGGCGCCCTGCATTCGGCGATCGAAATCCCGGACTCCCGCTTCGAACCGTTCGAGAGGGCCGGCGCCGGCCAGCTGATCGCGGACAATGCCTGCGCCCACGATTTCGTCATTGGCCCGGCCATGCCGGATATATGGCGCGAGATGAATTTATCGCTTCATACGGTCGATTTTTCCGTTGAGGGAAAGGAAACCGCGGAAGGCATTGGCTCGAACGTACTGGGCGACCCACGGATCGCGCTTGCCTGGATCGCCAACGAGCTTTCGCGCTACGGTCCCGGCTTGAAAGGCGGCCAGGTGGTGACGACGGGAACCTGCGCGACTCCGCAGCCCGTAGAGCCCGGAGATCGCGTTACCGCTGACTTTGGCGCGTTAGGGTCGGTAAGCCTGCGTTTTGAAAGCGCGGCCTCGGCCTGATAAATTCTACGCAGCGACCGTTTGGAGTCTGCTAGCGCGCGCTGCCAAGGAGAAAGACAAGAATGACGTCGGAAACGAAGAGTTCGGGCGCAAGGCCCGCGGAAGTCGATACGACGTTCGACGCCGTTGTCGTCGGCGCGGGGTTTGCCGGCATGTACATGCTGCATTGCCTGCGCAAGCTCGGGCTGTCGGCGCCAACATCCCAAGCCCGGCGCTTGCCGATGGTCTGAGTCGAATATCAGCGACCCAGCACGTCCAGAACAGGGCATTCCGGCGCCTCGCCGCCTTCGCATTTGGCCGCAGTGTCGACCAGCACCCGCTCCATGCGCACCAGATCGTCGATCTTGCTGCGGATGCGCGCGGCGTGGGCCAACGTCAGTTCCCGGACATCGCCGCAACTGTGACCGCGGTCCGCGAGCCGGAACATGCCGCGGATATCGTCCAGCGAGAATCCGAGTTCCCGGCCGCGCCGAACGAAGCTTAGGCGTTTGACATCCGGCTCACCGTATACCCGCCGTCCTCCCGGCGACCGGGACGGCGCCGGAATGAGGTCTATTCGCTCGTAATAGCGGATCGTTTCGACTTTCACGCCGGATTTTTCGGACAAAATTCCGATCGGAAAACTCAAGGCTTGCTCCTGTAGTCACTACAGGTCCTATGTTGATGACGTAACGGGAGAAGCGTCAAGTCCGGGCACCACGCATGCGAAATGAACCACTGCTTAAGGTCGGGATCATCGGCACGGTTGTCGCCGTGCTGTGTTGCTTCACGCCGGCACTCGTCTTGCTGCTGGGCGCGGTCGGGTTGAGCGCTATCGTAGGCTGGCTCGACATCGTCCTGCTTCCGGCCCTGCTCCTCTTCATTTTGATCACGGGATACGCGCTATGGAAACGGCGAACGGCGAAATCGAACTGAACTCGACCCTGACATGTCCGCAATGCGGGCATCGCGAAACCGAGACGATGCCGACGAATGCCTGCCAGTATTTCTACGACTGCAAGGGCTGCGGGGTGGTATTGAAGCCCAAGCGGGGCGATTGCTGCGTCTATTGCAGCTACGGCACCATCCCCTGCCCGCCGATACAGGCCGGTGACGATTGCTGCGCGTAAAGCTACTCGGCTGCCTTTCCGGCCTCATTCTCCTGGCGCAGAATGTCGGCCAGGTGCTGCAAGTGCTTCGTCGTGTAGGTCGGCTCGATGCCGATCTGCAGCTTCGGTTGCTGCTGCCGGTTGGTCCAGGCAACCCGCAACCCCTGGCGCACCGCGCCGAAGGCCTCCCATTGGTGACCGGTGACCCATAGGATGTCTTCCTTCGGGCAGCCGGCCCGCTCGATGCCCAGTTCGTAGACTTTCGGCGACGGTTTGAAGGCCTTGGCATCCTCGCCGGAACTGATGATCTCATCGATATAATCGAGCGTGCCGGCGAAGCGGCTGTGGTCCTCGATCATCTGTTTCGTCGGATTGGCCACGATCTTGATGACGTAGCCCTGATCCTTGAGGTCCTTCAGCGCTCCGACAACATCAGGGTACGCGCGAAGTTTGTGGTATTGTCCGTTGATTTCCTTAATTTCTTCGTCGCTCAGCGTGACGTTGTGGAAATCCAGCGCCCAGCGCAAACAGGCTTCGTTCAATCCCGGATGGGGCACGAAATTATCGCTCAAGGTGAGGTGGAACATCGCCCATTTGTGCTGGAACCGCCAATCCTGGGCAACGTTCTGCGCGATGTGGGATTCGAAGACATACTGCTCGATGACATCGGCAATCGAATAGTTATCGACGAGCGTTCCCCAGGTATCGAAAAGCAGCGTTTTCGCCATCAGAATCCCCCTTCCCGCGGTACGCCCCATGCGTTTCGTGGCGGTGTCCGCCATGTTCTCCGCAAGTCAGATAGCGTATCGGATTTCTCCCCTATTGGCACGCCGACAGCGTGCAAGGGATCGCCACGCCAAGGGAATCGATTGCGATCGTCGCAAGCGGCGCGCCGTCGATATCCTCCCAATTCTGGCGAACCTCGCGGCGGATCTCCCAGGCCTGCTCGATATGGAGGAACCGGCCCGAAGCTGTTTCGGCGGTGTCACTGCAGACATCGCCGACCCTGTTCAAATGACGCCCCTGCACGTTGGTCCGCGCGCAGAGCGTACGATAGTTGTAGCGCCCGTCTTCCGGATCCTGGCAGCTCACCGCGCGCTCCGGCCGCCCGAAATGGCCCCTGATACTGTCACGGACCTGTCCCACCAACGCGGAGTCGCCGGGACGGCGCGCCTCGGAACCGTCCGACAAGACGACCCAGGCATCGGTTCCTTTGACGCCGAAGCCGTGCAGCTGCACGACCATCGCGTCCGGCCAGGCGTCGGCGAGCATGAGGTGGGCGGTATGGAATCGCGTATCGGTGCTGTGCGCCGCGTCGGACGTCCGGTACGGCGCGCGCCCATCGCCGCAAATTCGCGTCCGGCCGCTGCAAACGGATTCCGAGCGGGACGCACAACGATGCGCTCCCGCCAGGATCAGCGCGCGCGCACCAAGCCGCGTCAACGCGATCGCCGACTGGATATCCGTCGCCCGGTCGGCGATCCCGTGCGGCGCCTCGATGATCAGGTCCCGCTGTGGTGTCTTTGCCAACACAATGGTCGGCCCGGCGGACTGCCGCTCATCGAACAGAACCAGGTAAGCCCGCCCCTCCTGCGTGATCTGCCGCATGCGATATCCGGCGCGCGCCGCGGCTTCTTCCGCCGCACCGGAATCCCCGCTCAAGGCGGCTTCCAGCATGCCCGCGAACGCGATTCCCGTTTGCGCGATACTCGGCATGTCGCGTAACGAATTTTTACTCGCATGATCCAACGACGCAATGAACCATGTCAGCGGCAGCCGTTCTTTCGATTCGTTCGCGGCTGCGGTCGACTCCACAAGAAAGGCTATCAGGAGCAAACTCGCGACAATGCTGAAAATCCGGCCCATAGATACGGCTATCAGTTCCGGCAACGTGGAAAAACATCGCGGCCGAGCGTCTCAATCAGCGCCTTCCGACCTTCAACGAAACCAGTGAACAGGATCTGATGGAACCCCGCCTCGCGGATGCGCATGATCCGTTCGGCGCAGACCTCCGGCGTCCCGAGGATCGCGAACCGGTCGGCCATATAGGACAACAATGCCGGATCGGCCATCAGCCTGGCGTTCGGAGACTCGCCAAGATCTTCGTGGTGCGCCGGTTGATAGCCGGATTGCACCGCGCGTATGGCATCCGCCATCTCCGGCGGCACCAGTTTTCCTTCGAGCGTGAAACGGAAGGCGTGATGCGCGGTGGAGGCGAGTTCCATACGAACCTCGTCGGTCAGCGCCGCCAGATCGTCGCCGACATTGACACGGGCGAGCGTCCATACATCGATATCCTCCAGGCTTCGGCCAGCCCGTTCCGCGCCGATGCGCAGATGCTCCAGCGACAACGCGACGATATCCGTCGACAATCCCATGCCGCAGAACACGCCGTCCGCGACCTCGCCGGCCAGTTCCAGGGTTTTCGGTCCTTCCGCGGAGATGTAGATCGGCACCGGCGGGTGGTCGAGCCCACCGGTCCAGCGGGCATGCACGGCACGGCCGCCGAATTCCGCGTTCTCGCCGGCCAGAAGTGCGCGCAAGGTTAGAATGTAATCGCGCAACCCGGCCAGACCGCGCGGCCGCTCGTTGATGTTGTAGATCGCGCTATCGCCCGTCCCGATACCAAGCATCGCCCGACCGCCAGAGATTTCCTGCACCGTCGCGATCGCGCTCGCCACCACGGCCGGGTGACGCGTGACCGGGTTGGTGACCGCCGTCCCGATCATGACCTTTTCCGTCGCCTGCCCGATCAGGCCAAGCGTCACGAATGGCTCGCGGAACAGGGATTGCGAGTCGGCGACACCGACCATATCGAATCCCACTTCCTCCGCCTGCTTGGCGTAGGCGACGGCGCCGTCGCTGCTGCGGGGTATTTCGAGTATGCCGAACTTCGCTTCCATCGCCGCCTCCGGGATTCCTTGCTTGAACATAAGATTACCGTCTTGCAGAACCCTTCCCAAATCCGGATCCGCAGCGCTAGCATCGCACTTGCGTAACCTACCAGTTCAGAAGGAGCCAGCCATGCGTGTCAGTATCTTCGCCCCGCTCATCAACCCGCAAAACGATGCGGCCTATCTGAAAGCGCTCGCCATCGGCGCCGAAGAACGCGGCTTTCACGGTATTTGGCTCGGCGAACACGTCGTGCTGTTCGACGATTACGAGGCTGAATATCCCTACGCGGAGGACGGACGCATTCCCATTGGTGGTGAGATCGGCCTGTTGGAACCGATCACCGCGCTGTCCTTCATCGCGGCCCATACGGAAAAGATCCGCCTAGGGACGGGAGTCTGCCTCGTCCCGCAGCGCAACCCGGTCTACACGGCGAAGGAGATCGCCGCCGTGGACTACCTATCGAACGGCCGGGTCGATTTCGGGGTCGGGGTCGGCTGGCTGGAGGAGGAATTCGGCGCGCTGGAAGTGCCCTTCGAACGGCGCGGCGCGCGCTGCCGCGAATATCTCGACGTGATCGCCAGCCTGTGGCGGGACGACGTGTCTTCCTACAGCGGCGAATTCTACGAGCTGCCGCCTTGTCGCCAATATCCCAAGCCCGTCCAGCGGCCCGGCCCACCGCTCTATTTCGGCGGTGAAAGCAAGCCCGCCCTGCGCCGGGTCGCCGATATCGGGCAGGGCTGGTACGGCTTCAACACGAGCGTCGAGGAGACCGTCGATTGCCTCGCCCAGTTGGACGAAATGCTCGCCGCGCGCGGCCGCAAGCGAAAGGAACTGGATATCGTCATCGGCCCCTATCGGCACAAGCTGAACAAGGATACGGCCACTCAATACGAAGACGCCGGGGTGGACACGCTGGTCGTGATGATTGTCGGCCGCGACATCGACGAACTTGAACGCTGGCTCGACCGTTTCGCGGAAGACTACCTGTAGGCCGACGCCGCCTTCGCCTTCGTCGTGATCGCACTCCAATCCATCCGAGCGATATCGCCGCCGCTCGCAACCCAACTGCCGCCGACGCAGGCGACATTGGGCTGGGCGAGATAGTCCGCCACATTGCCCGGCCCGACGCCGCCGGTCGGGCAAAAGGAAATATCCCCGAAAGGAGAGGCGAGGCTTTTCAACAGCACAATGCCGCCGGCTGCTTCCGCGGGAAAGAATTTTAGGAACCGGAACCCCTCGCGGCGCGCGCGCATGACCTCGGAAGCCGTCGCAACACCGGGCAAATAGAACAGGTCGCAGGATCGCGCGGCGGCCGCGAGTTCCGGATCGAATCCCGGACTGACGGCGAACGCAGCACCGCTTTCCTTTGCCCGGACCATCTGTTCCGCGTCCAGTACCGTGCCGACGCCAACAGTAGCCGCAGGATGCCGCCCTACGATTTCAGCCAATGCCCGCCAAGCAGCATCGGTCCGTAACGTCACATCCAGAACGGAAAGACCACCCCCGATCAGCGCCGCCGCCGTCGGCGCGGCATTCCGCGGATCGTCGAAAATCAATACGGGGATCACCCGCGCGCGTTCGAATAGCTCCCTCATGACTCAACTTCCGGCATCGCGGTGCGCGGCATGACCGCGCCCGGATGCAAGATGACCTCGCCGGCAAGGCGATGCGCGCGCTGCGCCGCCTCAAACCCATCCGCTCCCGCCAGCCGCGCGGCGAGATAACCAGCGTTGAAGGAGTCGCCCGCCCCCGTCGTGTCCACCGGTTTCGCCCGCACCACGGTCGGCACCAACGATCGCTTCCCACTATGGGAGACCAAACAACCCCGCGCATCCAATTTCACGACAACTTCGCCGACGCCCACCGCGTGCAGCCTGTCAGCGCAGGCATGCGCGTCGCGGTCGCCGAAGACCTGCCGGTCGTCGTCCAAGGTCGGTGCGGCCAAATCGGTCCGCCCAAGGACCTCCGTCATCACTGCGCGCGCGCTATTGGTATCGGACCAGCCACGGGGCCGGTAGTTGCTGTCGAATCCGATTTTGGCGCCGTTCGTGCGGGCTTTATCGAGTAATGCGAACAGCCGCGCACGCTGTTCGGCACCGTAGAGCGACAGTGTAACGCCCGTAAGATAAATCCAGTCGTATTCGGTGAGACGTTCCATGACCGTCGCGTTACTGGGCAACGAAAACAGGTCGCGCGCCGGTGCCTGGTCGCGCCAATAGAAGAATTGCCGTTCTCCCTCTGGATCCGTACGGATGGCGTAGAGACCCGGCACCCGCCCCTCGGCCCGGACGACCAGATCGGTGCCGACGCCCTCGGCGCGCCATTGCGCGATCATCCAGTCGCTGTACGGGTCGTCGCCCAGCGCGGTGACGTAATCGACGGCAACGCCGAGTCGCGCCAGATAGACCGCGGTGTTCAGCGTATCGCCGCCGTAGGACAAGGGTCATGGAAACATTATCGGAGCCGCTGAGCTCGAGCATGCATTCGCCGATACACGCTACCCGTTTCATCCGTGCTCCTTTCCCACGATCGCCGAACAGGTTAAACACCATGCCGGCCGGAATACTGTCAATGCGGCGGGAACCACGGATTTGCCGGAACCAGACGCTGCGGTAAGCTCGCGGTCGGGCCGGGCACGGCTATCTGAACGATTTCGTCTACGGGGAACGCTGGGGCGAAGTGGCGGGATGGGTTTAGGTGCCCCGCGTCGTTTGCATGCATTGAAAATTGACGGCGACGCAACCAGACTGCGTCGGAGCGTCTTCGCCTCGAGCGACGAATATTGGAGGGTCAATGACGGCTACGAATGAAGTTTCCGCGCCAATCCCGTCGTCGGTAACCTATGTCGCATATCATGCGGCACAACGGCCCGACGCCATCGCGGTAATCGTCAACGGAAGCGAGATCACCTATCAGGCCTTCTATCGCGATATCGGCTGTTTCGTTGCCGCCCTGAGAAAGCTCGAACTTGAGTCGGGTCAGGTTGTAGGTATAGAGCACCCTCACCTCTATCTCCATAGGCTCGCCGTATTCGCGCTGGAAGCCTTGGGCGTTACGAGTTTTTCCTACGGTAAAGACGACGTTTCTGTCTTGCGGGCTGAATTGGCCGACGCGGACATGCTGCTC
Organism: uncultured Rhodospirillaceae bacterium; assembly: GCA_964386465.1. Lineage (GTDB taxonomy): Bacteria > Pseudomonadota > Alphaproteobacteria > UBA8366. Next base: position 8,008 of record CAYLTU010000223.1, read on the forward strand.
TGTTCGGCTGACGGCGCGCCGGACGGGCATCAAAATATTCAAACCATGGATCAGGGATGGATCGACGAAATTCGGCGCGAAACGCCGGAAAACCCGATTCGCACGGAGCGCCTGAACCGGGAAACGCCGTTGCGCATCACAAGGAGCTCGGGCACGACCGGCAGCTTGAAATGCATGTACCACACTGCGGCAATACGAGAATTCTGGATCGAAAACTATCTGTTCTGCACTGGTGTAAACCGGCGGTCCCGCTACCTGATGAGCATCGGGTTCACTATCGAAGCCATGCAATATTACGCAACGGCTTGCGTGCGGATGGGCGGTACCTGCATCTATGATGGCCGAACCGATCTGGCCGATGTTCTCACCAAGCAAAACATCAGCCATGTCGCTTTGCCGACATTTGTGTTGAAGCAGCTATTAGACGGTATGCCCCACGATTATGTGAAACCGAAAGATCTCACGATCTACCTTATCAGCGCCGCCGTTCCGCCGGACGTGCGGGCCAAGGTACGGAAATACCTCGCGAACGAGACGCTCGAAAGTTACGGCACGAGCGAATGCGGCGGAATATGCGACATGGACGGGGACGCAAACGGCGTCGTGCGCCCCGGCGTAATTGCCGAAGTGGTCGATGACGACGAACAACCGGTATTCGGAGAGGTCGGTCGGGTCCGGGTCAGGTCCCCGGGCGTTGTCGACGGCTATATCGGCGATCCCGGCAACACGGCACGGATGTTCCGCGGCGATTGGTTCTATCCCGGTGATCTGGCCATCATGCAGGATGAACGAACGCTGAAACTAGTCGGACGCGCCGACGACATCCTCAATATCGGCGGCGTTAAGTTCAAGCCGGAAACGCTCGAAGAAAAGCTGCGTCAAGCGGTATCCGTAACCGACCTGTGCATCGTCGAGTTGACCGATGATGCCGGTCTAAACCGGTTGTGCATCGTTGTCGTGCCGCAGGACGGCAGCGATGGCTCGGAATTGAAAGGGCAACTTTCAGCCCACCTTCCGTCCAACCTCGGGCGAGTCGAACTGGTCACGGCGAAACACATTCCCCGAACCGAAATGGGTAAGGCCAAACGCAACGAATTGGTCCACACCCTTCAACGGCGAGAGGGCGCGTCGTAATTCGTCTACTTGACGGTGATCGTAATCCGCTTCGACTGCACCGGCGGCTTGTGCGGAATGTGGTTATGATCGCCCAGCACCAGTTGGAGCGTATGGGTACCGGGGCTCAACGGGATCGTTGTCTGCGTCTGACCGCCGCCGAAATGGCGATTCATCTTGTCGCTTGGCGCCGCGTTCTCGTAATCCTCGAGGGCAGTATCGATCAACAGGTGATGATGACCTGTTTTCGGCTTCTTCACGCCGGCGGGCGCAACGCCCATGCCTTTCATCCGAATGCGACAGAGAAACGGCATAAACTCCTCTGCCAAAACTAGCCGGATAGCCCTAGGTTGCGTTCTATCGGTCGTACGGGAAACAATCCTTGCGATCCAGCCTCAGACCGAAATGCGCCGCGAGCGCCTTTATCGCATCGCTATGCTCCGGATAGGGATCGCGATTGCCCTTGCCGACGACGATGCTATTGAAACTCTGGT
>CAYLTU010000224.1:0-9459 GCA_964386465.1 uncultured Rhodospirillaceae bacterium
GTCTGTAAAATACCAATCCAAACAGGAGGTTGGAAATACTTCACGATCGACAAATTAATCAACCTGCTGCCGTCCTGTTTCGTAGCATTACGCTCACGCAGGCCACACCGCTACCGCCAGGCCGGTACCGCGCTCAGTTCAACCTGTATCGCAAGAACCGGGAGAGCGGCCCGCCGGTCCTCGAGATCGAACGGGAAGTCATGCTCCGCTAACGCGCGTCAACCAGCCGCCTTGCGCTGGGGTTTCACGAAAGAAAATCTCTGTTCGCAGCGGAGCAGCTTGGCAAGCGACCTGAAGCGGCGCTGTACCGTGTCGCCGACCAGTACGTCGGCGCTTTCCGGCATTTCAAAAATGAGCGTGTCGCCTTCACGCCTGATATGGCTTTGTTCCAGCAGGGCGATAACGCCGCCGGACAAGGTATAGCCCAAGCGCATCGCCAAGCCGGTCGCGCGCGCGCGCTTTGCCTCGCCTTTGTCGAGAAGAGGTTTTAGGAGCTTATTGTAGAGTCGTTCCCGGACCTGCGCATGTCGGGAGGCAACCGCTAGCGCCATGTAAGCCCGACCGGGATGATCGACGCCGACCATAGGATACCGGAGTATCCGCAATAAGGCATGTTCGACGCGATAGTCTGGATGTTCCGACCATTCGAGGTCGGCGAGCAGGCACGCCGCCCGGCGCAAGCGCCGCTCGCGTGTGGTTTCGTCCGGAAATGCCGGCGTCATCCAGTGGTACAACGCTTCCCCATCGACCGTCGCGCGGCCGGTCATCCATGCGAGATTACGGCTGGCGTCGATCAGTGGATCTACCGTCCGTACCTTGTGTGGCAATCTGTCGAAAAGGCAGCCTTCCCGCAAACCGTAAGCCGAGATCACGACCTTCGAGATACCCGATTTTTCGATAAGACGGCGCAACAGCAGCGCGGCGAACGGCAGAGTTCCAACGCGCTTTTTCGACACGCCACGAAAGAATTTATCGAGCGTCCCGCGATCGTCGTTTGAAACCGTTTTCGCGAATGCGAGAGCCTGTTTGCCGGGTATTTCGTAATGATGCGCAACGAGCAGGGGATAGTCGGTCATATTCATATGAATGCGCGCAAACGACCGCCACGCCCCGCCTACAGCGTAGAATGTCTTACCGCGCGCCGAATCAAGCCAATTGATATTCGCCAAATTGTCATCAATCGTTTTCAGCGCCGCGGCATAGTCCATCACTTCGCGACTTGCTAGCCGGATCGGACCAATCGGCAAAGTCGTATGCCCGTGAATGCCGCCCTCTTCGACGCGTATGACTTCGAAACTAGCGCCCCCGAGATCGCCGACCAGCCCGTCTGCTTTGGGAATAGCGGACAGCACGCCGAGCGCCGATAGCCGCGCTTCTTCTTCACCCGGGATTGGTCGTACCTTGAGGCCGCATCGGCGCTCCACAGCCTTGGCAAAATCTTCACCGTCCTCCGCTTCGCGGACCGCAGCGGTCGCGATAACCGTCAAATCGTCGACGCCCATGGAATGCGTCAGCACGGCGAAGCGCTGCAGCGCATCCATTGCCAATTCGACGCCTTCCGGATTCAATCGGCCGGTACTGTCGATACCGCGCCCAAGACCGCAAAGCACTTTCTCGTTGAATACCGGAACCGACACTCGCCGCGCCGCGTCAAAGACGACAAGACGCACCGAATTCGAGCCGACATCAATCACGGCAACCGGCTTTTCCTGCGGCTGGGCGTTCAGCGAACGGCCCCGCGTAATAACACCTGGCACGTCGTCAGTTCCTATACGTTGGAATGCTCGGACCGGATGGCTGGAATATTTCAACCGTTAAGTTCGATCATCCGTCCGGCCAACCTGTTGGTCCGGTTTTGAGCACGTCCTCCAAACAAATTGAAGAAACATGTAACCCGAAGGGGTTAATATAGTGTGATTCCGCGCAATTTCGCACAGGTAGCCGGCTCAAGGTCAAAATGCCGCGCCTTACATCGTGCTGTTATAGGCGCCACCGTCCATCAACAGGTTTTGCCCGGTCATGAATCCCGCATGGGCGCCGCATAGAAAAGCGCAGGCCTCGCCGAATTCGTAGGGATCGCCAACCCGGCCCGCCGGATTTTCGTCTGAACGCCGTGCGAGCATTTCATCGTAGGTGACGCCGGCATTGTCGGCTTGGACCTGAATGTTGCCGCGAAACCTGTCCGTATCAAACGGTCCGGGCAGCAGATTGTTGATGATCACGTTGTGGCGCGCCGTCTTCCGGGAAAGCCCGGCGACGAACCCCGTCAAGCCCGCTCTCGCGCCGTTGGAAAGACCAAGAATATCGATTGGAGACTTCACCGCCGCGGAGGTGATATTGACGACGCGGCCGAATTTACGCGCGATCATGCCGTCGACCGTCGCCTTGATCAGAAATATCGGCGTCAGCATGTTCGCGTCGACAGCCGCGATCCAATTGTCCCTATCCCAGTCGCGGAAATCGCCCGGCGGCGGACCGCCCGCGTTGTTGATCAGGATATCCGGCTCCGGACACGCCGACAGCACGCTGTCGCGGCCCGCTTCGGACGTGATGTCGCATGCAACAGCCGTCACCTTCGCCCCGGTTTCCCTACGGATGTCCTCGGCCGTCGCCTCCAGCGTCTCGGCGGTGCGCGCGTTGATCACCAACTCGACGCCCTCGCGGCCCAACGACATCGCGCAGGCGCGACCGAGACCCTTCGATGCCGCGCAGACGATTGCCTTACGGCCGGATATTCCTAAATCCATGTTGCTTTCTCTCCCTCAGGATCCTTCAAGCGCCGCCATGACCTCTCGGGCCAGCGGTATCGTTATTCTTCGATGGGCCGCAAGCGCCGACCGGTCGAGCGCCTCGACAAGGGACCGGGCCATCGCGAAGGAACGTTCCATTCGCGCTAGGACATACGCCAAGACTTCGCCGTCGACCTGTATCTGCCGGTCCGCAAAAAGCTTTACCAGGACGGCGCCGATCAGCGCATCGTCGGGACGGCCGATTGAGACGGCGGGCGCGGCGGCCAAGCGGGACCGTAGATCGGCAAGACCAATACTCCAACGCGCCGGCGCTGTCCTGCTGGTCAATAAGAGCGAGCAGCCCGCCTCGCCGACCATATTGTAAAGATGCAGTAAACCGCGCTCGTCGATGCCCGGTCCCGCATCGTCGACGATCACGTTGCGCGTGCCAGTCAAGAGCTGGTCCGGCGGCGTTTCCCGCAACTGGTCGGCCCGTATCAAGCGGGCATCGCTACGATTCTTCCAGATGTGGGCCAAATGCGTCTTGCCGCACGCGCCGGACCCATACACGGCCAGTGCCGGAGCCGTCCAGTCCGGCCACCGGTCGAGCCACGCGACAGCATCGCGGTTGCAGGGCGATACGAGAAAGTTCTCAACACCATGCGCCGAACGATGTCCCAGGTCGAAGACCAACTGCTCGTTCACGCCTCGTGGTCTCCTTCACGTTCCACGGCCGGCGTGGTGCCGGACCGATACATCGGACTATCCAGATAGTGTCCTAGAACGAACCGGGCAAGGACACCGATGACCGCCATGATCGGCACTGCCAGCATGACGCCGAGAAAACCAAACAGGCTGCCGCCCGCCAGCAAGGCGAAAATGATCCAGACCGCGTGCAGCCCGACCCTGTCACCGACCAGCTTGGGTGTCAGAAAGTTCCCTTCGACAACTTGGCCGACCGCAAAGACCGCGGCGACCATCAGGATCGGCAGCATCTCCCCGAACTGCGCGATCGCTATCCCCATTCCGGCAGCGAATCCGAACAGCATGCCGAAATAGGGAACGAATGAGATCAAGCCGGTGACGAAACCGACAATCATTCCGAAATCCAGCCCGATAACCGATAGGCCCATGGCATAGAAAACGCCGAGCAGAAGGCAGACCATCGCTTGACCACGCGCGAAACCCGCCAGCGTCTCGTCGATCAGCCCCACCTGTTCGCGAATCATCTCGACCCTGTCGCGTGGCAGCCAGCTATCGATCTTCGCTACGATTCGGTCCCAATCCCGGAGCAAGTAGAACGTCACGACCGGCGTTATGACAGCCAGCGACAGCAGGGACAGCAGCGAACCCAGGCCGCTAATGAGATGGTTGGCAAATCCGGCCGCATAGGTCAGCGCAGACTTAGACGCGGAGGCGAAGATGCCCTCCAGCTGCCGCATCTGCTCATCCGCCAAGCGGCTTTCAACCAGCCCCATGAGGAAGGTAACTTTTTCGCGCAACGCCGCAAAATACACCGGCACGCGCTCGGCGAAGTGAATTAGCTGCGCCGACAACAGCGGTATCAGCAGCATGAGCACGCTGATAAAGAGCGCGAAAAATACAAAGGTGATCAAACCGGTTGCAACAATGCGCGAGCAGCCCAATTCCTCGAGTTTATCGCACGCGGGGTCGAGGAAATACGCAATCGCCATGCCGGCCACGAAAGGCAATAGCGCGTCGCCCAGGACCACGATGAGCGCGATGAAAGCGGCGAAGCCGAAAAGCCAGGCGAGGGCTTGTTGCCGCGCCGTCATCGTCCCCTCTCATACCGGTCGCCCGCCGGCATTTTCCTGTCGCCGCGTCGCCATTTCGGATCGACCCGAACGCCAAAAACCCAACGTCCCATATAGGCTAGGCCCGAAAGCACGGTCGTCACGCCCACCAGATAGGCGAGAAGAGGTAACGTACCGAAATCTGCAATTTCCAGGCCCAGATTGCCGAGCAGTACCGCGATCAGCAAAATCTGCATCAATGTATTGAGCTTGCTAATGAAAAACGGCCGCATTTCAACCGGGCGGTCCAGGGTATGGAACAGCACCGTTCCGCCGATGATCAGAATATCGCGGAAAACAACCAGGATGACCAACCACGTATTGATATGGCCCGCCTGTCCAAGCGTGATGTACGCACTTACCAACAACGCTTTGTCGGCGACGGGATCCAGATAAGTCCCAAGCGTTGTCACGAAGCCGAACCGCTTGGCGATAAATCCATCCAACGCGTCCGAGACGCCGGCGATGACGAAGACCCAAAACGCGGCGGACATCTCGCCCTGGATAATCAGCCAAACGAGCAACGGAACCGCAAGTATGCGCGCCAGCGTGATCAGGTTTGGAATATTTCCAGCGATCGCGTTGCGGGCCATATCACTGCCGATTCGAAACCGAAAGCAGCGTCCATACCGCCTTGTCCGCCGCATATTTGAGGTCCAAATTGCTTTGCGTCATGGCGAGACGAAGCTGATCGGCGCTGCCGAGATAGGCCAGTTCCACTTCCGCCCGGTCGACGGACAGCCGGCGCACCGCAAGTTCCTTTACAGCGGCGATACCGGCAAGACGTTTCCGTATGGAAAGCCAGTCACCGAGATTGCCGAACGGAACGCGGACGAAGATCCGCTGCTCGACGCTTCCCTCCAGAATATTTTTCTGCTTCCACGAATCTTCCACTTCGCGCGCGATGCTGATCGCCGCCATATCCAGCAAGACGTCACGCGCGCTGTTCGCTTTCGCTTCGAACCGGCGGAATTCCGTTTGATCGCTGCTGTCCGCACCAAATCGCGACGTTGCGACCTCGACCCTTAGGAGGCCGAAGGCCTGATCGACGACAAGCGACGCGACGACAACCATGGTCTCGCTGGCGCCATAACGAACCGCGACTTCCGAAAGGCTTTTCGTTTCGCCGAGAACCGCTTCTTCGGCGCTAATAACGGCGACATCTGTCAGGTCACCGACCGGCAACAGCAATGGTTGCAATCCGTCTCTTCGTGCAAGGCGCGACCAGGCTGCAAACCACGGGTTCGTGTCTTCCCAAATTACGGTCGAACCCGCCGTCTGAAAAACCGGCAGGACGAGGACCGGCCGGCTCGCCGTCTCGGCAAACGGGATGTCCGCATCACGCAAAACCCTGCGCACCGCTTCGGCTTTGAACCGAATCGTCAGAGACGCGATATACCGTCCGCCACCGAACTTCTCGCGATCGACCGAGAAATCCCGCAACAGCGCCGTCACCGCTTTGCGGTCGGGATCGGGCAACCGGTCGTAATCCCGCTGCAATGTCAGCCGTTCCAACAGGATTCGGAAGGCATCCCTCTCGGCGCGGGCGATGCCCGCCGACTTCGCCGCAAATTCGTTATCGGCCCGCGCATCCACCGCAACACCGCTTACGCTGAAAATGTCGCGTACCTGTGCGTTTCCTGCCGCAACCGATCCCCAAAACAGAACGATCGCCGCCGCAAGTCTGGTGAAAACTCGACTACCCATCCGCATTAACACCCCGGCTCGCATATTGCTTGCCCAGTGGTGTATTCCCCGCCCTGCCATGAACGCAGCGGAGGAGCATTGCAAACCCTCCCGGATAAAGTATCTTCAGCGCCCGTTGTATACCTCGCTGGCCCAAGAGGAAACCATCGCGCGCGAAACAGTAAATAGCGGTCTTTCGTACCGTGATGCCGGCGTCGATATCGATGCCGGCAACGCGCTCGTCGAAGCCATAAAACCCTTGGCGCGCCAAACCTCCCGGACCGGTACGGATGCGGCGCTGGGCGGCTTTGGCGGTCTATTCGACTTGAAGGCAGCGGGCTTCGAAGATCCGGTCCTTGTGGCGGCGACCGACGGAGTCGGGACGAAGCTGCGAATCGCCCTCGACTGTAAACGGCACGACACGGTTGGAATCGATCTCGTCGCCATGTGCGTCAACGATCTCGTCGTGCAGGGCGCGGAGCCGCTTTTCTTCCTCGACTATTTCGCCTGCGGGCAGCTGGACGCCGCGGTTGCGAAAAGCGTGGTCGCCGGCATCGCGGAAGGTTGCAGACTGGCCGGGTGCGCGCTGATCGGTGGCGAAACCGCCGAGATGCCAGGCATGTATTCGGACGCGGATTACGATCTGGCGGGCTTTGCGGTCGGCGCGGCCGAACGCGGCACGCTCCTCAACGGTGACGAGGCCGCCAATGGCGATACGGTGCTTGGTCTTATGTCAAGCGGCGTTCATTCGAATGGTTATTCGCTGGTCCGGAAGGTGGTGGCGAATTCCGGGCTGCATTGGTCAGACGAAGCGCCGTTCGAAGCCGGAAAGTCCCTTGCGGACTGCTTGCTAACACCGACTCGAATTTACGTGAAGAGCTGCCTTGCGGCGCTGAAATCCGGCGGTGTACACGGATTTTCCCATATCACCGGCGGCGGCCTGCCGGAAAACCTGCCGCGTATTATCGGCGACGATCTCGCCGTCGAGCTCCAGAACGGCAGCTGGCCGACCCTGCCGGTTTTCGGCTGGCTCGCCAGCGAAGGCGAAATCAGTCCCGCCGAGATGCAGCGCACCTTCAATTGCGGAATCGGAATGGCGGTCATCGCAAACCCGGACGCGGCGGGAAAAATCCGCGTGACACTGGAAGCGCTCGGCGAGACGGTCTTTGAGATCGGGCGAATTTCCGCGCGCGGGTCCGGCCCGCCCGTGCGCTTCACAGGTTCCTAGCCGCCATGCTGCGGGTTGCCGTTCTTTTGTCGGGCCGGGGTTCGAACCTTCAGGCGTTGATAGAGGCCAGCCAGGCTCAGGACTATCCAGCTGAAATCGTTCATGTCGTCTCGAATTCGCCGGACGCACCCGGTCTTGCGCGTGCTCAGGAAGCCGGGATCGCGACGACCGTATTGAACCATCGCGAATTCGCCTCGCGCGAGGCATTCGACGATGCCGTTAGCGCCGTCTTGAAAGGATGCCGCGCCGAACTGGTCTGTCTCGCCGGCTTCATGCGCATCTTGACCGAAGGATTTGTCGGTGCCTGGAAAAACCGTTTGCTGAACATACACCCGTCGCTGCTGCCGGCCTTCAAAGGTCTCGACGCGCAGCAACAGGCCATTGACGCGGGCGCTAAACTGGCGGGATGCAGCGTTCACTTCGTTCGGCTCGGCATGGACGAAGGCCCGATTATTGCCCAGGCGGCGGTCCCCGTTCTGGCCGAAGACGACGCGGAGTCCCTATCGGCACGGATCCTGATCGAAGAGCATAGAGTATACCCGATGGTCGTCCGCCTGATCGCGGAGGGACGAGTCACGGTCAGCCGGGAACGCGTGCTGATCGACGGCGCCAATGCAACATCGGGCGTAATGTCCAACCCGGCAGTGGACTGACTTGTCAAACGGGACGCTACGGTTTACCTAAGGGCCAGCATCAATCGCGCAAGCCTATGCGGAGAAACGAGAATGCACAAATTGGCGTACCAGGACTCCCCACAGCACAATCTCGATACCTGGAGCCGGGTGGTAAAGCTTCTAGTTTTAGGATCGGCCGCAACGGCTATTCTGTTGCTCCTCATGGCCGCGACGCTGCTCTAAGCAGCATTATCCAGGCGATCAGCCGACGATTTCCGTCTGACTGAAAAAGAAGGCGATTTCCTCGGCCGCGGTTTCCGGCGCGTCGGAGCCGTGAACCGAGTTGGCCTCGACCGACTCGGCAAAATCCTTTCGAATGGTGCCCTCGGCCGCGTCCGCCGGATTCGTCGCCCCCATAACTTCGCGGTTCTTGGCGATGGCGTTCTCGCCCTCGAGAACCTGCGCCACGACAGGTCCCGACCTCATGAAGTTGCATAGGTCGGAATAGAAAGGACGTTCTTTATGGACAGCATAGAACTGTTCCGCTTGCGCCTGTGTCAGTTGGAGCCGTTTTTGTGCGATGATGTGAAGCCCCGCCTCTTCGAACCGGGCATTGATGCTGCCGGTCAGATTGCGGCGCGTTGCATCCGGTTTGATGATCGACAAGGTACGTTCGGTAGCCATTGCTTGATTTCCTTTGAAGCGCCCGTGGCGAAAAGATGCGGGGTTATAGACGGGGCCGCCAAGCCGGGCAAGCGGCCTGTTTTTGGATTGCCTCTTGGCTGATTTCTCAAGCCAGAATTATATAGCTGGCAAATAGAGTTTACGGACACCTAAGTAGCATCGGTATTACCAAAGTAATATTGGGTGCCACGTAGTTGCCGCGGCAATTTTTACTCAAATTGATAATATTAGTTACGTTTCGTTAACGCTGCGCTGTTACCGATGTTGCCGTTTTCATTTCTGCCTGGGCGACCGGGCGCCCCGGTTGAACAATTCAAGGAGCCTGAAAATGGCAACTGCATCGGTAGCACGCAAAAAATCCAGCACGGCACGGAAGCCGCGCGCCACCACGAAACGCCGGCCGACGGCCCGCGCCGCAACCACTCGGTCCCGGTCGACCACGGCAAAACGCACGGCTGTCCGCAAACCCGCAGTCAAGAAGCCTGTAGCGAAGAAAACGGTTGCCAAGAAGACCGCCGCGAAGAAGGCCGTCGCGAAGAAGTCGGTCGCGAAGAAGTCGGTCGCCAAGAAGACCGTCGCCAAGAAGACCGCCGCGAAGAAGGCCGTCGCGAAGAAGACAGTCTCGAAGAAGCCAGTCGCGAAGAAGCCAGTCGCGAAGAAGAAGGCCGTCGCTAAGAAAACCACCGCGAAGAAGGCCGTCGCGA
>CAYLTU010000225.1:0-9428 GCA_964386465.1 uncultured Rhodospirillaceae bacterium
TCCTTGACCATCTGGTAGGGGTGCAGCACGTAGGAGCGGATCTGGTGGCCCCAGCCGATGTCCGATTTTGCCTCGTGCTCGGCCCGCGCTTCATCCTCGCGGCGTTTCAGCTCGCGCTCATAGAGCCGCGCCTTCAGCATTTTCATCGCGCTCGCCCGGTTCTTGTGCTGCGAGCGGTCGTTCTGGCACTGCACGACGATGCCCGTGGGCTCGTGCGTGATGCGCACGGCGCTGTCGGTCCGGTTGACATGCTGGCCGCCGGCGCCGGACGCCCGGTAGGTGTCGATCCGGATATCCTTGTCCTGAATATCCACGTCGATCGCATCGTCGACGACCGGGTAGACGTCGATCGAGGCGAAGCTGGTGTGCCGCCGGGACGCCGCGTCGAAGGGTGAAATCCGTACCAGTCTGTGCACCCCGGCCTCGGTCTTGAGCCAGCCATAGGCGTTGTCGCCAACGATCCGTATCGTCGCGGATTTGAGCCCCGCTTCCTCGCCCTGGCTTTCCTCCATCAAGTCGACCTTGCAACCGTGCTGCTCGGCCCAGCGCGTGTACATGCGCAGCAGCATCTCGGCCCAGTCCTGGGATTCCGTTCCGCCCGCGCCGGCATGCACTTCGAGATAACTGTCGTTGGTGTCGGCTTCACCGGACAGCAGGCTTTCGAGTTCCTTTTTGGCGCTGACCTCGTGCAACGCCATGAGCGCCGCTTCGGCTTCGGCCTGAACGTCTCCGTCCTCCTCGGCCTCCGCGAGCGCAATCATTTCGACTTGATCGGCCAGTTCCTGTTCGATCGATTCGATGCCGGTGATCGCGCTTTCCAGGCGGTTACGTTCGCGCATGACGGATTGCGCGGCATCTGAATTGTTCCAGAAATCCGGTGCTTCGGTAAAGGTGTTCAGTTCTTCGAGACGCAGGCGCGCAGCGTCGAGGTCAAAGAGACCTCCTCAGCAGTTCCAAGGACTGCTCGATTTCATCCACAACGGCTTGAATTTCCGCCCGCATCGGTAACCCCCAATTCATTTCACGATTGCCGTTTAGAAAATAAGCGACGTAAACGCAAGCAGCAGCTTGTCAGTACTTGCCGCCGACGGCAGAGGAGCCCGTAACGGACAACCCATCCGACCCGTCGATGACCGTACCGTCGCCACCGGGCTCGCTGCCATCCCGGAACGCTTCAAGGATCACTTTCTTGTCGCCCGGCGCGGCGGGGCGGCTTGTGGCCAAGTTGATCCGCACGAGCCGCACGCCGGGCGGCACCCGGAACGGGATCGCCGGTTTGCCGTCCAAGGCTCGGGTCATGAATTCCTTGAAGATCGGCGCCGAAACGGACGAGCCCGTCTCGCGGCGGCCCAGCGGCCGCGGCCGATCGAACGCCGCGAAGACACCGACGGCGAGATCCGGCGCGAAGCCGATGAACCAGGTGTCCATTTCCTTGTTTGTCGTTCCCGTCTTTCCCGCCAGCGGTTTCCCGACCGCCCTGATGCGACGGCCCGTACCGCGCTGGACGACCCCTTTCAGCATCGACACGATCTGATAAGCGCTCACCTGGTCGGCGACACGTTCGCGCAGATCCGGCAGGGTCGGTGGGCGATTGCCGAACCGGTCCGCGTTGCGGCATTTCGAGCAATCCCGCTTATCATGCCGAAATATGGTCTTTCCGTTGCGGTTCTGGATTCGGTCGATGAAGGTGGGGGTGATCCGCCTGCCGCCGTTCACCAGCATCCCGTAGGCGGTCGTCAGCCGGAGCAACGTCGTTTCGCCGGCGCCAAGCGCCATGGAAAGCTGTTGCGGCAAGTCATCGGCGATATTGAAGCGCCGCGCGGTGTCTGCGACCGTCTCCATGCCGATCGCCCGTGCAAGACGGACGGTCATGAGATTGCGCGATTTCTCGATACCAAGCCGCATCGGACTCGGCCCGTAGAATTTTTTGGCATAGTTGGCCGGCTTCCACTTACGCAGCCCCGGCCCCTGATCGAGCACGAAGGGGGCATCCAGTATGCGAGTCGCCGGGGTGTACCCTTTTTCGAGGGCGGACAGGTAGACGAAGGGCTTGAAGGCGGAGCCGGGTTGACGCGCGGCCTGGGTGACCCGATTGAATTCGCTGGACGAAAAATCGTAACCGCCGGATAAGGCAAGAACGCGCCCCGTATGCGGGTCCAACGCGACAATCCCGCCCTGAATTTCCGGAATTTGGCGCAACCCGTACTGCCGGACGCCATCGACGACATGTGGCGGATCGTCTTTGGACGCCGGATCGGGCAGTGGCTCTACCATCACCACATCGCCCGCTTTCAGCACATCGGACGGCTCTCGAACAGCGGGGCCGCGCAGTTGATTTTCGCGCCATTCCCGCGCCCATTTAAGTTGCGACAAAGGAATTGCGCCGATCTCGCCGGTTTCGACCCCGATTTCAGCGTTGCCCTTCGTAACATCCAAGACCGTGGCGAGCCGCCAGTGCCTGACGCCGTTCGGCGGTTTGACCATCCGCAGCCGACCGAGCCAGCCGCCATCGATGGCGATCGACGCAACCGGCCCGCGCCAGCCATGACGCCGGTCATAGACGATCAACCCCGCCCGCAGTGATTCATCGGCAATTTCCTGCAGCCGGGGATCCAGCGTCGTCCGCACCGAAAGGCCGCCTTCGTACAGACCGTCTTCGCCGTATCGCTCGATAAGTTCACGGCGGACCTCCTCGACAAAGAAATCCGCAACGACAAACTGAGTCGCGTCCCGCGATGCGACGGCCAGCGGCGCGCGGCGCGCAATCCTCGCGGTATCCGGCTTGATAAAGCCTTCCTCCAGCATCCTGCCGACGACCCAGTTGCGCCGTTCGGTCGCCGCGCGCGTCTTTCTGATCGGATGATAATTGTTCGGCGCCTTCGGCAGGGCGGCGAGATAGGCGACCTCCGCCGTCGTCAGTTCATCCATCGATTTATTGAAGTAGTTCAGCGCCGCCGCCGCGACACCGTAGGAGCCGTAGCCAAGATAGATTTCGTTGAGATAAAGCTCGAGGATGCGATCCTTGGACAGGGCCCGTTCGATGCGGAAGGCGAGTATCGCCTCCTTGATTTTCCGTTCTATCGAGACTTCGTTGCTCAGCAGGAAATTCTTCGCCACTTGCTGAGTCACGGTCGACGCCCCCACGGGCCGCCGCCCCTGTGCGTATTTCACAACATTCGTTACTACGGCCCGGGCCAGCGCAACGAAATCGACACCGTAATGGCTGTAGAAATTCTGGTCTTCTGCCGCGATGAAGGCCTGCTTCACGCGCCGCGGCATCGCCGCGATCGGTACGAAGACCCTTCGCTCCTTGGCGTATTCGGCGATCAACCTGCCGTCGCCGGCATGCAGCCGCGTCACCGTCGGCGGTTCGTAGTCGGCCAGTTGCTTATAGTCCGGCAGGTCGCGACCGTAGTGCCACAATCCGTAGACCCCAACGCCAGCCGCGGCCAGGGCACCGAAAATGCCCAACACGAACAAAAACAGACAAAGGCGCAGGAAAATCCGCATGCGGTAACCCGTCACTCTCAGAATCCCCGATGGGGTATACAGTGCAACCGTTAACGAAGAAATATGGCGATCTTATGTTTTTTCGCCACACGCGGACCGCGCGGTTCCGACTACGACCGGTTATGCAATGCCTTGCGCGCGAAATACCGGGCCGCGGCGCGCATCAGCGCCCGACCGATCCCTCTGCGATATTCCGGGCTCTTTAAATTTTTCTCGTCGGTGCGGTTCGACAGATACCCCAGTTCGATCAGCACCGACGGCACATTGGGTGATTTCAGGACAGCGAATCCCGCATACCGGTGCGATGTCCGCAACAGCTTGATATTCTTTCCGAGTTCGCCAACTAGCATTTTTGCCAGGTGCCAGGATTCGCGGTTCGTATCGTTCTGCGCCAGATCGATCAGGACGCGGGAGACTTCCGATGCGTATCCCGTCAGATCCGCACCGGCGATAATGTCCGACTTGTTCTCCTTGTTCGCCAGACCCTGGGCCTCTTTGTCCGACGCTTTGTCGGAAAGCGTATAGATGGAACCACCACTTATTTTTCGGCTGCCAATGGAATCGGCGTGCAGCGAAATGAACATCTCCGCCTTGTTGTTGTGGGCAATCTCGAACCTGTCCCTTAACCGGACATAGACGTCGCGTGTGCGCGTCAGCACGACACGGTACCGGCCGCTTGCTTCGAGCACCCGCTTCGCCGCCTTGGCCACCGCTAGCGTGATATGCTTCTCGTAGGCGCCGGTGACGCCGACGGTCCCGGGGTCGACGCCGCCATGGCCCGGATCCAGGACGATCACGCGCCGGCGGTCGGCGCCGTGCTGGGGTTTTGGCGGCGCGGCCGCGGGTTTGGGCGGGCGCTTCCGCTTTGCCCAATTTTTCGACTGGAAACTGCGCGATCCGGCGAAGAACGCTTTTCGGGCGACCGGTTTCAAATCGACGACAAACCGTCTTGGTTTCTTGCCTTTCGGCGGCAGCATGAAATGGTTCGCCACGGCTGCCGGCGTGTTGACGTCGACGACGACCCGGCTGTTGCCGGGTTGGAAAAGGCCGAAGCGAAATCCCGACACCAAGCCGGTCGACGCACGCATCCGGGCCGCCGGAACCTGCCAGGAAACCTCCGGGAAATCGATGACGACGCGGAACGGATCGGACAGTGTGAAGATCTTGTACGGAACGGTTCGATCCAGCTCGAATACCAGCCGCGTCGCGTTCGGGTGCAGCCCGACGCGCGCACCCGAAATCACCGGCAACCGGTCGGCCGCGGCCGGCATCGCGGTCCAGGTAACGGCCGCGAACAGGAGGATGTATACAAAATGCCTTATGCGCATCGACTAGTCATGCCAGATATTGGGGCTATCGCTTTGTAATCTACTAGATATATCCCGCACTTGCGCCGAGGTTCAATCTAAATTCGTTTTACGCCGATTTACCTAAAATACGGAGAAACCATTTGTAGAATGGCGATTCGCGCCCTATTTTAGCTTCGCGCGATTGACTGCGCTTATGCCGAGTGGCCGGTTTGGGTTCATTCGGCGATGTCTTCGGTCGTTCGAAGTCCCGGCCCGTTCCGTAACCGCAACACGTTGGTTCGTCACAGGCCTGCGTTTTAGAACACGCGACCCCGGCATTGAAATCGTAGTCTGAATTTTGGTTTAAGCGCGAAGTCTATTTCCGGATTGGATAGGCTCCAGTCCGGGCCCTGGCGGGCGCCGAGTTCCCGTCCTGTCCTGGTGTTATGAGTTTAATGCCGTTCGACAGGCCGTTTGGTGGCGACGCCGGCTTCGCCGTAAAGGTGGCGCGATGCAGCGATTCCCAATCGCGTGTTTCGTCCTGTATCGTCCGCCGGAGAATTAACATGTCAAAAAGTATGCTTATCGACGCCACCCATGCGGAAGAAACCAGGGTGGTCGTCGTCGACGGCACCCGGCTCGAAGATTTCGACTACGAATCGGCCAACAAGAAACAACTCAAGGGCAACGTCTATCTCGCGAAAATCACGCGCGTAGAGCCCTCGCTGCAGGCGGCGTTCGTCGAATATGGCGGCAACCGGCACGGCTTCCTGTCCTTCAACGAAATCCATCCGGACTATTATCAGATCCCGGTCGCCGACCGCGAAGCGCTCGTCGCGGACGAAGTCCAGACTGATGAGGACGAGGCCGGCGAGGACGGCGATACCGTCGAGGAAGTCGGCGGCGACGAGGTGGAGGAAGAGGCCGAGCGCCGCCGCCGCCCGTCCTATCGCGGCTACAAAATCCAGGAAGTCATCAAGCGCCGCCAGATCGTCCTCGTTCAGATCGTAAAGGAAGAGCGGGGCAACAAGGGCGCCGCCCTGACGACCTACCTCTCGCTTGCAGGCCGGTACTGCGTGTTGATGCCGAACACCAACCGCGGCGGCGGCATCAGCCGGAAGATTTCCAATCCGAAGGACCGCAAGCGGCTGAAAACCGTGCTCGACGGACTCAAGATACCGGAGGGAATAGCGGTCATCGTGCGAACGGCGGGCGCGGAGCGGTCGAAAGCCGAAATCAAACGCGACTACGACTATCTCATGAAGCAGTGGGATCAGATCCGCGAACAGACCCTCGCCTCGACCGCGCCGGCGCTGATCAACGAGGAAGCCAACCTCATCAAGCGGTCGATCCGGGATCTGTATTCGAATCAGATCGATCAAATTCTCGTCGAGGGCGACGGCGGATACCGGCTGGCCAAGGATTTCATGAAAACGCTCATCCCGAGCCACGCGGTCCGGGTGAAATCCTACAAGGACGGCGGCATACCGATCTTCCACCGCTACCAGGTGGAAAACCAGATCGACGCGATTCACAACCAGACCGTCCAGCTGAAATCCGGCGGCTATATCGTGCTCGATTCGACGGAGGCCCTTGTCGCGATCGACGTCAACTCCGGGCGGTCGACGCGCGAGCGGAACATCGAGGAAACGGCGCTGAAGACCAATATGGAAGCCGCCCAGGAGGTTGCCCGCCAGCTGCGGTTGCGGGATCTCGCCGGCCTGATCGTCATCGATTTCATCGACATGGAGAACTCGCGCAACATCCACAACGTCGAACGCAGGCTGAAGGAATCGCTGCGCGCCGACCGCGCCCGCATCCAGGTCGGCAGGATCAGCCATTTCGGCCTGCTCGAGATGTCGCGGCAACGGCTGCGGCCGAGCCTGGCTGAAGTCTCCAGCAATACCTGTCCGACATGCGGCGGGGCTGGTCACGTCCGGTCGGTCGAGGCAACGTCGCTGCACGTCCTTCGGGCGGTCGAGGAAGAAGGTATCCGGAAACGGTCGGCGAAGATCACCATCCATGTCCCGACGGCGGTGGCGCTCTACATTTTGAATCAGAAACGCGCGAACCTCGCGGAGATCGAAGCGCGCTACGACCTCGTCGTCTCGGTCGAGACCGACGACAGCCTAATCCCGCCGGAATACCGGTTGGACAGGGCGCGCGGCGCGGATCAGCAGGAGGGTGCTGCGCCGGAAAGCGAGGCCGGCGCGGATGAGGGCGAGGCGCCGGAAGGCAGCCGTCGGAAACGCCGTTCGCGGCGGCGGCGCTCCAAGCGGCGCGACGACGAGGCGCCGGAGACCGTTGAAACCGCTCCCGAGCAGTCCGGCGAGACGGAAGCGGAAGCGGAAGCGGACAATGAAAGTGCCGGTGCGCCGGACGGCGAGGCCGGCGAAGGGGAGGGCGACGGCGAGCCGAAGAAACGACGCCGGCGGGGTCGCCGCGGCGGACGCCGGCGCTCGCGCAAACCGGAAAACGCGGAAGAGACGATTGCCGCCGCTTCCGAAGACGGCGAGGCGGTGAGCACCGAATCCGTGGAGACCGAAACACAGGAGCCGCAAACGGAGGCGGCCGATACTGCGGAGAGCACGGATTCCGGGGAGAGCACGGAGAGCGAAACCGAAACCGCTCCCGCCGCGGAGACGGAACAGGAAGAAGTTAAGAAACCGCGCCGCCGCCGCCGTTCGACGAAAGCCAAATCGTCGGAAGACGGGAAGACGGAAGAAACCGCCAAGGAAGAAAAACCGAAACGACGGCGGTCGCCGCGCAAGAAGGCCGAACCGGTCGAGACGGAAACGGTTGCAGTGGATGCCGAAAGCGAGGCCCCGGCGGCTATCGCCGAACCTGAAAGTGTGGTTCCGGAAGAACCCGCGAATTCCGACGAACCGGCGCCGGAACCCGAGCCCGTGGAGGCGGAACCCGAGCCCGTCGCGGCGGAAAGCGAGCCCGTAGCGGCGGAACCCGAACCCATGTCGGCGGAACCCGAGCCGTTGCCCCTAGCGGCGAGCGCTCCCGAACAGGCGCAGGAGCCGGACAAGCCGAAACGCGGCGGCTGGTGGCAGAAAATTACCGGCTAAGCGCGCGTCTCAGCCCTGGCGCCGGCCCCGCGGGGCTTGCGCCGCAACCGTTTCCGCGAAACTGAAACGGCGCAAGGGTCGCCCGCCGCAACCGAGAAAACTCGGCCCGAAACCGCAATAAATAGGGGCTAAGTAGGCTTTCGCCGCAATCGATCAATACGATTTACGGTCGACGCGGTGAATGTGGCGCGCCAAGACTTGAACCTTACATCGATCATCGACCAGTTCGTCATCCCGAGCGCCCATCGTGTTTACGGCATATCTTGAACGGGGGTGTGGCGACGGGATCGGCGGCGCGGCCTCCCGACTGTTCGCGCAACATTTCCGCAATCGGCCATTAGTATCTTCTTGGTTGCGCAACAAGGCGGTATCGTCGGACGGTTACGGAGGGAAGCAACGGCATGGATTTCGAACTGGCGGAAGAACAGCGGCTGGCGGTCGATAGCTGGCGCGGGGTCCTCGAGCAGGAAATCCGCCCGATCGTCGACGAATATCTCGACCGGGCGATCCCCAAGGACGTCACCCACCGGCTGCTGCGCATCGGCGTCGAATACGGCATGTGCTGCGCCGAGGTGCCGGAGGCCGATGGCGGCCTCGGCCTGGATTTCCTGACCAGCGGCTTGATCAGCGAGGAGCTGTCCCGGGTCTCGCCCGACCTTGCGGGAACCGGCTACCTGACCCAGGGCGTGGCGCTGAAGATCGCGCGCGGCGGGACGCCGGAAATGAAGCAGCGCTACTTGCCGGGCCTGTTGTCGGGCGAGTTGATCGGCAGTTCCGCCGTCACCGAACCCGACGCGGGATCGCATGTCCGCGCTATCAAGACGCGGGCCGTCCGCGACGGCGGCAATTACCGGATTACCGGCGAGAAGATGTTCAGCTCGAATATCGCCGTCTCCGACCTGGCCCTGATTCTCGCCCGAACCCGCGAGGACGAATTCACCATCTTCCTCGTCGACCGCGCGGAACACGGCTACGAGACGCGTGAGATCCCCAAGCTCGGCCTCGCCGGCTGGTCGCTGGGGCAGGTCGTGCTGGACGACGTCGTGGTGCCCGCGGGCAACGCCGTCGGCGGCATCGGCGGCGGCCTGCGCGAGACCATGAACGGTTTCGAACGCTCGCGCTGCTTCGTTTCGACATTGGCGCTGGGCATCGCCCAGGCGGCGCTCGACGACAGCATCGCCTACGCCAAACAACGCACCAGCTTCGGCAAGCCGATCGGCGGCCACCAGCTGATCCAGGCGATGATCGCGGAAATGGCGACCGATCTCGACGCCGCGCGCCTGCTGGTCTATCGCGGCCTCAAGCTGCTCAATCACGGCAAACCGTTTCCGGTAGAGGCGAGCATGTGCAAATCCTTCGCGACCGAGGCCGCGTTGCGCATCGCCAACAACGCGATCCAGGTGCACGGCGCCTACGGCGTGACCAGGGAGTTCCCGGTCGAGCGCCATTTCCGCAACGCCCGGATGCTGACCATTCCCGACGGCACCACCCAGATCAACCAGCTGATCATCGGCCGCAACCTGCTCGGCCTGTCCGCCTTCGGCGACTAGTG
>CAYLTU010000226.1:0-9315 GCA_964386465.1 uncultured Rhodospirillaceae bacterium
GCGATCCGCCTGTCGAAACAGAATTTCGGCGTTCCGATCGATGTCGACGGGACATCCGCCGAGCGCTAGAGCAGATCGGGGTTGGTTGGAATCGCCTTTGGCGATCCAACAATCGCGTGAATCTGCTCGACACTACAGAAATCGATCGGATTCACAGTCTTATCCGAGAAGGTTTTGCCGAAGGGTACGCGTTACTTGAACCGCACCTTGACGATTTCGTAGTCCTTCTGGCCGCGTGGGGTCACGACCTCGACGGAGTCGCCGACAGCCTTGCCGATGAGGGCACGGGCGATCGGGGCGGCGACGGAAAGCCTGCCGTCCGCGATGTCGGCCTCGTGTTCCCCGACGATCTGGTAGGTGGTTTTCTCGTCGGTATCCTCGTCCGCGATCGTCACCGTGGCGCCGAAACGAACCGTTTTGCCGCTCAATTTCGTGACATCGATGACTTCGGCGCGGCTGATCTTGTCCTCGATCTCCGCGATTCGGCCTTCGATGAAGCTCTGCCGGTCCCGCGCCGCATGGTATTCGGCGTTTTCCGACAGGTCGCCATGTTCGCGCGCCTCGGCGATCGCCTTGATCACCGCGGGCCGGTCGTTCGTCTTCAAAGTTTGCAGTTCTGACTTCAGGCCTTCAAAACCGCCTGTTGTCATGGGAACTTTTTCCATGTCATTCACTCAACGTTCAACAAACAACTGCCGTGTCACGGGAAACGCCACCTGGCGTATCGTCCGCCCGATTCGATATTCCGTCAATATGTGAGGAAATTGTTAAGATAAACCAGCAAACGATCCGAAAACTAAAAGGCGCTGTTAAAATAGGATTGCAACGGCGCAACATCAAGGGAGTCTGCTTTCAACGCCTGAATTGCCAATGTCGCGGCGCGCGCACCGGAAACGGTGGTGTAATAGGGGATCGAGCGCATTAGGGCGGTCCGGCGCAGGCTGAAGCTGTCCTCAATCGCCTTGCGTCCCTCGGTCGTGTTGAAAATCAGGCCGATTTCACCGTCGATCATGGCATCGACAATGTGCGGTGAACCCTCCAGCACCTTGTTGACTAGGCGAACGGTGAGACCCTGCCCGTCCAGATATCGCGCGGTGCCGCCGGTCGCCACGATGTCGAAACCTATCGCAGTCAGTTGATGCGCCAATGGCGCCATCGCCTCCTTGTCCTCGTCGCGTACCGAAATGAAGACCGCACCTTCGTGCGGCAGGACCACTCCGGCGCCGAGTTGCGCCTTGGCGAAGGCGCGCGCGAAATCGCGGTCGAGCCCCATGACCTCGCCGGTCGATTTCATTTCCGGGCCCAGCATGACGTCGACGCCGGGAAAGCGGGCGAAGGGGAAGACCGCCTCCTTGACCGCGACATGGTCGCCGACGACGCCGCCGTCGAGGTCGAAATCGATCAGTTTCTCGCCGGCCATGATGCGTGCGGCGATCTTGGCGATGGGCACGCCGGTCGCCTTGGCGACGAACGGGACCGTCCGGCTGGCCCGCGGATTGACCTCGATGATGTAGACGTCGCCGTCTTTCACCGCGTACTGCACGTTCATCAGCCCGATCACGCTCAGGCCGCGTGCGAGCGCATCGGTCTGCCGCCGGATTTCGGCGATAATCTCCTCCGACAATGAATAGGGCGGCAGCGAACAGGCGCTGTCGCCCGAATGAATGCCGGCTTCCTCGATATGCTCCATGATGCCGGCGACGTGCACGATGTTGCCGTCGCACAGCGCGTCGACGTCGATCTCGATGGCGTCGCGCAGGAAGCGGTCGATCAGCACCGGATGGCTGCCCGAGAGCTGCACGGCCGTTGCCATGTAGCGCCGCAGGGCATGTACATCGTGGACCCGCTCCATGGCCCTTCCGCCCAGCACGTAGGACGGCCGGATCAGGACCGGATAGCCGACCTCCTCGGCGATCGCCTCCGCCTGTTCGACGGAAAATGCGATGCCGTTCGGCGGTTGCCGCAAATCGAGGTCCTTGAGCAACTGCTGGAACCGTTCCCGGTCCTCCGCCAGATCGATCGCGTCGGGCGCGGTGCCGAGGATCGGGATGCCCGCATCGGCCAAGCCGGCGGCCAGTTTCAACGGCGTCTGGCCGCCGAACTGCACGATCACGCCGTGCAAGGTGCCTTTCTGCTGTTCGGTGCGGAGCAGCGCCAGCACGTCTTCGGTGGTCAGCGGCTCGAAATAGAGCCGATCGGAGGTATCGTAATCGGTCGACACGGTCTCCGGGTTGCAGTTGACCATGATTGTCTCGTAGCCCGCCTCGGCCAGTGCGAAGACCGCGTGGACGCAGCAATAGTCGAATTCGATCCCCTGCCCGATCCGGTTCGGACCGCCGCCGAGGATGACCACCTTCGTGCGCTCCGAAACATCCGCTTCGCATTCGCCCGGTCCGCTGCCGTCGCCCTCATAGGTCGCGTACATGTAGGGTGTCAGGGAGGGAAACTCCGCCGCGCAGGTATCGATGCGCTTGAAGGCGGGTGTAACGTCCAGATCGCGCCGGCGCGCGGCGACCGCATCCTCCGCCAGGCCGGTGAGCTCGCCGAGGCGGGCATCGGAAAAGCCGAGCGATTTTAGCTTCAAGAGGCGCAGATGGTCGTCCGGCAACCCGTCCTTGCGGACCGTCTCCTCGACGCGGACGATTTCGGCGATCTGCTCCAGGAACCAGGGGTCGATCTTGCAGGCGCTGTGGATTTCCTCGACCGTCAGGCCGTGCCGGAAGGCCTGCGCCACGGTCAATATCCGGTCCGGAACCGGTTTTGCCAACGCGGCGCGCACCGCGTCCCGGTCGCCGTTCGCCGCATCCTCGATTTCGACCTCGTTAAAACCGGTCAAGTCGGTTTCCATCGACCGCAGCGCCTTCTGCATGCTCTCGGCGAAGGTCCGGCCGATCGCCATGCCCTCGCCGACCGATTTCATCGAGGTGGTCAGGGTCGCCTCGGCGCCGGCGAACTTCTCGAAGGTGAAGCGCGGCACCTTGGTGACGACGTAGTCGATGGTCGGCTCGAAACTGGCCGGGGTGATCTTGGTGATGTCGTTGTCGATCTCGTCCAAGGTGTAGCCGACCGCCAGCAGGGTCGCGACCTTGGCGATGGGAAAACCGGTCGCCTTGGAGGCGAGCGCCGAGGAGCGCGAGACCCGCGGGTTCATCTCAATCACTACCAGCCGCCCGTCTTCGGGATTGACCGCGAACTGCACGTTCGAGCCGCCGGTATCGACCCCGATCTCGCGCAGGCACGCGATCGAGGCGTTGCGCATGATCTGGTATTCCTTGTCGGTCAGGGTCAGCGCCGGCGCCACGGTGATCGAATCGCCGGTGTGAATGCCCATCGGATCGACGTTCTCGATCGAGCAGACGATGATGCAGTTGTCGGCGCGGTCGCGCACGACCTCCATCTCGAATTCCTTCCAACCGAGCACCGATTCCTCGACCAGCACCTCGGTAGTCGGCGAGGCGCGCAGCCCACCATCGATAAGCTGCATGTAGTCGACGCTATTGTATGCGATCCCACCGCCGGTGCCGCCTAAGGTAAAGGAGGGCCGGATAATCGCCGGCAGGCCGATCTCGGCAAGCGCCTCGTACGCCGCGTCCGTGTCCCGCACGAGCCGCGAGCGCGGGCATTCCAGCCCGATCTTCTCCATCGCCTCGCGAAACTTCAGGCGGTCCTCGGCCTTTTCGATGACGTCGCCCTTGGCGGCGATCATCTCCACGCCCAGCTCGGCCAGTACCCCCTGCCGGTCCAGCTCTAGCGCGGTGTTCAGCCCGGTCTGCCCGCCCATGGTCGGCAGCACCGCGTCGGGCCGCTCGCGCTCGATGATCTTGCGCACCGTGTCCGGCGTGACCGGCTCGACATAGGTGGCGTCGGCCAGCCCCGGATCGGTCATGATCGTCGCCGGGTTCGAATTGGCCAGGACGACCCGGTAGCCCTCATCCTTCAGCACCTTGCAGGCCTGCGTGCCGGAATAATCGAACTCGCACGCCTGCCCGATAACGATCGGCCCCGCCCCGATGATGAGAATCGATTCGATGTCGGTGCGTTTAGGCATGGGATTCCATCAGCGCGACGAAGCGGTCGAAGAGATAGTGGCTGTCCTGCGGACCGGGGGAGGCTTCGGGGTGGTGTTGCACGCCGAAGACCGGCTTGTTGGTGACTTTGAGGCCTTCCGGCGTGCCGTCGAACAGTGATTTGTGCGTCAGCACGACGTTTCCGGGCAGGGTTGCGGGATCGACCATGAAGCCGTGGTTCTGGCTGGTGATCTCGACCTTGCCGGTTTCCAGGTCCTTGACCGGATGGTTCGCGCCGCGGTGGCCGTGATGCATCTTCACCGTACGCGCGCCCAGCGCCAACGCCAGGATCTGGTAGCCGAGGCAGATGCCGAAGGTTGGGATGCCTTTGCCGATGGCGGCCTGGACCGCGGCAATCGCGTACGTGCCCGTCGCCGCCGGGTCGCCGGGACCGTTTGACAGGAAGACGCCGTCCGGTTCGTTCCGCAGGATGTCGTCCGCGGTCGCCGTCGCCGGCACAACCGTCACCGAGCAGCCGAGTTCGGCGAGGCAGCGCAGGATATTCCGCTTGGCGCCGAAATCGACCGCGACGACATGGAAGCGGGGTTTGTCGAGCGTCCCGTAGCCTTTGCCCAGCGCCCAGGCGGTTTCGTTCCAGGCGTAGGTTTGCGTGCAGCTCACCGTCTTCGCCAAATCCATGCCCTCAAGGCCGGGCCAGGCAGCCGCCTCGGCTTCGCGCGCGGCGATGTCGAAAGCGCCGTCGGGAACGTGGGTCACGACGCCGTTCGGCGCGCCCAGATCGCGAATCCGGCGGGTGACCCGTCGCGTATCGATACCGGCTACCCCGACAAGATTATGGTCTTTCAGCCAGCCGTCGAGATGCTGCACGGCGCGAAAATTGGACGGGTCGGTGATGTCGGCGCGCAGGACACAGCCGCGCGCCGCCGGCGTGACGGTTTCGATGTCTTCTGGGTTGGTGCCTACATTGCCGATATGCGGAAAGGTGAAGTTGATGATCTGCCCCGCGTAGGACGGGTCGGTGAGTATTTCCTGGTAGCCGGTGATCGAGGTGTTGAAACAAACCTCGCCGACCGCACGGCCGGCCGCGCCGATCCCGCGGCCCCAGAAGACGGACCCGTCGGCCAGAATCAACGCCGCCGTGCTGCCTTCCGGCGGCGTGGCATGCGTCATCGTGGTCTTTGCCATATAGGGATCGCAGTCTGAGGTATCGGCGGCGCGCACCGCACTGATTCGCCAAGACAATTTGCCGAACCGGGCCTGCGGGCGTCAATCGATCTTCGGTAAACCGCCGGAGTTCTAAGCAAATCGCGTGCCAGGGTCAAGCAAATTTATCTAATTTTATTGTTTATTTACAATATGTTATAAAATTCCACAAAGTTGCTATCGTGAAACGGATCGGGTACCGTTTCCGATCAATCCTTCAATCCGAGGTTACTCTGGGGCAGAAAATGTTGCGTAATGCGCTGAGCGAGTCGCTGAAAGACGCCATGCGGTCGCAGGATAAGGTCGCCATAGCGACCTTGCGCCTCGTATTGGCGGCGTTGAAGGATCGGGACATCGCGGCGCGCGCCGACGGAGAGACTTCCGATCTCGGCGATGCGGAAATCCTCCCGATGCTGGAGACGATGGTCAAACAGCGGCGCGAGAGCATCAAGATGTACGAGCAGGGCAACCGGCCGGAACTGGCCGAGCAGGAGGCCAACGAGATCGAGATTATAGAACGGTTCCTGCCCAAGCAGCTCGACGACGGGGAGATCGAAAAGGCGGTCGCCGGGGCGATCGCCGAGGTTGGGGCGGACAGCTTGAAGCAGATGGGCAAGGTGATGGCGAGTTTGCGCCAGAACTATGCAGGCCAGATGGATTTCGGCAAAGCGGGCGCGATCGCGAAGCAAAATCTGGGCTGAAGGCGGTGACGGCCGGTTCCGGCCGAACGGTTAATGACGGTGGTGAGGCGGGCCCGGTGGCGTTCCCGAACAGGCTTCTGGAAGATATCCGTGCACGGATCGCATTGGCGGATGTGGTCGGCAAGCGGGTAAAGCTGACGCGCAAGGGGCGCGAACATACAGGGCTGTGTCCCTTCCACACCGAGAAAACGCCCTCCTTCACGGTCAGCGAGGACAAGGGCTTCTATCACTGCTTCGGCTGCGGCGCGCATGGCGACGTGATCTCCTTCGTCATGAATACCGAAGGCCTGTCCTTTCCCGAAACGGTGGAGCGGCTCGCGGCCGACGCCGGTCTCGAGGTCCCGGTGGAGACGCCGGAAGCCCAGGCCGAAGCGAAGCGGCGGGCCGATCTCTACGATGTCGTCGAAGCCGCGTGCGCCTGGTTCGAAGCGCAGCTCGGCGAATCCGCGGGCCAGGCGGCGCTCGACTATCTGCGCGGCCGGGGTCTGCGGGACGAGACCATCACGCGGTTCAGGCTCGGCTACGCGCCCGACGGCGGGGCCGGGTTGAGCGTGGCGCTCAAGGCGAAGGGCGCAACCGAGGCGCAGATCGTCGAAGCAGGTCTGCTGCGCCGTCCCGACGACGGCCGCGCGCCCTATCCGTTTTTTCGCGACCGGGTGATGTTCCCGATCGCCGACCGGCGCGGCCGGGTCATCGCGTTCGGCGGTAGGCTGATGGGCGAGGCCAAGGCGGCGAAATACGTCAATTCCCCGGACACGCCGCTCTTCGACAAGGGCCGCAATCTTTACAATTTCGGCGCCGCGCGGCAGTCCAGCTTCGATGCGGGCGAACTCGTCGTGGCGGAAGGTTACATGGACGTCATCGCCCTGTCGCAGGCCGGGATCGCCGCGTCGGTCGCGCCGCTGGGCACCGCCCTGACCGAAGACCAGATACGTGCGCTGTGGCGGCTGGCTCCGGAACCGGTGTTGTGTTTCGACGGCGATACGGCAGGACAGCGCGCGGCGGGACGCGCCGCCGAACGGGTGTTGCCGATGCTGCAGCCTGGCAAGTCTCTGCGCTTCGCGCTGTTGCCGGCGGGCGAGGACCCCGACAGCCTGATCGCGAGGCAGGGTGCGACCGCGATGCGCCAGCTGCTGGAGGCGGCCCAACCCTTGTCGGATGTGCTATGGCGCCTGGAAGCGGGCGCCGCGCCGGTGGACACACCCGAACGGCGCGCCGATCTGCAAGCGCGGCTGGAAAAGCGGGTCAGCGAAATCGGCGATCCGACGGTGCGCGATTATTACCGGGAAGCCGTCCGGGATCGGCTGCGTGCCGCCTTCCGGCCGGAAGGGCGCGCGCGGCGGAGCGACACGGCGCCGCGCGGCAATTCGGGCGCGCATATCCGTAACCGTTTACGGCAGCAGAACCGGCGCGAACAGCAAGCCATTCTCGCCGCGCTCGTCAATCACCCGCCCTTACGCGACATATTCGATGAAACGCTGGGCGATATCGCATTCGAACCCGACCTTGACAATCTTCGCCAGCAACTTCAAAACCTCTTCGCGGGGAGCGCTAATCTTGATCTTGAGGCCATTCGGGCCCACTTCTCCAACAGTGGCGAAGAATCGCTGCTGGCTGGCGTGCTCGACAAGCAGGTCCTGGTTCTGGCGCCGTTTGCGCACCCGAAGACGGATGTCGAGGAGGCGCGGCGGGCGTTGGAACACTTGATCGGCCGGCGGGTGCAGGAGCGCCTCAGGCAGGAAGTTGCGGAGCTCGGGCGGTCGGCGGCGGCGTCTGCGGACGAAGCTGGATTGGCCAGGGCATTCGCGGCAAAGCGCGACGCGATTGAGAGCGATCGGCAACTTGCGGATATTGACGAATAATATGATTACCTTTTTTAAAGGATATTTGCTCTAATCTGCTGTCGCGTGGGCGATTGCGCGTCGGTGAAAATCGGAGACAAGACTGAATGGCTACAAAAGCAGCGACTGCTCAGGTCCAGGCGAACGACAATTCGGAAGACACTCCCGACGGCCCGCTCATGGATGGCGTCGCGCAGGAAGTCAAGAAACTGCTCGCGAAAGGCAAGGAGCGCGGCTACATCACGATCGATGAGCTGAACGCGATCCTGCCGCAGGATCAGGTTTCCTCCGAACAGATCGAAGATACGATGACGATGCTGTCCGAGATGGGCATCAACGTCATCGACGGCGAGGAAAACGAAGACACGCCGCCTGCGGCCGAGGCCCCGGCGGCGGCCGGCAATCTGGCCGATGAGGATATCGGCCGCACCGACGATCCGGTGCGCATGTATCTGCGCGAAATGGGCAGCGTCGAGCTGCTGTCGCGGGAAGGTGAGATCGCCATCGCCAAGCGCATCGAAGCGGGCCGGGAAAAGATGATCGGCGCGCTTTGCGAGAGCCCGTTGACCATGCAGGCGATTACCCACTGGCACGATGCGCTGGTCGAAGGCCGGCTGCTGCTGCGCGACGTCATCGATCTCGACGCGACGTACGGCGGAACGCCGGAGGGCGCCGCCAACGCCGCCAAAGCTGCCAACGCCGCGCAGCCCGCCAACACCGCGCAGCCCGCCAACACCGCGCAGCCCGCGGTCGCAGGGGCGACCGACGAAGAAGAAAAAGAAGACGAAGGCGAAGGCGAGGAAGAAGAAACGCTCGAAGCCGAGGACGCCGAAGAGAGCGAAGCCGAGGACGCCGAGGAGAGCGAAGACGATGACGACGACGAAGAGGAAACCTCGCTGTCGCTCGCCGCGATGGAGCAGGCGCTGAAGCCGGACGTGCTCGACAAGTTCGAAAAGATTTCCTCGACCTACATCAAGCTGCACCGCGCCCAGGACAAACGGCTGGCGGCGCTGCAGAAGGGCGAAGCGGTCTCCAAATCGACGGAGCGCACCTATGAGCGTCACCGCAAGGAACTGCTCGAGAACATGGAGCAGATCCGTCTCAACAACGCGAAAATCGAGCAACTCGTCCATCAGCTCTACGCCTACAGCAAGAAGCTGACCGGCCTGGAAGGCCGCCTGATGCGCATGTCGGTCGGTTGCGGCGTCAAGCGCGAGGATTTCCTGAACCGCTATTTCGGCCACGAGCTCGACCCGCACTGGCTGAACGCCGTGTCCAGGGTCAAGGCGAAGGGCTGGAAGGAGTTCGCCAAGAAGCACCGCGACGAGATCAAGAATCTGCGCGGCGATATCGCCAATATCGCCGCCGAGGCGCGTATGCCGATGAGCGAGTTCCGCCGCATCGTCCAGACCGTGCAGCAGGGCGAGCGCGAAGCCGGCCGGGCCAAGAAGGAAATGGTCGAGGCGAACCTGCGCCTCGTCATCTCCATCGCCAAGAAATACACCAATCGCGGCCTGCAATTCCTCGACCTGATCCAGGAAG
>CAYLTU010000227.1:0-9230 GCA_964386465.1 uncultured Rhodospirillaceae bacterium
AGACCGGGCGGATGATGCCGGAAGACGGGTTGGATCAACTGCGCGATCACGATTCAATCTTTCTGGGCGCCGTCGGCTTTCCGGGCGTTCCCGACCATATCTCGCTATGGGGGTTGCTGATCCCGATTAGGCGCGCTTTCCAGCAATATGTGAACCTTCGTCCTGTTCGCCTGTTGCCTGGTATCACGCCACCAGTGCATGGCTACGTCGCCGGCGATATCGATTTCTATGTCGTGCGCGAGAACAATGAAGGTGAATATTCCGAGGTTGGCGGCCGGATGTACGAGGGCACGTCGCAGGAAATGGTCATGCAGGAGAATATCTTCACCCGCAAGGGGGTCGACCGCATCATGCGTTACGCCTTCGATCTTGCGGCGAGCCGCTCGAAGAAACACCTGACGTCGGCGACCAAATCGAATGGTATCGTCCATACGATGCCGTATTGGGACGAGCGCTTTAATCTCCTGGCGACCGATTATCCAGACGTCAAGACAGACCAGTATCACATCGATATTCTGTGCGCCCATTTCGTGCAGCATCCGGACTGGTTCGACGTCGTCGTCGGCAGCAACCTGTTCGGCGATATTCTCTCCGATTTGGGCCCGGGCGTGACCGGAACCATCGCCGTGGCGCCGTCGGCCAATATCAATCCGGAGCGCGAATATCCCTCGATGTTCGAACCGGTACACGGATCGGCGCCGGATATAGCCGGACAAGGGATCGCCAACCCGATCGGGCAGATCTGGTCGGCCGCGATGATGCTGGAACATGTAGGCGCGCCGAAGGCGGGTGCGGCGATTTATCAGGCTATCGAAACCGTGCTGTCGAACCGGGGTGCGCCGCTGACGCCGGACATGGGCGGCAACGCGACCACATCGGAACTCGGCGACGCCATCGTCGAAGCGATCGGCTGACCGCGCGGCCTCAGAACCTTTCTCAAAAGACGATTGAACTGTTGCGGTCCCGGCTGGAAACTGTCCGTTAACCAAAACCAGTCGATATTCGATCGGTAAACCGGAATAGGGCAGCGGGCAGTCATGGAAATTGCAACGTTCCAGATGGCGGCGGTATTCGCCTTGATCGTTGCTTCGCTCGCGCTTTATGCGACGGAGAAGGTTCCGCTTGAGGTTACCTCGCTCGGTGTTTTATGCGGGCTCCTCGTCATATTCTACATCCTGCCGGTGCCTGACGGGGCCGGTGCGAACCGGCTCGACGCGGTTACGCTGTTTTCGGGTTTTGCCAATCCAGCCTTGATCGCCGTGTTGGCCCTGCTGGTGGTCGGCGACGCTTTGGAGCGCACGGGTGCGTTGGATCAGGGCGCGGCGATGGTCCTAGCCGCTGGGCGCGGCAGCGCGACCGGGACCATGGTCATGGCGCTGAGCGCTATCCTGGTGGTGAGCGCCGTACTGAACAACATCCCGGTCGTTGTCATCTTCATTCCGATCATGCAGGCGATTGCACTTCGCTTGGGAAAACGACCAAGCCGTTTGATGATGCCGCTGAGTTTCGCGGCTATGCTCGGCGGTATGACGACCTTGATCGGGTCGTCAACCAACCTGCTGGTGTCTAGCGGCCTGGTACAGCTTGGTGAAGCGCCTTTCGGGTTCTTCGATTTTACGGTGCCGGGGATCGTTCTCGCGGTAGCGGGGTTGATCTACCTCCTGACGGTGGCACCCTTTTTGCTGCCGGACCGTGAGGATATGGCGTCGTCGCTGACGCGCGACAGCCGCCGCTTCATCGCCCAGTTGACGGTTACCTCGAATTCGAAAGTGAACGGCGCCGGCTTCGAGGGGGGCCGCCTGTCGGAATATCCCGACATTATGATCTTGATGGTGCAGCGGGAAGAGCATGCTTATCTGCCGCCCTTCGAAGACATAACACTGGAACCGGACGATGTACTTGTAGTCGCGGCAACCCGCGACGTGCTGGCTGAGGTCGCAAAGACGGACTCCGACGCGTTGCATCCACGCCTTACCGACGGATCGGCAGAGGCTGGGCGCTGGACGCTTGGCGGTCAGATGCTTGCCGAGACCATGGTCAAGCCGGGCTCCAGCATGATCGGCCGAACGCTCGAAGGGATCCGCTTTCGTTATGCTCATCATTGCATCGTGATCGGCATACAGCGCCGTAGTCACCTGTTGCGCCAGCGCCTGACGGAGATCCAGTTGGAAGCGGGTGACGAATTGCTGCTGCAGGGGTTACCCGAGGATATCGGAGCGCTGCGCGGCAACCATGATGTCCTGCTCATGGAGTGGTCGGCCGCGAAATTACCGGCTGCACACCACGCCAAGAGAGCCGGGGCGATATTTTTCTGTGTGGTCGCGCTTGCGGCGGCAGGCGTTGTGCCGATCGCCATCGCCGCGCTGACCGGTGCGGTCGCCATGGTCGCGACCGGCGTCATAAACATTCGTGACGCGATGCGGGCGCTCGACCGGCAATTGGTCTTCCTGATTGCCACGGCACTTGCGCTGGGATCGGCGTTGCAGGAAACCGGCGGCGCAGATTTTCTGGCGGAAACGATGCTACTTGCTTTCGCCGGTTCGTCGGTCCCCGTCGTGCTATCCGCGTTTTTCCTCCTGGTCGCGCTGTTGTCCAATGTGCTCAGCACGAAGGCGACGGCTGTTCTGTTTACGCCGATCGCCGTAGGGGTCGCGCATGCCATCGGCGCGCCTGTGGAGCCGTTCGCCGTTGCCGTCGTCTTTGCAGCGAACTGTTCCTTTGCCTCACCGGTCGGGTACCAGACCAACCTGCTGGTAATGGGTCCCGGTCGCTATCGTTTCGTCGATTTCGTGCGCGCCGGCTTGCCGTTGATTTTCCTGCTTTGGATCGTATTCAGTCTTTTCGGACCCTGGTATTACGGGCTTTAAAGCGGCCAGATCCACAGGATTGCCGGTACGCTGACAGCAACGATAATCACTTCGAGCGGCAACCCCATCCGCCAGTAATCGCCGAAACGGTAGCCCGCGGGACCATGACCAGGACGTTCGACTGGTGTCCGATCGGCGTTAGGAAGGCGCAAGAGCTGCCGACGGCCACGGCCATCAGCAGCGGGTCCGGGCTGACGCCGATACGCGTCGCGACCCCGAACGCCAATGGCGCCATCAGGACCGCTGTCGCGGCATTGTTCATGACATCGGACAGCACCATCGCGACGAGCAGGATGACGAGTACGATCGACCAGGGCGGCAAGACATCCGCTAGGCTGGCGACCCCATCCGCAATGAGCGCCGTCGCGCCGGAATTCTCTACCGCCATTCCGACCGGCACCATCGCGGCGAGCAGGACGATGACCGACCAGTCGATGCTGCCATACAGCTCACGCAGGCTAATGCAACGGCCCAGGACCAGCGCTACGACTGCCGCCGTAAAGGCGACGGGAATGGTCAACAAGCCGAACAGACTGACGGCGATGGCGACGGCGAAGATAATCAGAGGTAGGGGGCTGGGCAGTCGGTGCAGTGCGAGATCGCGCTCCGCCAATGGCAGACATCCGAGCGCCGAGAGCGACTCCGGGATCGCTTCCGCATCGCCCTGCAGAAGCAGCACGTCGCCGGCACGCAGGCGAACCTTGCGGATTTCCTCGCGGATCGGCCTGCCTTGCCGTGCGAGCGCCAGCAGGTTCAATCCATGGCGCCGTCCGAACATCGCCTGTGCTACGGTGCGGCGCACCAGCCGGGACGTTGGCGTCACGACGGCTTCCACGAAATGGACATCGTCCGATTCCAGGTCGCCCGGAGCGAGCGTGGTCGAACCGGCAAGGCGCAGCCCGGTTTCATGGACGATCGTCTCGATCGCCTCGGCGCTGCCTTCCAGCAGGAGCCGGTCGTCAATCCGGACGGGATCGCTCAGTTTCGGTTTGATTCGCCGCCGGTTGCGGCGTTGCAAAGCAACGGCAACGATTTCCCCTTCACCGGCGGGCGCAAGCAGATCTCCTATCGATGTCCCGGACAGACCGGACTTGCGCGGTACGATGACCTCGGTGATGTATCCTTCTATGTGAAACAGGCCGTCGCCATTTGCCCCCTGGCCTTTACGGGCCGGGATCAGACGCCACCCGCCCAGAGCGATAAAGACCGCGCCGGCGAGCGCGATGATCAGGCCGACCGGTGTGAAGTCGAACATGCTGTACGGCGCGTCACCGAGCGTGCCGCGATAGGTCGCGATAATGATGTTCGGCGGTGTACCGATGAGCGTGACGAGACCGCCCAATAGTGATCCGAATGACAGCGGCATGAGCAATTCGGCCGGTGACCGGTCCGATTGTCGCGCCGTCTGGATAACGACGGGCAACAGGAGCGCCAAGGCGCCGACATTGTTCATGAAGGCGGACAGGATGCCGACCAGGACGACGACGGCGCCGGTCTGAAAGTTGGGGCCGCGGTTGAACGCGCCAAGGCCCCGGGCAAGCCAGCCGATCAGGCCCGAATTCTGGATCGCTCTCGAGATGACGAGAACCGCGGCGACGGTGATGACGGCCGGATGCCCGAAGCCACTGAAGGCCTTTGCCGCCGGTATCAGGCTGCCGAGGACGACGGCAAGCAGCGCCATTAACGCGACAATGTCGTAGCGCCACCGTCCCCAGATGAAAAGAGACAGCGTCGCCGCCAAAACCGCAAAAATGTAAATTTGAGGGACGGACATCCGCTTTCTTCGATTTTCGCCACGTTAGTGACAGTACCCTATGCAAGCAAACTGTTCAGAATCAATATGTTCTGTTGTGAAAATGGTATGCTGCGTTGCAACATAATGGTCGTTGACCCGGTGCATTGCGATGCTTAATCTCCCGCCCGCCGTTCCACCCGGCAACAGGCGCGGCGGAGTATGAAAGGATCATCCGATGGGTATGCCGACGGTTCGCCCGAATAATCCCAATTTCTCATCAGGCCCTTGCACGAAGCGACCGGGCTGGAGCCCTGCGGCGCTCACGGATGCCGTGGTCGGCCGGTCGCACCGTTCGGCGCCTGGCAAGGCGAAACTGGCGGAAGTGATCGAGCGTAGCCGATCGATTCTGGGTATTCCGGATGATTACCGCCTGGGGATCGTGCCCGCATCGGATACCGGCGCGGTCGAAATTGCGCTGTGGTCCATGCTCGGCGCCCGGGGAGTCGACATGCTGGCCTGGGAATCGTTCGGGGCCGGCTGGGTCAACGACATGACCAAACAATTGCAGCTCGACGATGTGCGGCTATGCGAAGCGGAATACGGCTTGCTTCCCGATTTGAGCCAGGTCGACTGCGACCGCGATATCGTTTTTACCTGGAACGGTACGACCAGCGGTGTCCGCGTACCTGACGGCGACTGGATCGCCGATGACCGTGGCGGCTTGACGTTGTGCGACGCGACATCCGCCGTTTACGCGATGGAATTGCCGTGGCGGAAGCTCGACGTCGCGACCTGGTCCTGGCAGAAGGTCCTGGGCGGTGAGGCAGCACACGGCATGCTGGCACTGTCGCCACGCGCCGTGGAGAGGCTTGAATCCTATTCGCCGCCGCGGCCGCTGCCGAAAGTCTTCCGGCTTACAAAGGGCGGTAAGCTGAACGAAGGCATCTTCAAGGGGGCGACGATCAACACGCCGTCGATGCTGGCGGTGGAGGATTGCCTCGATTCCTTGAAATGGGCGGAGTCCGTCGGCGGGCTCAGCGGATTGATCGACCGGTCGAAGGACAATCTCCAGGCGATCGAGTCCTGGGTCGAAAGAACCGACTGGGTCCGTTTCCTGGCGAAAGATCCGGCGACGCGTTCCTGCACGTCGATCTGCCTCGAACTGCCGGGAGACGGCGCGGAAATGCCGGGGCGCATCGCGCAACGCCTTGAAGAAGAGACGGTCGCCTACGATATCGACGGATATCGCGATGCACCTCCGAGCCTGCGGATTTGGGGCGGTGCAACTGTTGAAACAGCCGATATCGAAGCCCTGCTGCCATGGTTGGATTGGGCGCATAACGAAGGATACCAATCCGCAGCTGCGGAATAAGGCAAGGTTCAAATCAATGGTCAAAGTTCTGATATCGGACAAACTCAGTCCGCAAGCCGTCGACATTTTCAAAGAGAACGGTATCGAAGTCGATTTCGAAACCGGCTTGTCCCCTGAAGAGTTGATCGCGCGCGTTGGAGAGTACGAGGGGCTGGCCGTGCGTTCGGCGACGAAGGTGACATCGGACGTGATTGCCGCGGCGGAGCGTCTTAAGGTCATCGGCCGCGCCGGCATCGGTGTGGACAACATAGATACTGCGGGGGCGACCAAAAACGGTGTTGTCGTGATGAACACGCCCTTCGGCAATGCGACGACGACTGCGGAGCACGCGATCGCGATGATGTTCGCGTTGGCGCGGCAACTGCCCGCCGCGAACGGTTCAACACAGGCAGGGAAGTGGGAAAAGTCGCGCTTCATGGGGCGTGAGATCGAGGGGAAAACGCTGGGGCTGATCGGTTGCGGGAATATCGGTTCCATCGTTGCCGATCGCGCGCATGGGCTTCGTATGAAGGTCGTTGTTCACGATCCATTCCTGTCGCCGGAGCGGGCGGAAGATTTGGGCGTCGAGAAACTGGATCTGTCGGACCTGTTCGCCCGTGCCGACTTTATCTCCTTGCACGCGCCGTTGACGGATGGGACGAGAGGTATCATCGATGCCGCCGCTATCGCGCAGATGCGTCCCGGCGTGCAGATCATAAACTGCGCCCGTGGCGGGCTGGTCGTCGAGGAAGACCTCGCGGCGGCGCTCGATTCAGGACACGTGGCGGGAGCGGCCTTCGACGTTTTCGTCGAAGAGCCGGCGCGCGAGAATGTTCTGTTCGGCCGTGAGAACGTCGTGTGCACGCCGCATTTGGGCGCCGCGACGACGGAGGCACAGGAAAAGGTCGCGCTGCAGGTGGCGCAGCAGATGGTCGATTATCTGCTGACCGGTGCGGTGACCAACGCAATCAATATGCCGTCCGTCAGTGCTGAAGAAGCGCCCAAACTGCGGCCCTACATGGTGCTCTCCGAGCAGCTTGGCAGTTTTGCGGGACAGCTTACCGAGAGCGGGATCGTCGCCGTCACGATCGATTTCGAAGGCCATGTCGCGACGTTGAATACGCGGCCGCTCGCATCCGCATTGTTGTCCGGGCTGCTGAGCCCGATGCTGGACGCCGTCAACATGGTTAGCGCGCCGTCAATCGCGCGCGACCGAAATATCAGCGTGACGGAAACCAAAAACGAGCAACCGGGGAATTATGAAACCTTGATCCGGGTGACCGTAAAAACGGAGCGCCAATCGCGAAGCGTCGCCGGTACCTTGTTCGGCGGCAATCGGGCCCGCCTTGTCGACGTCAAGGGAATCGAAATCGAGGCCGAACTGGCGCCGCACATGCTCTATATCACCAACCATGACAAACCCGGCGTGATCGGCGATCTGGGGCGGACCTTGGGCGATGAAGGTATTAACATCGCGACATTCCATCTAGGCCGGACCAGCGAGGGTGGCGACGCCATCGCCCTGCTGCGTATCGATCAGCCGCTGAATTCTACTGTGCTCGATACGGTCCGCGGTCTGCCAAACATCGTGCAGGTGAAACAGCTTGCGTTTTAGCGCCCCGCTCCTGGGGGCGATCGTAAGCGTCGCGACGGTGGGATGTGGTCATTCGGCGAGCCTGAACTGGACATCTGAGACCGTTGCGATGGTCGACGGACTTTGGGATGTCCGGCGTGACGGCAACACCGGTCGTGTGATTGTTCTCGCTGGCGACAAATGGTTGGAACTCACGTTGCAGGGTCAGCGGTTCGTTTTGACCGTGATGCCGAACCGCGATGCGGCGGCAATTGGCGATCGTAACCTCGATCGTCGCCGCGGACCTCAATGGCAAAGGGGTTACGGAGCTCGTTTTCGGGCTCGAAAATGGCGCGTTGGTCGTGATCCGAAGATAGCGTGCCAACGCGCTTGCTCCGCAGGCGCAAACCCGCTACCAAACCGCGTTCAGCGGGGAATGAATGAAATCGACGACGGCGCTTCAATGACTGAAGTTGGTAACAGAGCATTGCTGCCTGACGGACTGCGCGACGGCTTGCCGCCGGATGCGGGCTACGAGGCCGACATCGTCGCGCGGCTGCTCGGGTCGTTCGGTCGCTACGGCTACGATCGTGTTACGCCGCCCCTGGTCGAGTTCGAAGACACGCTTCTGCATGGCGCGGCCGCGTCGATCGCGAATGCGACGTTCCGGCTCATGGATCCCGTTAGCCAGCGCATGATGGGGGTACGCGCCGATATGACCCTTCAGGTCGCGCGGATAGCGACCACGCGGTTGACCAATGCACCCCGTCCGCTACGGCTTGCCTATGCTGGTCAGGTCCTTCGCGTGCGTGGCAGTCAGCTGCGCCCGGAGCGCGAATTCCGGCAGGCCGGCGTCGAGCTGATCGGCGCGTCGGATCCGGCTGCCGACGCGGAAGTCATCTCGCTGGCCGCCACGGCGCTCAGCGATGCAGGCGTTTCCGACATTTCGGTTGATATAACTCTACCGACCCTTGTGCCCGGACTCTGCGAGAGCATGCAACTGGACGAAACGGCCGTTTCCGATCTCCGTCTTGCATTGGATCGCAAGGACGTGGAAGCGGTCGGAGCGATGGGTGAGGGCAGCGCCCTGTTTTCAGCATTGCTCCGCGCGGCCGGTCCCGCTTCTGAGTCGCTTGCCCGATTGGCGGCCATCGATTTGCCGTTTCCGGCAAAAGATGAGCGGCAACGATTGACCGATGTCGTCGATCTCGTGCAGGCGGCGTTGCCCAACATCATGATCACGATCGATCCCGTGGAGCATCGCGGGTTTGAATATCATACCGGTTTGAGCTTTACGCTCTTTGCCCGGGGCGTTCGTGGTGAAATCGGACGCGGCGGCCGCTATTGCGCCGGAGCGAATGAGTCGGCAACCGGGTTTTCATTGTTTCTCGATAGCATCATGCGCGCGGTACCCGATCCGCAAGATCAGGCGCGCGTGTTCCTGCCGTTCGGCCTGCCGTCGGATCAGGCTGCGGCGATCCGAAGTGAAGGATGGATCGGCGTCGCGGGTCTCTTGCCGGCGGATGACGCCAGACAGGAAGCGCGGCGGCTAGGGTGTACCCATACACTCGAAAACGGGCGGGCCGTATCGCTGGACGTCGATTGAAGGAGTATTACCAGCAATGACAAATGTTGTGGTCGTCGGCTCACAATGGGGCGATGAAGGCAAAGGCAAGATCGTGGATTGGCTTTCCGAGCGCGCCG
>CAYLTU010000228.1:0-9193 GCA_964386465.1 uncultured Rhodospirillaceae bacterium
CCGAAATTCGCGCAATTGGCCTGAAAATCCGTATTCTTCACGACCGACTAAATTTTCGCTGATCCGCCTTCACCGATTGTAACGGCACTATCTGCAGCCAGCGCAACGGCAGATTTATTAAGAATTGCTATTTCAGCGGTCATTGCTCTCTATATACGGTTGAACAGCTATTATAGCCATTATTACGATTAGTGCTGGTTTTCAACAAGTTTTACTTTCCAACCCATTTTGCTTCGCCAGGATATCGAGCCCGTGCCGTAGGCGAATCAATAATGACCTCTAACGCCCCATGGCGTAAAATTCATCGTTCGGGCGTAGCGCCAGGAAATTGGCCATGCGGTTGCTGAGCCCGAAGAAGGCCGCGATCCCGGCGATGTCCCAGATATCCTCGTCCGAATAGCCCTGCCCTCGCAGAAGTTCGAAATCGTCCTCGCCGATGGCACCGGCGTCGTTCGAGACCTTCAGCGCGAAGTCCAACATG
Organism: uncultured Rhodospirillaceae bacterium; assembly: GCA_964386465.1. Taxonomy (GTDB): domain Bacteria; phylum Pseudomonadota; class Alphaproteobacteria; order UBA8366. The sequence continues at coordinate 482 of CAYLTU010000228.1, forward strand.
GCTCGCTGTTTCTCCGTGATATCGGCTTTGCGATAGTTGACCGCGACCTGGTCGGCGACATACGGGTTCTTCGCTCGAATCCGAAGGATCGCACCGTGCGCGGCAACGCAGTACTGGCAATCATTGTCGGCCGACACGGCGACAACGATCATCTCGCGGTCCGCCGGGCTAAGACCGCCATCGCGCTTTTCCATCAGCGCATCATGCATGGCGAAGAAAGCCCGGAATTCTTCCGGCCGGTGGGCCAGCGCCAGGAAGACATTCGGAACGAACCCCGCCTTTTCCTGCACCGCGAGCACCTTGTCCCTGATGTCATCGGGCAATTCGACGATGTCGGGCACGGGGTACCGGCTAATCGGTGGGGTCATCGCAATTTCCTTCTCCGCGGTGCCAATTAGAGCGCATCTGCAACCGATCGCATGAACCGCGCAATGAGCAGGATCAATTTCGACCGGCAGCCATTTTAGAGAGCCGTATCGCCTATCCGCCGCACAGCCCGAACCGTTTGACCAAAATGTCGAGCCCCCTGCGAAGGATTTCGTAATGACCGCGCGGGATGAAGTCCTGCATGCACACGACGCTCACCACCGTATCGGAACCGATCGAGCCGACGGCACGCATGGCTTCGACGAAACGGCGGTGGTGTTCGGCGGACGCAACCTGGACGCCCTCGGCGCTGCCGCGCGTGCCCATTTCCCGGTAGGGCGCCACGACGCGGGGTTCGCGGCCCGTGCGGTTCCAGAGCTCGCGCAGGATAAGGCCCGCGTCGCGCTGCAGGACGGAGATAACGCGGTTGCGGCGGTAGACATAGAGCGGATCGTCGATCTCGATCGCGCGGACACGGACACGGTTCCCCGCGTCTTCCGCGTCCGGCGGCACCGCCTCTATGGTCATCGGGCCCTGCCGAGCACGCTCGACGGGACCGAAATCGCTGTATTGTTTTGGCGATACGGTTTCCGGATTCTGCATACGGGACTTGCGCTTGGCGCGCTGCGGCATCGCTGGTTCCTTCAGTTTTCGTGGTTATCGCTGGGATCGACGACATTGACCCGAAGCAGAGCGACCCGGTCCTTCTCGGAGGCCGGGTCGTCGAAGCGCCGCCCATCGAGCGCCCGCGAGAGTGCCGCTTCGGCCTCCTCCGATGGTAAGGCAGCGTGTGGCGCGGCGGCGCGGAGTGCGGTCTTCAAAGCCAGGAATCCCGCCATGGCGCTTCCAGACAGGGCGGGCACATGCGGTTGCCCCAGCCGTTGGATTTGAATCTCTGTCCACAGCACAAACAGGTGCGGATGGCGGGAACATCGCCGGCGGGACGGCCCGACTCCGCGGGCGGCCCTTTCTTTCGCGGCTTGTGACGCCTTTTCTTTCGCTCGGTCATGTCTCCTATATAATGGGTTATTTCCTATTTTTCAACAGGCATATTCCTATTGACTTCTTCCTATCGATTGGGAAACAATGCTGCTATGGCCAAACAACGAACCGCCTTCGAAGATCTCGACATCCCGCGCCGGGTGATCCTGTCCCGGCTCGACGACGCGGCGATGCGCGGCACGACGTTGAAGAGCCTGTCTCTGGCGCTGGACCGCAACGAGACCTATTTGCATCAGTTCGTCTGGTACAACTCACCGCAGAAATTGGACGAAGACGACCGGGTCAGGCTCGCCACCCTTTTGAAGATCGACCAGCAGACCTTGCGCGCACCGCACCACCTGGGTAACACGCCGGATTTCCCCCCAGATTTCGCCACGGACGCGGCACCGGCACAGACAGCACTTCCTGTCGCGGCCCACCGCGCGATGGTCATGGAGCTGGGCGTTCGCGCCTCTTCCGGCGGCGGCGCGGAGGTTTCGGACGAACCGGAACTCGGCGGCTGGTCGTTCCCCGAATTGTGGCTGCGCACCGAGCTGCGTGCCTCGGTCTCCGAACTTCGCATCATCACCATCGATGGCGATTCCATGGAGGGTGTACTACGCTCGGGCGACAAGGTGATCGTGCATGTCGGCCGCACCGAGCCCTCGCCGCCGGGCGTCTTCATCCTGTTCGACGGCATCGGTCTGGTCGCCAAACGTCTCGAGTTTCTCGAAGGCTCGGAGCCGCCGACCGTCCGAATCAGCTCCAGCAACCCGTCATACCCGCCTTACGAACGCACCGTCGACGAGGTCACGATCATCGGCCGCGTCGTGGGTCGATGGGAACGTTTGTGAAGACATCCGTAATTCAGCGTTGTTGTAAATAGGATAAATCCTATTAATATGGTTCGCCCACTTCAGGAGGGTGAACATGCCGTCGCGGCTGGAACGGCTCCACGCGCTGGAGAACCGCTACAACGGCCCAATCCCAGGATCGGAACGGGATGCCGTTCTGTACGTCGCGCCACCGGCTCGCCGAGCCGCGCTGAACCGGGTACGCGCGCATCGACGCTGGGCCATACAGGCTATCGAAGCGAGCACAAAATGGCGCGCAATCGCGGCCCGGGGCGGATACGCCCATCTGGATTCTTATTCGGTCCTGCGGTACCGTGTTGCTCTCTCTTGCAACCTGACACATGCCGCCAGTCAACTCATCGCCTGGCAAGCCTACGCCCTGGCAATGGGCTACAGGTCACACAGCGGTCGCCGTGAATTCGAAAGCTAGGAGAACAGTCAGCTTAAAACTTCGCTCGCCCCGAGATTGCAAGAAGAATCGACAAATACCCGAACTGCGCTAAGGTTGCCACTTGACGGACCGCAACGAAATACAGCCAACCTAACGGGGAGGTAAAAGCATGACGATCTACATCACGCAAGGGCGTTACACCGATCAGGCGTTGGCCGGAATGATCAACAAGGCAGAGGATAGGTCGGTGGCGGTCGCTGCCCTGGCGAAAGCAGCCGGCGGCAAACTGCTCGACTATTACGTCACGTTCGGCGAGTACGATTTCCTGGTCGTTATCGAGGGCGGACGCGGCAAGAACGAAACCGACACCATGGCGGCCCTCTTGGCGGCGGCCGCTTCCGGCGGCGTCACCGACTTGAAAACGACTATCGCGGTACGCCCCAAGGATGCGATGAAAGCGATGCGCGGCGCCAAACGGATCGTCAAGAATTTCAGCCCGGCCGGTCAGGCAGGCTAATCGACCCAATAGTTTCCTTACGGCCGCATCATATGGAAGCTCCGCCCCGGTTCGCGGAGCGGTGCGGCCGTATTCGCGAAATCGCACAGTAGGGCTCGCGTATCGCGCGGATCGACGATTTCTTCGATCCAGAAGCTTTCCGCCGAGCGGAACGGCGAACGGAGTTTGTTGAGGCGGTCCTCGATCTCCTGCAGTTTCGCCTGCGGGTCATCTGCCTCGTTGATGTCGGCACGGTACGCCGCTTCGATTCCGCCTTCCAGAGGCAAGGAACCCCAGCGGCCCGACGGCCAGGCATAGCGCGTGCAGAAGCGCCCGCCATTCTTGTGCGCCGCACCGGCGACCCCGAACGCGTTGCGGACGATCATCGCGCACCACGGCATCGTCGTCTGCCAGATCGCGCTCATGGCCCGCACGCCTTCCTTGATCGTACCCAGTTCCTCGGCCTGCTTGCCGATCTGGAAGCCCGGACAGTCGACCAGATAGACGACCGGCAGATGAAAGGTTTCCGCCGTGTCGACGAATTTTTCAACCTTCCTGCAGGTGTCCGCCGTCCAGCAGCCACCGTAGGAATAGGGGTCGCTCGCCATCAGCGCGACGGGCCAACCATCCAGACGCGCGAAGCCGGTAATCACGGAGCGGCCATACATCCGCCCGAACTCAAAGAACGAGCCTTCGTCGACGACCGCCTCGACGATCGGGCGCATCTTGTAAACCTTGCGGATATCGCGCGGGATCGCGTCGATCAACCAATCGGCTCGCCGGTTAGGGTCGTCATCCTGCGGACCGCGCGGCGGCAACTCATAGACGGACGTCGGCAAATAGGAAAGGAACCGCCGCGCGCATTCAAAGGCCTCTTCCTCCGTATCGACCGCATGGTCGACGGCGCCAGCCTTGAGCTGGATCTTGTACCCGCCGAGTTCGTTCTTCGTCAGCTTCTGACCCGTGCGTTCGACCACAGGCGGCCCGGCGACGAACAGGGCGGACTTTTCCTTGATCATGACGGCGTAATGAGCGGCCGCCAGGTGCGCCGCGCCGAGACCCGCGACCGAACCCAGGCCAAGCGCCACGCGCGGCACGGTTCCCATGTTCTCGACAACGACTTCCCACCCTGCGACGCCAGGCACGTTGGCGCGACCCGTGGTTTCGATCGTCTTGACCGACCCGCCGCCGCCTGAACCCTCAACGAGACGCAAGAGCGGCAGGCGTAGTTCATTGGCCATGCGCTCGCACATCTGGTGCTTTTCCTTGATCGTCGCGTCTGCGGAACCGCCGCGCACCGTGAAATCGTCGCCACCGATGACCACCGGCCGCCCTTCGATCGTTGCCCGTCCGAATACGAAGTTGGACGCGGTCAGACTTTCCAGATCGTTGCGGCCGTCATATTCGGCCATGCCGGCGATCTTGCCGACCTCGTGAAACGACCCCTCGTCCGCGAGCAAATCGATACGTTCGCGGATCGTGTAACGGCCGCCGTCCTTCTGACGCTGGACCCGCATTTCGCCGCCCAACTGTTCGGCGAAACGCTCACGCCGCTTCAGCTCGTCGAGTTCCGGTTGCCATGTCATCGATCATTTCCTCTTAACAAACCATCACACCAGGCCAATACGCCTGCGGGAGAAGGGTCATACGACCCCTCTCCCGCAAGCGGAGAAATGGTGCAAGAGAGCCTCCCCTCTCGATCTCACGCCACTCCCCAACCGTTTCAGGCCCGAGGGCCCGAAATCAGGTGTGCCACTTGAACTCCTGCGGCTTGCGGCCAGCCGCAGGATCAAGGATCACATTGACGAGCGCCGGACCGTCGAACGCCATTGCCTCTTCAAGCGCCGCCGGCAAATCCGCCGGGTCATTGACCAACGCTCCGAAGCCGCCGAACGCTTCCATCATCTTGTCGTAGCGCGCGCCGACGGTGAGGTATGGCGGCGGCGTTTTGTAGGGATCCTCGTTGAGTTCCGGGATGCCGCCGCCGATGCCGCCATTGTTCAGGACGACAATCTTGCACTGCAGCTTGAAACGGCAAGCCGTCTCCATTTCCATGCCGGAGAACCCGATCGCCGAGTCGCCTGACACGGAGACCACCGGCCGGTCCGGATTCGCGACGCACGCCGCGACGACGAAGCCCATGCCGATACCCATGGTGCCGTAGCTGCCGGCGTCCAGACGTTCGCGGGGCCGTTTGTTCTGTAGCTGGGTCCGGCCGATATCCATCGTGTTGGCGCCTTCGCCAATGATGATCGCGTCTTCCGGAATCCACGGCACGATGTCCTTCAGTGCGCGGTAGTAGTTCGTCGGCGTGGAATTGTCGTCGAACATCGGTTGGATCATCGCCGCGTTATCAGCCGCCTTTTCCGCGATGGCGGCGCGCCATGGCGTGTCCTTGGGATAGAACCACTGGCGGCTTTCCAGCGCCTTGTTGACCTGCCCCATGATCGCCTTGCCGTCGCCGACCAAAGGCACTTGCGTCGGACGGTTGGTGCCGATCGCCTCAGCCGCGATATCGAGCTGGATGATCTTGACGTCCTTGTTGAAGCGCGGCGGCAAACCGAAATGCAGGATCCAGTTCAACCGCGCGCCCATCAGGAAGATGACGTCGGCCTTTTGCAGCGCCAGGCTACGCGCAGCGCCGACCGACAGCGGATGATCGTCGTCCATCACGCCCTTACCCATCGGCGTCGCAAGGAAAGGAAGCTGGGTCCGTTCGATGAAGTCACGGACCTCGTCTTCCGCGTGCGACCAAGCCATGCCCTTGCCGGCGATGACGAGCGGATTTTCCGCCGTTTCCAGCAGATCCAGCGCCGCCTCGACGTTTTCCGGCATCGCCTGCGTGCGGGGCGGTTCCGGAAGTGCCGGATACTCGACGACATCCGCCTCGTCGACTTCGCCCAGGATGATATCATCCGGCATATCGAGATACACCGCGCCCGGACGCCCGTAGATCGAATGGCGAACCGCCTGTTCTACGTAATACGGGACACGCGCGGGATTCTCGACCGCGTGGGAATATTTGCAATACGGCGCCGCCAGTTCGACCTGGCGTTCTTCCTGGAACGCGCCCATGCCGTTCTGACTGACCGCGGAAGCGCCACCGATCAGGATCATCGGCCAGCAGTTTTCCTTCGCGTTGGCCAATCCCGCAAAGGCGTGGATCACGCCCGGACCGGAAACCGTCAGGCAAGCACCCGGGCGGCCCGTCATATAGCCGACTGCCTGCGCAGCATAGGATGCCGCCTGTTCGTTCCGCATACCGACATATTTGATGCCGACTTCCTGCGCGGCGGCGGCGATCGGCTGCACGGGGAAACCGACGATCCCGAACATGTAATCCACGCCATGCTTCTTGAGGTTCTGCGCCATCAACATGGCCCCTGTGACCTTACCCATCCTTATCTCCTTGTATGTTGTGAACGCCGGCACGTTGGCGCGCCGGCGCTGGGTACCTAAAACCGTTGGCGGCAATCTAGCGCATCGACCGCCGTTATTCCTAGACCCCCGCCTGCGTCAAATGACGCCATCCTCGCGCAGTTTCTCAACGTCGGCGGGGGACACGCCCGCGAGATCCTGCAACAATTCCCCGCTATGCTCGCCAAGTTCCGGCGGTCGGGTGATCTCGGCGGGCGAATCCGACAGCTTGACCGGGCACCCGACTGTCTTGTAGAGGCCGTCGCGCAGCGGATAGTCGATATCCAAGATCATCTCGCGCGCCACCAGATGCGGATCCTCGAGCACTTCGCCCGTGTCCTGGCAGGCGCCGCTCGGCACGCCGGCATCGCCCAGCAGCTTCATCACCTCGTGTTTGGTACGCTGGCTGGTCCATTCCTCGATGATCGGATTGAGATCCTCGCGGTTCTCCCAGCGCGCCGCATGGGTCGCGAATTTGGGATCGTCAATCAGATCCGCCCGCCCGATCGCCTCGGCGAAAGCCGGCCACATCTGCTGCTGGGCAAAGATAAAGACGTAGTCGTTCGGACCGCCGGGGCTGCACTTGTAAGTCGAGCCTGGCACATTGTCGCCGAGCTGATTGCCGACGCGCATTTTCGGCGTGTTGAAGCGCTGATGGTCGCGCAGCGCGACCCGCATGATGTTCACCACAGAATCCTGCATCGACACTTCGACATGCTGGCCGCGCCCCGTCGCGTGCCGTTGCTGCAGCGCCGCCAGGATCCCGATCGTCATATGCATGCCGGTACCGGAATCGCCGATAGCCGGCCAGACATAGGTCGGCGGATTTTCCGGGAAACCGGTGACACTCATCGCCCCACCCATTGCTTGAGCAATCGGCTCGAAGCTCTTGAAATCACTGTAAGGTCCGTAAGTACCAAAACCCTTGATCGTCGAATAAATCAGCCGCGGATTGATCTTCGACAGCGTATCGTAACCAAGCCCCATGCGATTGAGAGCACCAGGCGCGAAATTCTCCACCAAGACATCCGATTCCGCGATCACCTTCTTGAACAACGCCTTGCCCTCGTCTGTCTTCAGATCGAGGGTCAGGCTGCGCTTATTCGCGTTGAGAATAAGAAAGAACAGGCTGTCGCTATCCTGGTCGCGCTGCACGACCCGCGCCACGTCGCCGCCTTTCGGATGCTCCAGCTTGATCACATCCGCGCCAAGAAACGCGAGGATCTGCGTGCAGGCGGGTCCGGCCTGATTGTGCGTCATGTCGATGACGCGGACGCCCTCAAGGGCCTTGCTCATCCCGAATCTCCCTATGACATTGGGTATCCAGCATCGGCTGGAAAGCCCGATGCGGAGCGAGACTAGCACCCGGGACCGACGGCTCAAAGGCCTAGCCCTGGTGGGCGCTACTGAATGGTATGAAACCGATCGTTGGCCCAGCCAACGGCATCGCCGATTTGGAACAGGGTCCAACCGTCCGTGGTTTCCAGGACAAACCCCTCATGCAGGCCGGCCGGAATTTTACCCACGACATCACAGGTGGAATCGCCGCATTTCCGCAGTCGGACGGCCGACGCGCGAACCTTGATCTTCCTTAAAAGCGCCTTGCCATTCCGCGCCGGCGTCAACAACGCCGTCCGCGTGCGATACAAATCAATTGCCGGCCCGGCAGCCCCTACGAACGAGAGAACGGTCTTTCCGGAAAGCGGAAAGATATTCAAGCCAATCGGCGCAACTCCCCATGCCTGCAACACCTGCTCCTTGCAGCGCGGCAGATGGTCGGCGGCAAGCTTTGCAGCCCAGCCGGAACTTCCAAGATTCCGATGGACGGCGCGGGCGACATCCGCGCGCGCGCCCTGAATCGATGCCCGGCCAACGACCTTTCCGCAAAGGGAAAACAGCACGTCGCGAAACCGCACCCCATAGGCGGGGTGTCCCGCCCATCCAGAAAGGAGAACACGATCTCCCTTCGACAGTGTAAGCCGGCCATCTTTCGACACATGGCCGTGCTCCGCACGAACCTCGTCCACATTTCCGGCGCGGTAGGCGACCAGATTCCATTTCAGAATATCGTACTGGCCTTCCGCGCCTAGACTGTCGACTTGTGCCGCCGGCTTGGAAACACGCGGAAGTGCCAGCTTTCGGGCCAATTGGGGTGCTCGATTGGGGGCCGCTTCTTCTTCGCGCTCCATGAGCGCCGGAATTTGTTT
>CAYLTU010000229.1:0-9142 GCA_964386465.1 uncultured Rhodospirillaceae bacterium
ACCAACGGCTTCAAGACCGAATTATAAAGTTCCGACTTGGCCTCGACGCCGAGCCCCGGCGCGTCGGGCAACCGCACCAAGCCGCCCTCGATGACCGCATCGTCGCCAAAGCCGCCGAATGGCTGGAACACGAGCGGATAGGTTTCCGTGCCGCCCAATTGCAGCCCGGCTGTCAGGTGCAGGCCCAACTGTTGCCCACCATGCGGCCCGTGACGGCGCGGTGACCAGCCCATTTCTTCCGCCATTTTGACGATGGCGATGAACTCGCTCGGCCCATAGCAGAGCGACGGATCGAACTGCAGCCAGTCGCGGTCGCGCCGAAGCCCGGCGTGGCGGATCAAATTCACCGCATCAATTTTGGAGAACAGGTTTTCCGCCGTTGCCAAAGGCATATTGGCCGCCGCCGCCAGCTCTGCATGAGCGGTATAATCGAGCGGGTCAAGGGGCTCTTCAAACCATGCCAGGTCATAGGGCGTCATCGCGCCGGCGTAGACAATGGCCTCATCGAGGTTCAATGCCGCATTGGCATCGACAGCCAGATTTTCGCCTTCTCCCACCACTTCCAAAACCGCTTCGATGCGCTTCAGATCTTCCGACAGCGGCGCGCCGCCAACCTTCATTTTCATGAGTGTGTAACCGGCGTCGCGGTAGCCCTGCATTTCAGCCTTCAGGCCATCCAAGCCCTTCTCGGGGTCGTAATAACCGCCGCCCGGATAGACCGGCACGCGTTCGTCAAAGCGGCCATCGTTGAAGCGCTCGGCAAATACGCGATAGAGCGGTTTTTCTTCGAACTTGGCGACGGCATCCCAGATCGCTGCGTCCAACGCGCCCACGGCAAAGGCTCGCTCGCCATGGCCGCCGGGTTTTTCGTTGGTCATCATGCAATCGCGTGTCTTCGCGGGATCGAGATTACCGCCCGCATCCAACAGAGTGTCCGGATCGGCCGCCAACAGGCGCGGGATCAATCGTTCCCGCAAGACACCGCCTTGCGCATATCGACCATTGGAGTTGAAGCCAAATCCGACCACCGGTTTCCCGTCGCGCATAACATCCGTCACGACGGCGACGACGCTGATGGTCATCTTGGAAAAATCGATGAAAGCGTTGCGCATGGTCGAAGACAGCGCCGCCGTGGTTTCTCTGATCTCTAGAATTTTCATGAATTACCCAACATCTCCCGAAACATCATCAATCCGGAGAACTCATAGGTGAGCCAAATCACCTATGTAAGGAATATTACGCGGACAGGCTCCTAATGATCCGACCCGTGCAGAATCTCTTCTTGCAGGCCGGTCTCGTATTCGAGGCCCGCAGGGGTCAGGGTGAGGTCGATGGGGAAGGTGCCGTAGGCGAGCGCCTTGCGGTTGAGCGCGCGCCACACCGCTTCGTTGCGCAGACCCGACGCGTCGCGGCCGAGCACGATATACGGGCCCAGATGGAAATGGTTGCCGTGCGGCGGCGGGAAACCGGTGATCGTGACCTCGCCGGTCTCCGCGTTCGGCGTCGCCATGTCCGGCAGCTTTGCGAGTTCCTGCAGCAGGGTCAGCGTCTTGAGCTGCAGCTTGTTGAGCTTTCGCGGATTTCTTTTCGGCGGCATCGATTCCCTCCACGGCCAACATCGGCGGTCGCACCGGCCCGGTCAAGGTTTCACGGCCCCCGCGCGCATGCTAGTGATCGCTCGTCTTTCAACGAAGCGAGATCGTCATGCCGGAGAAGTCTATCGCGCCTTACGGCGAATGGAGATCGTCGATTACCGCCGACATGATCGTCGGCGAGACGGTGGGGCTGGGCCAGGTTTCCTGCGACGAAGACGATCTCTATTGGACCGAACTGCGGCCTTCGGAAAAGGGACGCACCGTGCTGCGCCGGCGCGACGCGGCGGGCGCGGTTACGGATCTGACACCCGCCGACTTCAACGTCCGCAGCCGGGCGCACGAGTATGGCGGTGGCAGCTATACGGTGTCGGCGGGCGTTGTGTTTTTCTGTAACGCCACCGATCAGCGTCTCTATCGGCAAGTTCCGGACGCCGCGCCGGAGCCGCTGACGGCGGAAGGTCCCTGGCGGTATGCGGATATGCGTGTCGACACGGCACGGCAAAGGGTGATCTCGGTGCGCGAGGATCATGCGGAAGGCCTCGACGAACCGGCGAATACGCTTGTCGCCATCGGCTTCGATGGTGCTGTTACGGTTTTGGCCAAGGGCGCGGATTTCTACGCAGCGCCGCGCCTGTCCCCGAACGGCGCGCGGCTCGCCTGGCTGACCTGGGACCATCCCGATATGCCTTGGGACGGCTGCCGCCTTTGGGTCGCCGATATCGCGGCGGATGGCAGCTTGGCGAACCCTCGGAATATCGCGGGCGGCCATGGCGAAGCGGTTTTTCAGCCGGAATGGTCGCCCGACGGCGTATTGCACTTCGTATCCGATCCGGACGGCTGGTGGAACCTGTACCGCTGGGACGGAACCATGGCGGAACCGGTGTGTCCGATGGAAGCGGAGTTCGGGCTGCCGCAATGGGTGTTCGGCATGACCACTTACGGCTTCGACGGGGCCGGCGGGATCGTGGCGACCTATGCCGAGGGCGGGCGCTGGCGGCTGGGACGGATCGACCGGACGGCCGGTTCGCTTACGGTGCTGGAAACGCCATTTTGTAGTTTCGGCGGTTTGAAAGTTGCGGACGGCAGTGCGTTCTTCCTCGCCGGCGATCCTTCCGCGCCGCCGTCGCTTGTGTCGCTCGATTTGTCGACAGGCGGGATGGCGACGGTTTGCCGGTCGACCGAAGCGGCGATCGATCCGGGACAGGTGTCGGCCGCCGAAGCGATCCGGTTTCCAACAGAGGGTGGAGAAGAGGCGCACGGCTTCTTCTATCCGCCGGCGAACGCCGGTTTCGCGGCGCCCGAGGGCGCGCTGCCGCCGCTGATCGTCAAGAGCCATGGCGGACCCACGGGACAGACCGGGGATTCCTTGAACCTGAAGATCCAGTACTGGACGAGCCGCGGCTTCGCGGTGCTCGACGTGAATTACCGCGGCAGCACCGGCTACGGACGCGCCTACCGCGAGAAACTGCGCGGCGGTTGGGGCGTGGCCGATGTCGATGATTGCGTGGCCGGCGCCGAGTATCTGGTGGCGCAGGGCAGGGCGGATGGCGACCGGCTGGTCATCACGGGCGGCAGCGCCGGCGGTTACACGACGCTCTGCGCCTTGACCTTCCGCGACACCTTCAAGGCCGGCGCCAGCCATTACGGGATCGGCGACCTGTCGGCCCTCGCCACCGATACGCACAAGTTCGAGAGCCGCTACCTGGACCGTCTCGTCGGTCCTTGGCCCGAAGCCGAAACCCTCTATCGTGCCCGGTCACCGATCCATTTCGCGGACAGGCTCGACTGCCCGGTCATCTTTTTTCAAGGTCTCGACGACAAGGTCGTGCCGCCCAATCAGGCGGAGGCGATGGTCGCCGTCCTGCGCGAGAAAGGGACGCCGGTCGCCTATTGCCCTTTCGAAGGCGAAGGTCATGGCTTCCGGCAGGCCGTCAACATGAAGCGCGCGCTCGACGGCGAGCTCTATTTCTACGGCCGGATATTCGGCTTCACGCCCGCCGACGCCATCGAACCGGTCGCGATCGAGAATTTGGCCGAACGCTAGGCTGTTAACCCTTCGGTTTTCGTGTATCGGCAATAATTTTGCGCATCTGCTCCGCACTGATAGCGCCTGGCACCAACTGGTTGCCGATCAGGAAAGCGGGCGTTCCGTTTATGCCTAGGGTTTCCGCCAATTGAAGCGTTTCGTCCAGGTAGCGGTCGATCTGCGGCGCGGCCATATCCTTGATCAGGCGGTTCATGTCGAGCCCGATCCTTTTCGCGGTTTCCATGACGCGGTTCTCCGTCAGGCGGCCGCGCAGGGTCATCAAGGCGACATGGTAGTCGAAATACTTGTCTTGTTTGGCGGAGGCCATGGCGGCGCGGGCGGCGAAGCGCGAGACGGGCCCGAGGATCGGCAATTCCTTCCAGATGACCCGCAGGTTCTTGTCCGATTTCATCACGCTCATGAAGGATGGAAAGGCCCTTTTGCAGTAGCCGCACTGGTAATCGAAAAATTCGACGACGACGGCATCGCCTTTGGGGTTTCCATGCTCGGGGGTCATGGGGTTTCGGTAGATTTGCGCGGCGCTTCGCGCGAGCGCGAGCCGTTGCGCCTCCGCGCTCGCCAACCGTTCGCGTTCCTGCAGGCGTTCGAGGGCTTCGGCGATGATCTCGGGATTGTCGAGAATGTATTGGCGGACGATGTCCTGGACCGCCGCTTTGTCCTTGCCGGCGATCTGCGCCGCGGCGGAACCCGTCAGTCCGATAAAGAAAACCAACCCGAAACAGAATGCCGTAATTGCTTTCACCTGATATTCCTTGCGGTTTGCAGCGTCAGCTGCGGGGCCATTGGTGCGCTGCCGGACTATTGCTTCTTCTTTTTAGCTATTTGCTGGATATCCTGCGCGCGAACCCAACTGGCGGAACCTTCCGGAAACAGCATCATGGCTCGTTTCGCGCGGTACCGCGCCTCCGATTTCTTACCGTTGAGCAATGCTTCCTCGGCGAGCGACAGCATCACATTCGCCTGATCGTCGCCACGCGCATATGCGGTCGCGAGCAGACGCCATAGTAACGGCACTTCAGGTTCGTGGCGCAACGCTTGCTGCAGGTTTTCGAGTGCCGCGTCGCTCATTCTCTGGTCGTTCAGTTCGAGTTGGGATTGCGCCAGGTTGATCCTGATAAGTGCCGCCCAGGGCAGCATTTCGATGGCCTTCTGGTAGGGCGGAATCGATTCGGCAACGCGCCCGGCGTCCTGCAGGACGTCTCCCTTCAACTCGTAAAGAAAAGGATCGTTCGGCGACTCCGCGAGGAGACCGTCCACCAGCGCGAGCGCCTCGTCGATCTTGAAGAGTCTCTGGAACGCGACGGCGCGGGCGTAGCGCGCCGCGAATCCGGGGTCGTCGGCCTTGTATTCGCGCAATGTACGCGAAGGCGGGTTTATGTAGCCCTTCAACTTGGCGCGCATCCGTTCGTGCGCCCGTACGAGATCGTCGGGCAGCGGCTTGTCCGAAATCCTCGATGTCGCGACATGGTTGCGCATGAATTCGATCCGGTCCCGGGTCAACGGGTGCGACTGCAAATAGGGGTCCTGGCGTTCCGAGGACAGGAGTTCCTGACCGGACAACGTGCCGAGAAATTGCAGCAGGCCGCGTCCGGAATACCCGGCGTCGTCCAGAAATACGACGGCCGCCTGGTCGGCGGCCTGTTCCATGCTGCGGGTATAGCTGAGGATCGACCGCTGCTGCAGCGTCGCGCCGCCCGCGATAACGGCGCCGGCCGCTTCGGCCTGTCCGGTGGCGACCGCCGCGATGCCGCCCAACACCATTGCAAGGATCGATTTCGCGGTCGAGTGTTGTAAACTTTCCTGCAATCTTACCAGGTGGCCGCCGGATATATGGCCGCTTTCGTGTGCGATGACGCCGATTACCTGACCCGCGTGCTCCGCCCGCATGAGCAGGCCCGTATTGATGAAAAGACGCTGGCCGCCGGCGACGAAGGCATTCAAGGTCGTGTCGTTGACGATGTGGATTTGGATGTCGCTCGCTTCAAGGCCCGCGGCTTCGAAGATCGGCCGAGAATACACCCGGATGGTATTTTCGATCTCCGTGTCGCGAATCAGCGAAATAGCCCTTGCCGACGTCTCACCGGACAGCGTAATCAGAACGGCGCAGAAAACCGCGAGAAACCGGGCAACATTTTTGGGTGCATCGATGCGTTTCAATGGGCACTACCCATGACCTTTGGTATTAGGGACCGCACAATAGCTGGGGGTTATCGCCGCTGCAATCAAGTGATTGCGCTGGCCCTGGCCGCCGTGTTGGCGGCGGGATGTAGCGGCGACGATGATTCGAGCGGGGGATCGGGATTTTTTTCCAGCATCCTGCCGGGCTCCTCTGCGCGCAGCGAGGCGAGTAGCACTCTGATCGACAACAAAATCGTATTTTTCGGCGCCATCTCCGGCGACGAACCCAATGCCGTCCTGGCTGCGGAAAACATCTTGAAGTTCGGCGGCACGGCGGCGGATGGCGCGGTCGCACTGGCCTTGACGATGACCGTTACGATGCCGTCCTCGATCAGTCTGGGCGGCGGCGGAATCTGTATCGTTCACGATCCGAGCCAGAAAAAGACGGAAGTCATCGATTTTATCGCGCCGCCCGGCACGCCCAACGCGCGCGCCGACCGGCCCAGCGCCGTTCCCACCCTATTGCGCGGATTGGCGGCGCTGCAGGTCAGGTATGGCCGGTCCGAGCTTCGGGAAATTTTGGCGTTGACCGAGAAGAAGGCGCGATTCGGCCATATCGTCTCGCGCGCGTCGGCCCGCGAACTGGCGATTGCCGCCAAGCCGCTGTTCCAGGACCCCAACGCGCGTAAGATTTTCGCCGGTCCGGACGGCCAGCCCTACGGCGAGGGCGACCGCTTCATCCAGCAGGACCTCGCGGATACCTACGCGGCGCTTCGTTCGGGCGGTATCACCTCCTTCTACGACGGCCCCCTGGCGGCCCGGATGGTCAAGGCGGCGCAAGAGGCCGGCGGTACGTTGACGGCGGACGATTTGCGGAATTACGTGCCGCGCTGGCGCAAGCCGGTCAAGATACTCTACGGCGATCAGATCCTGAACTTCGTTCCGGCCCCGGCGGGCGGCGGCGTCGGCGGCGGTTTAATGTGGAATATGCTGGCATCTGACGACCGCTTCCCGGGCGCCGTCGGCGATGCCCGGTTGCATCTGCTTTTGGAGACCGCGAAACGCGCTTTCGCCGCCCGGCAGACATGGATTGGCTCGACCGGATCGGCAAAGGCGGAGCAGGCCTTCGCCAATCCGCGTCATGCGCAGACATTGATGGCGAATTTCAACTCCAACGCGGCGACGCCGATATCGGGCCTAGATCCCGTTCCCGTTCCCGTACCGGAAAATCCCGCGGGAACCGGATTCGTGATTGTCGACCTTGTCGGGTTGGCGGTCGCCTGCACCCTGACCAATTACAATCTGTTCGGAACCGGCAGAATCGCGCCCGGCACCGGCATCGTCCTGGCCGCGGCGCCGGGCCAGACGGATCGAAACGCGCTTTCCCTTGGGCCGGTGCTGTCCTACGACTCGGAATTGCAGAGTTTCCGTTATGCGATCGCCGCTTCCGGCGGGGCCGCCGCGGTCACGGCCACGACGGCCATTTTGGCGACGTCGATTATGCAAGGCATCGCGCTCGAGAAAGCGATCAATGCGCCGCGCGTACATCACGGCGGCGCCCCTGATATCGCCGTACTGGAGGAATCCGTGCCGCAAGGCATGAAGAGCGCCCTGGAACGGCGCGGGCACAAGACCGCGACGGTGCCGTCTTTGGGCCGTGTCAGCGCGGCGGAATGCCCGCTGGGGCTCGACGTGGCGACCGAAAACATCGCCTGTTTCGTTTACGCCGATCCGCGCGCGGCGGGCATTGCCGCCGAGGCCGAACGTTAGGATACCCGTAAATGCCGAAAGTGTCGCAACGCGCCCTCGACATCCCGCCATTTTTCGTCATGGAAGTCATGCGGGCGGCGAACGAGCGCGAGATCGCGAAGCAGGCCGTCTATCACATGGAGGTCGGCCAGCCCGGCACGAGCGCGCCGGAAGGGGCGTTGCGCGCCGCGGAAGAAGCGCTGCGCGATGAACGTCTCGGCTACACCGACGCCCTCGGCATTCCGGATATTCGCGAGGCGATCGCGAAACGGTATCGCGACACTTACGGTCTGACGGTCGCGCCGCAACGGATCGTCGCGACGACCGGGTCCTCGGGCGCATTCGTGGTCGCCTTTCTGGCGGCGTTCGATCCGGGCGATCGCGTGGCCCTCGCGGCGCCCGGTTATCCGTGCTACCGCAACATCCTGTCGGCGCTTGGGATCGAGCCGGTCCTGCTGCCGGCGGAACTATGGGACCGGTTCCAGCCGACGCCGGCGCTGCTGGACAAGGCCCGCGAGGCGGGTCCCTTGGCGGGCCTCATCGTCGCCAGCCCGTCGAATCCGACGGGAACCATGCTCGACCGGGAGGCGATGAAAGATCTGGCGGCCTATTGCGCGAAGCACGATATCCGCCTCATTTCGGACGAGATCTATCACGGCATCACCTATCGGGCCGATGCGGATTGCGCGCTCGCCTTCAACCAGGATGCGGTGGTCGTCAACAGCTTCTCGAAGTATTTCTCGATGACCGGCTGGCGCCTGGGCTGGATGGTGATGCCGGACGATCTGCTGCGCGTCTCCGAGAGCCTGAGCCAGAACCTCTACATCTCGCCACCGACGTTGTCGCAGATCGCCGGGGTCGCCGCGCTCGACTGCGCGGAGGAGTTGGATCGCAACGTTGCGCAATACGCGCGCAACCGCGAACTCCTCCTGGAAGAACTGCCGAAGGCCGGTTTCGACCGTATCGCGCCGGCGGACGGCGCCTTCTACCTCTACGCCGACGTGTCGAACATGACGAACGACAGCGACGAATTCTGCCGCACGATCCTGGCCAAGACCGGCGTGGCGATCACCCCCGGCATCGACTTCGACCCCGACCGCGGCAACCGCTTCGTCCGCTTCAGTTTCGCGGGACCGACGGAAACCATGGCGGCGGCGGCGCAGGCGCTCCGGGACTGGCGCGAGGGTTGAGGGGGCGTACTCCAAATAGGGATTTAGTAAACTGTCACCGTAATTGGTGACGCCTATTACGAGGCGGATGCACAGCAACGAACGGCCCGACGCATTGCGGACGTAGCGAAGCAGCACGAGCGCACCCGCCAGACGCTATTGGACCACCAGCAAGCGATGGCGACGCAACGAGCCTTGGCGGAGGAAGCGGCGCAGAGGCAGCTAGACGAGTGATTGAACGATGATGACGCATTGGATCGTCGGCTTCACCCGGATGTATCACGGTCAGGAATATCTCTGTGTCGGCTACCGCAATTATTTCTCCCAGCGGCAGGGTCGGGACATCACGATAGCAATTATCGAAAGTCAGTGTGCGGACTGTGGTGCGACGTTCCAATGCACGCACGCTGACACCGAGAAGCTGCAACTGCGGCGGCGCTGCGATAACTGCAAAGCGAAGGGTG
>CAYLTU010000230.1:0-9100 GCA_964386465.1 uncultured Rhodospirillaceae bacterium
GAGAACTGGAAGCTGCGGCGGGCCTTGCGCTTGCCGTATTTCTTCCTCTCGACGACGCGCGAGTCGCGGGTCAGGAAACCGCCGGACTTCAAGGTCGGCCGTAAAGCCGGCTCGAACCCGGTCAGCGCCTTGCTGATGCCGTGCCGCACCGCGCCGGCCTGGCCGGACAGGCCGCCGCCCTTGACCGTGCACATCACGTCGTACTGGTTCTCGCGGTTGACCGCGGCGAAGGGCTGGTTGATCACCATGCGCAGAACGGGTCGCGCGAAATAGGTTTCGAATTCGCGGCCGTTGACGACGATGCGGCCCGCGCCGGGCTTGATCCAGACCCTTGCTACGGCGTTCTTGCGCTTGCCCGTTGCGTAGGCGCGGCCCTGGTCGTCGAGCTTCGCCACCGCCGGCGCACCCGCCGTGTCGCCTTCCGGCGCGGCCGGCTGTGCCATTCCCGTTGCCGCACCGAGATCCGCCAGATCGCGGATCGGTTCGGCCGGAGTCTCCGCGGCCTCTTCTGCCGGTACGTCGGCTGCAGCTTCAGCCGGTGCGTCAGCCACAGCTTCAGCCGGTGCGTCAGCCTTGGTTTTAGCCGGTGCGTCAGCCGTGGCTTCGGCCTCCGGCGCGGCTTCAGGCTGTTCGGCCGGGGCTTCGCTGGCCTCGGGCGCTTCCTTTTTCTGGTCCTTTTCGTCGGCCATCTCTACGCGCTCCGCTTGTTCTTCGAATTCATCGACGCAATATCCAGCACTTCCGGATTCTGCGCTTCATGGGGATGCTCGACGCCGGCATAAACCCGCAAATTGCTGAGCTGCTTCCGCGCCAGCCGATTCTTCGGCAGCATGCGCTGCACCGCCTTGATCACAACATCCTCGGGTTTCTTGCCCTCGAGGATTTCGCCGGCCGTGCGTGACTTGATGCCGCCCGGGTAACCGGTGTGACGGTAATAAGTCTTGTCCTCGCGCTTGTTGCCGGTCAGGTGCACCTTCTCGGCATTGATTACGATGACATTGTCTCCACAATCGACATGCGGCGTAAATTCCGGCCGGTGCTTACCGCGCAGGATTTTGGCGATCTCCGCCGCCATACGGCCCAGCACTACCCCGTCCGCGTCGACGACGAGCCATTTCTTCTCGACATCCGCGGGCTTCATGGAAAATGTGTTCATTTCGTTACACCTGTGAGGTTGCGCGCATAAAATCCGGACGCGCTCGAACGGCGGCGCAGTATGCCCATAACGGCGCGTCAGTCAACGATTTTCATCGACTGTTTTCAAAGAAAAATCAATTGGTTACATACGCGGTATCAGAATACCGCTATATAACTCTCTGATTATTCGGGTGGTATTGAGTATGTCGCCGTAACATGCGCGACCGGACCTTCCACGCCCGCCGCATAGACACTCCCCTCGCCCACCGCGAGCCGTTTACCGGTCTTTATCACCCGCGCCTCGCAGACCAGATCTTTGAGACCGGCGGCGCGCAGGAAATTTGCGTTGAGGCTGGTTGTCACCGCCATCTTAGCCATCACGCCGTAGGCGCCGACTACCGCGGCCCAAATCGCGTAATCGCCGATCGCCATCATCGCCGGCCCGCCGACCGTAGGGCCGGGCCGCAAATGCTTGGGATCATAAGGAAGCCGCACGGTCGCGGTGGCGAATTCGATCTTTTCCACCTGGAAGTCGTAAACCTGCAGGAAATCGGTGTCCGCGGCGCAATGTTCCTTGAACTGGGCGACGGTCGCTTTCGATTTCCGGTCGGGCATGGCCAAGGCTTCGCTTGAGGTCGGGATATGGTTCCCGCTAGAACTACTACCCAAGCCCTGCCGGGCAAAGTTAAAATCGAAGGACCGGCGCATTGGACGGAAATGTCGATCTGAACGACGCTCTATTACTGCGCGAGGACGCGGACGGCGTAGCCTATCTCACCCTCAACCGGCCGATGGCGCGCAACGCCCTGTCGATGGAATTGCTCGACGCGATGAACGAAGCGATCGAGGATATCCGGCAAGACCGATCGGTGCGCGCCGTCGTCGTCGCCGGAAACGGGCCCGCCTTCTGCTCCGGGCACGATATGCGCCAGCTGCGCGCGAACGTCGACCGTGGTTTCTACGACAAGACCTTCGCCGCCTGCTCCAAAATGATGCTGGGCATCATGCGCCTTCCGCAGCCGGTCATAGCCAAGGTGCACGGCGTCGCGACGGCCGCTGGTTGCCAACTCGTCGCCACCTGCGACCTGGCCGCCGCAACCGAAGACAGCCATTTCGCCACACCGGGCGTGCATATCGGCCTGTTCTGCTCCACCCCGATGGTGGCGCTGAGCCGAAATGTCGGCCGCAAGGAAGCGATGGAGATGCTTGTCCTGGGCGATATGGTCCCGGCCGCCAGGGCGAAGGAATTGGGACTGGTCAATTTCGTCGTACCGCAAACCGAACTCGACGCGAAGGTTGCGGAAATGACCGGAAAAATTTGCGCTAAATCGCCGCTCACCATCGCCATGGGCAAGGAAGCGTTCTATAGACAGTTAGAAACCGGCGTTGAGGACGCATACGCCTACACAAGCGAAGTGATGGCGCGCAACATGATGGCCGAGGACGCGGCGGAAGGGCTCGACGCCTTTCTGGAGAAACGCGAACCGGTCTGGCGGGGAAGGTAATAGCATGGAGCACGGCAGTTACGACGACGCCTACATCAAAGAGATACTGGGCGACGTAAAGACTATCGCCATGGTCGGCGCCTCGACCAACTGGAACCGGCCCAGCTATTTCGCCATGAAATACCTTCAGACCAAGGGATTTCGCGTTATCCCGGTCAATCCGCGAAGCGCCGGCGAAACACTGCTCGGCGAAACCATTCGCGAAAGCCTCGCCGAGATCGAGGAAACGGTCGACATGGTCGATATCTTCCGCAATTCCGAGGCCGCCGGCCCGATTACCAACGAAGCGATCGAGATCGGCGCCAAGGTGGTGTGGATGCAATTCGGCGTGATCAACGAGGAAGCCGCCGCCCGCGCCGAGGCCGCCGGCCTGCGCGTCGTCATGGACCGCTGCCCGAAGATCGAATACGCCCGCCTCAACGGCGAACTATCCTGGAACGGCTTCAATTCCAAAGTAATTTCGAGTAAGCGGCGGAGGCTTTAGAGTTTTAGTTTATTTGGACGAGTTGATTGGACCGGCATAGCGGCTGCGCCGTACCCCCCACCCTAACCCTCCCCCGCAAGGGGGGAGGGAAATCTGGTAGTCGGAACAATCTATCCCCTCCCCCTCGACGGGGGAGGGTTAGGGTGGGGGTGGCAACGCACCCCTAGATTTTCGGGGTACATTATGGAGACACCCACCATGTCCAACAACGAACCCGGCTTCGAAACTCTTGCGGTCCATGCCGGCGGTGCGCCCGATCCGGCGACCGGCGCGCGGCAGACACCGGTCTACCAGACCACCTCCTTCGTCTTCGACGACGCGGATCACGCCGCCTCGCTGTTCAACCTGCAGGTCCCGGGCTTCATCTATTCGCGCCTGACCAATCCGACCGTATCGGTGCTGGAGGAACGCTGCGCCGCGCTGGAAGGCGGGGTCGGCAGCACGGCGACCGCATCCGGCCATGCCGCGCAGATCCTGGCCCTGTTTCCGCTGATGCAGCCGGGCGATGAGATCGTCGCCGCCAACAAGCTCTATGGCGGCTCGATCAACCAGATGGGCCACAGCTACCGCAAGTTCGGCTGGAGCGCCAAGTTCGTCGATCCCGACGATCCGGAGAACTTCCGCCGCGCCGCGACCGGCAAAACCAAGGCGTTCTTCATCGAGAGCTTGGCCAATCCGGGCGGCGTGGTGACGGACATGGCCGCCATCGCCGCGATCGCGCACGATATCGGCGTACCCCTGATCGTCGACAACACGATGGCGACGCCCTATCTGTGCCGCCCCTTCGAGCACGGCGCCGACATCATCGTCCATTCCACGACCAAGTTCCTCAGCGGCAACGGCACCGCGATGGGCGGCATGGTGGTCGATTCCGGACAATTCAACTGGATGCAAAACGACAAGTTCCCCAGCCTGTCGCAAACGGCGCCGGAATATCACAACCTGATCTTCGCCGAGACGTTCGGCGAACTGTCCTACACGATCTACGGTCACGCCATCGGCTTGCGCGATCTGGGCGCAACGCAATCGCCGATGAACGCGTTCCTCACACTGCTCGGCATCGAAACCCTGCCGCTGCGCATGGACAGGCACTGCGCCAACGCTCTGGCGGTCGCGCAGCACCTGTCGACTCACGATGCGGTCGAGTGGGTCAGCTATGCAGGGCTGAAGACCGACAAGTACCACGCGCTGGGCAAGCGCTATCTGCCGCAGGGCGCCGGCGCGGTGATGACGGTCGGCCTCAAGGGCGGCTACGACGCCGGTGTGACACTGGTCGAGTCGGTCGAACTGTTCAGCCATTTGGCGAATATCGGCGACAGCCGCTCGCTGATCATCCACCCGGCCTCGACGACGCACCGGCAATTGACCGAGGAACAGCTGGCGGCCGCCGGCGCCGGCGCGGAAGTCGTGCGCCTGTCGATCGGTATCGAAACCGCCTCCGACATCATCGCCGACCTCGACCAGGCGCTGGCGCGGGCCGGCGGGTAGTGGCGCGCTCAATGAATGTTTCACGCAGCCGCAAGCACTCACTCACACTGTCATTCCAGACTTGA
This sequence comes from uncultured Rhodospirillaceae bacterium, assembly GCA_964386465.1. Lineage (GTDB taxonomy): Bacteria > Pseudomonadota > Alphaproteobacteria > UBA8366. The sequence continues at coordinate 4,680 of CAYLTU010000230.1, forward strand.
TCTGGTTTCGATGCGCGGGTTAGGGATGGCCGTTGTGAGTGGTGCGGTCTGGGCTGCCAGTCGGCTATCTGACCCTGGTACAGGAAGCACCTCCCTCTGGCGATGCGACTTGGCATTCGTCTTCTCACCATGCCAATCCCGGCAGCCAAAGTCGCATCGATCTCCAGCTTGAACCTCCAATGCGCGAAGAGCGACAAGATCCAGTGCAATTCCGGAACTTGATCTTTTCCGTTATTTCAAGACTCTAACGAAGACATCGACGACAATGTTCGCTGCACGTCGGTGCCGCTACCGCTCAATCGCGGTCATCGTCATCGTCATCGTTCATGCTGTCGAGGTCGTCGCGCACATCGCGTGTAAAGGCCAAATGCGATTCCGGATCATGGTCCTGTCCGTCATTTCGAACGTGCCGTCCGGCGCGGAACAGTACATAGCCCCCCAGGGCCATCACGATGAATCCAGGAGTTTCAGCCGGCAGCGGCAGGCCGAGTGCGTCGAGGCTGAACAATTCGCTGGTGCCCAGAATGACCAAAAGCACGCCGCTCAACAGCAGCAGGATCGCCAAGACAGAAAGACCGAAGCGTCTCATATTTATTCCCGTGCCGCGTATCGCAGTGACTATCCTAGAGCGTTTCCGAAACAGGCAAAACGGTTAATCGCCCAATCGCCTTCGCCGGTACGACAGACAGATGTTATAAGCAGAGCGGAATTCAATCGACGGCGGAGTGCCATGTTCAATCGTTGCTTTGCGGTGCTGGCGGCCTGTTTCCTGGCTCTCGTCCTTCTGCCAGGGGCGTCACACGGCGAACAAGGTTTCGGCCGCTATCACGCGCTGGTTATCGGCAACAATGCGTACGCGAACCTGCCGAAACTGGAGACGGCTGTCGGCGACGCCGAAGCAGTCGCTCTGCTGCTGGAACAACGTTACGGTTTCAAGGTGAAGCGCCTGCGCAACGCCACCCGCAATGATATTTTAAGGGCGCTCAATGCCTACCGCGCGGAACTGACCGAGGATGACAATTTGCTGGTCTATTACGCCGGGCACGGTTGGCTCGACCGGCAATCGAATACCGGTTTCTGGCAGCCGGTCGATGCCGAGGCGGAGGACGATCTCAACTGGATCGCCAACGAAGCCCTGACACGGCGCCTCCTCGCGATGAGCGCCCGGCATGTGATGGTAATCGCCGACAGCTGTTATTCCGGCACTCTGGTGCGGAGCGCGCTGAGCGCCCTGCCGACGGGGCATGAACGATCCGCGTGGCTGCGAAGGATCGCTGCAAAACGCTCACGGACAGCCATCGTGTCGGGCGGGCTCGAGCCGGTAGCGGATACGGGGAAAGGCGGTCATTCGGTCTTCGCCAATGCGTTGCTCGACGCACTCGGCGAAAACAACGAAGTGCTGGAAGCGACGGCGCTGTTCAAAACCTTGCGCGGACGCGTTGTGGTCAATGCCGATCAGACACCGCAATATGCCGATATCCGCCGCGCCGGGCATGAGGGCGGCGAGTTCCTTTTCGTACCGGTCTCGGCTGCCAAAACGGCCGCGACATCATCCCCGGCACCGGCCACGCCGGGATCGACCCGCGGCGGAGCGTCGAACGCCAACATAGAACTCGCCTTCTGGCAATCGATACAATCAAGCGACCGGCCCGCAGATTTCGAGGCCTACCTGAAACAGTTTCCCAGTGGGACGTTTACAATATTGGCGCGAAACCGCCTGATCGCGTTGCGGGCGGATCGACGCGACGCGGCGAAACGGCAGGACGTCTCGGGCGTTTGGATCAGTGGTGTCTTGATCAATCCGTTCGAAAAAAGGAATCATTACCGGCTCCATTTCGAATTCAAGACGATTGGCGGCAGGCTACTCGGCACAGTGAAACGCGTGTCCTCCGCCGACAGTCCCCGGAAATATCCCACAACGTCTCGCGGAATCATCGAAGGCAGATTTGAAGACCGCATCCTCACCTTCCAAGAACCGTTCCAAGTTCTAATCGGGTCGCGAACCGAAGATCACCATCGGACATATACGGGCGAACTCCAGGACGGCGCGATCGCATACTTCATGCAGGACACGATGAAAAATCCGCCGGTCGAATTCACCGTCAGCCGCGCACAACAGTAGGTCGCCTCCGCTTGAAGCGCGACCCGGCAGCGTGCGATCTTGTCAAAGCAAAGTAAATTGGAGATCCCACCATGGACGACACCGCCCCGATGACCAAGCCCTCGCTCAGTTCGGAATCGATCGCCGCCGATCAGATCGCGGCGACCGAGATCTCCAAGCCGACCCTGTTCAGCATGAAGGCGCAGATGCTCGAGCAATGGCGTACCGACACGGTGCTGGCGGCGAAAACGAGCTGCACGCGCATCCTGACGAGGACCATGTCTTCGTCATCCTGCAAGGCAGCGCCAAATTTTACGGACCCGATGGCGAAACACAGGACGTATCGGCCAGCCAGGGCTTCATGATGGCGAAGGGAATGCTCCACCGCTTCCACGCGACCAGCGCCGACGAGTGCCTCGTCATGCTGCGCATCGGTACACCGAACTTCCAGGGCCAGGCCAAGGACGACCGCACCGGCGCCGACGGCAAACCGCTGATCGGCGATACGAAGGCGAACCGATCGGTGCCGATCGTGTTTAGGGACGGCGGATATTTTGGGGATTAACACGTACCTTACCGTCATCCTCGTGCTTGACACGAGGATCCATGCGACGGCGAAGCTCCAACATGGATCTTCGTGTCAAGCACGAGGATGACAGCGGGAGAACACACAAATGGACTTGACCAAACTCTCCGCGACGGAAATCGCAACGGCGATCGAGGCGGGCGACACGACCTGCGAGGCGGTAACGCGCGCGCTACTCGACCGGATAGAAGTACGCGAACCATTCGTCGATGCCTGGGAACACCTGGACCCGGACATGGCACTGGCGGCCGCGAAGGCGCTCGATGCGGGACCGTCCAAGGGACTGATCCATGGCGTGCCGATCGGCGTCAAGGACATCATCGATACCAGGGACATGCCGACGACGCACGGTTCTCCCATCCACAAGGACAACCGCCCCTGCACGGACGCGCCCTGCGTTTCGCTGGTTCGGAACGCCGGGGCGCTGACCCTGGGCAAGACAGTGACTTCTGAATTCGCGGCCCAAACTGCCGGCAAGACCAAGAACCCACACAATCCGGCGCACTCGCCCGCCGGCTCGTCGAGCGGATCGGCCGCGGCGGTGACCGATTTCATGGTTCCGGTCGCTTTCGGCACGCAAACGGGCGGCTCGATCGTGCGGCCCGGTGCGTTCTGCGGCTGCATCGGCTACAAGCCGACCTACAACGATTACAACCCGCTCGGCGTGCACGACAATACCCGCAGCGTCGATACGCTGGGCATGATGAGCCGGACGATGGAAGACCAGGCACTGCTGCGCGCGGTCCTGACCCATACGCCCTACCGCGCGATCCAAACCGCGCCGGTCGGCGATCTCCGCATCGGGTTCTGCCGCACGCCGAAATGGCACATGGCGGACGAACCGACGCAGGCCTGTCTCGAAGGCGCGGCGCGCGACCTGGCGTCGGCCGGCGCGACGGTGGCGGATTTCGACCTGCCGGACGGGTTCGACGCGGCGATGGAAGGGTTCGACGCCGTGTCCGGTTACGAGTTCTCGCGCACCCTGGCTTACGAGTGGGTAAATTATCCGGAACTGCTGAGCGACTGGTTGCGTGAAAATCGCGTACCGATCGGCCAGAAAGTAACGGCGGCGGCATATCAGGCGGGTCTAGCCGCATTGGGCGATTACAGGCGGCGCTATGCCGCGTCCCTGGAAGAATGGGATGTACTGATTACGCCGAGCGCCATCGGCGAAGCGCCGGCCGATTTGACGACGATCGGCGATCCCGCCTTTAACCGCATCTGGACCGGCCTGTACGGTCCGGCGATCAATTTGCCGCTCTATACCGGCCCACAAGGATTGCCGATCGGTTTGCAGGTGATCGGCCACGCCGGACAGGACGACCGCTTTCTCGATGCAGCCGATGCGGTCTATCGGGCGTTGCGGTGATCAAACGGCGCCAGCGGAAGGGAACTCATTGATGCCGAGTTCCTCGCGCAAATCTTCGGATATCTCGACTTTGTAATCTTCCAACGGCGTGCCGGTCGCATCGGCGACACGGACTACGGCGTCGTATATGCCGACAATTCCCGCGGCATCGACCAGCGCCCCGTCACCGATCGCCGCACGAAGTGTCTTGCGCGCCGTGTCCAGCGCTGCCGGATCGTCTGCATAGAAAGCATCAGCGTAAGCGAGCAGCGCTGCGGCATGGGGAATATCAGCGTCATCCGACCCGTGAATGTTGGTCAGATCGTAATCGTCCCCGGTGTGTTCGCCGCTCGCACGGAGCAGGATTGCATGGCTGGTGGTTCAGT
>CAYLTU010000231.1:0-9078 GCA_964386465.1 uncultured Rhodospirillaceae bacterium
CGACGGAAAGCGGCCACCTGTTCCGATCCAAAACGGCCAGTTTGGCCGGGGGTCGGCTTGCGGAGGTCGTCAACATAGTCCTCACACATTATCAGTGACCCTTGTTATTAGCATCGGTAGTCCGTAGCACCCACTCCCTGAGCGCGACCTTACGCACCTTGCCCATGCTGTTAAGCGGAAACTTTTCCAACATCACGATATGCGACGGCAATTTGTATGATGCGATCAGCGGCTCGAGATACGCACGTAATTCGTCTACGGTCGGATTTTCACCGGGCTTCGGTATCACGCAAGCGCAGACCACTTCTCCGTAGTGGTCGTCCGGCAGGCCGATAACGGAGACTTCACGAATTCGGGGTTCTCGGATAAGAATCTCCTCGATTTCCCGCGGCGAGACATTGGCGCCGCCGCGAATGATGACGTCCTTGCTGCGGCCCACCACACGGAAATAACCCTTGTGGTCCACCGTCGCCAGATCACCCGAGTGGAACCATCCATCTTTATCCCACGCCGACGCGTTGGCCTCGTCTTGATTGAAGTAACCGGCGCACATGCCCGCGCTTTTGATGGCCAACTCACCGATCTCGCCGGTCGGGACGGGTTGTCCGTCCACATCCACAATTTTCGCTTTCACTCCCGCTATGGCTCCGCCAATTGACCCGTCGACTTCGTCCGGATCGTCGCCGGGCATACACCAAAAACCCATTCCGAACTCGTTCATCCCGAACGAATCTATAAAAGTGGTTTGGAATTTCCGGCGGAGTTCCTTGATCGCCTGAACCGGAAAACTGTCGCCTGCGGATAAAAGCAATCGAATTGAGTCCAGGCGAGCGTTGGCAATCGCCGGGCTGTTGGAAAGCGCCATGAACCCGGTCGGTGTTCCGGCGATATAGGTGACTTTCTCCTGCCCGATGAGATCGAGGGCTCCAGTGGCTGAGAAATGGTCCATCAGGACCATCGTCGCGCCGACCGCAACCGGTACCTGCAGCCCCATGATCGCGCCAAAATTCGTCGAGAACGGTATATACATGAGAACGATGTCGTCGGCATCGTGGTTGAAATCGGCGCAAACCGTCCGGCCTGAATGTGCAAGCGTATTGTCGGTGTGCATGATGGCTTTCGGCAGGCCGGTGGTCCCGGAAGTGAACACGATCCGGATGACCTGATCCGGACCCGAACGACATGCACGCAGGACGTCGATCGGAATGCGATCCTCGATAGGGTCGGCCAAAATGTCGTCGAGGGACATGGTGCCGTCCGGTGCTTCGCCGCGTGCGACCAGGATGTGGTTCAGGCCCGGAAGATCCGGGCGCAGGTCCTGCATGGCGGCGGGGTAGTCAAAGCCCAGAAAATCTTTCGGAATTATTGCCACCTTCGCGGGCCCTATGCCGAACCCGTACGCCATCTCTACGTTCCGCCAGTCCGCTCCGATCTGGACGACGACTCCGCCGGCAAACCGAATTCCGTGAAAACAAACCAGGTACTCGAACCAATTGGGCATCTGAAGGGCGACAGCGTCTCCCGGTTCGATGCCGAGTTCACGCAGATGCAAGGCGAACCGAAGGCTCAATCGATGGAGCCGCGACCAGGAAACCCGATGCTCACGGTCGATGATCGCGGTGGCTTCGGGGCGCTCCCCGGCTTGTTTGGCCAGCAGATCTCCCACGACTTCGTCACGCCAGTAACCGACCTGATAGCACTGCTCGATACGCGCCGCGTCAAGCCGTCCAGGCGCGGAGATAAATTTCACAGCCACTCTCCAACGATCAGATTTGCCGGATCGCCTTTACCAGCGCGCGGATATCGCCGTCCGACATGCCTTCGAACCATTCGTCATCCATCTGCACTCGCTGGGTTACGCCACCGAAGCGTGCCTTCAGTTTCCCTGGGAGTTCCCCGGGAGTCCCAACGATCGTGTATTCGTCGAGCATCTCATCGGTCACCAGATCGCCCATCTCCGACCACTTGCCCTCGCGCGCCAGATCGATAAGCGGCGAAAATTTGTTCTCCCAGCCATGCATTTCAAGCATCGGCCGATACTCCGGCGTGGATGCGTAAAGTCCAACCCGCTCACGAAGCCGTTTGCGCACGGCCTCCAGATCCGCCTTCGTCTTGCCGCAACCTATGAAGCCATGGCCGCCAAGATCAATATCCTTCAGGGTTCGTCCGGACCGCTTTGCACCAATCTCAAGGTTGGGCAGCATCATCTCGCAGAACCACTTATACGTGACCGGATCACCCGGGATGTGACCGTCGGCCACCTCACCGGTTAACCGGCACATGAATTTGTTGATGGCGGCCAAATAGATGGGAACGTGCGGATGATCTATCGGGCCCGGATCGTAATACGGAATCATCAATGAAAAATCATAGTGCTCACCTTCATAAGCGAGTCGCGTCCCGTTCTGCCAACAATCCCAGATGGCGCGCATCGATTCCACATATTCGCGCATGCGAGGGACGGGGGGCGTGAGTTTGGTGCTCCATCGCCGCGTAAGGTGAGATTTCGTCTGGGAGCCCAAGCCGAGCTGGAAACGCCCGTTCGACAGCGACTGGATCGACCAGGCGTCATAGGCTGTTGCCATGGGGCTTCTCGGAAACGCGACGAATATCCCCGTGAGTAGATCGATATTGGTCGTGTTCAAGGCCGATACGGTTGCCGATAAGGTGGGTGGAACCGTTAGCTCAAGCATCGTTATGCCGTCGTATCCGAGCGCCTCCGCTCGCCTTGCTTGTTCCGGAAAATCCTTCAGAAGACGAGGCCGAACCATCAAGTATACGCGCATATGTTATTCCTAACTTATTTCAATTGAATCTGCGATCGCGGTGGCTCCGCAGACGAGCATTTAACGAAGGAGCTGTCCTGATGGGCACAAACTAACATATGGTGCCCCTACGGCGAAAACGCCGTCCCGACGTTAGGTCTCGTGCTGCGGCAAAAGCGGGGCAATACCTCAACGAAGGCAAGAACGCACTCAATAATTGACACGATTGTCATGCGGCAGGTTGTGCGATTACGCTGTTTTGCCGCAGCTCAACGCGCTTGCTTTAAATCTCATCGACTTCATTCGGACACCGGCTTCGCCGAAGGAGATGGAGCATTGGCAGCTGACGACGCTCCGCGAGAAGCTGGTCAAGCTTGGCGCCAAGGTTCTCGGCCATGACCGTTACATCACGTTTCAGATGGCGGAAGCCGCAAAGTCCAGAGATCTGTTCCAAAGAGATCCTGTGGTGGATCCATGAACCGCGACAACCAGCTTTGGCCGCACGCTGAACCTGGAGGAGGCATCGTTCTGGCACAGGGAAAGGTGTGCCCGGATGAACCGGAATTGGTTGGAAACGGATGGTCAAGGAGGGTTGGGCCGGCGCAAGCTCGTGCCGCCGAACTAAGATTGGGTTCATGGCTCCTTTACGACGTCTGTCCACCTATCGTCAGCGTGGAACTCGGGAGCCAACCGGGAAATGCCGGTGCAAATGCTCCGAGTGCGTTTGCGCGCGCCCGCGGCTTTGGTCCATACTCGGCGCGGAATCATGCCACGGTGAGATGGCATCCGCGAGGCCGCTGGGGGAACCATGGAAGGCTCGACGACGCAGAAAGCGCCGCCGCAGGGCATCGGCAATTCGGTGCGCCGTGTCGAGGATCGACGCTTCCTTGACGGCGGTGGAGAGTATCTGGCGGACCTGCAAATCCCCGGCATGTGGGATCTGGCTTTCCTGCGCAGCCCGGTGGCTCATGCCAAATTGAACGGCGTACGGGTGCCTGAATGCCATAGCGGTCGGGTTTTCCTGATCGACGACATCGGCTTCGCGCAACCCATCGTCGCCGACAGTTCAGCGCCCGGCTTCAAGCATTCGGAATACCCGCCACTTGCGCGCGATCGCATACGCTTCGTCGGTGAGCCGGTCGCCATGTGCATCGCACCGACCCGCGCCGAGGCTGAGGATATCGCCCAGGCTTGCGAACTCGATATCGAGGAGCTGCCGGTTCTCTTTGATATCGACGAGGCGCTGAAACCCGATGCACCGGCCCTGCATGACGGCTGGAGCGATAATCGCTTCGTGACCACCGAGATCGAAGCGGGAGACCTGCAAGAGGCAATAGCCGCCGCCGCGGTGACCGTAACGCGCGCGCCGCGTATGGGCCGCCATGTTGGTGTTTCCTTGGAGACTCGCGGCGTGCTCGCCTATTTCGACCGCCGCATGGATGAGCTGGTGGTCTACAGTTCGACCCAGTTCCCTCACGTGATCCGTACCATCCTGGCGCAATCGCTTGGTATCGCCGAAAGTGCGCTCAGGGTCGTCGCTCCGGATGTCGGCGGCGGCTTCGGGCCGAAGGGTAATTTCCATCCTGAGGAACTGGCCGTCGCCGCGCTGACCTTGAAGCTCGGTCGACCGTTACGCTGGCTCGAGGATCGCCGCGAGCATTTCATCGCCTCGCCGCACGCCCGCGAGCATCGATACCAGATTACCGCCCACGCCGATGCCCAAGGCCGGATTTTGGCGATCGAGGCTGAGATCAAGGTCGATGCCGGCGCTTATTCGGTCTGGCCGTGGACCGCCTCGATGGAGGCCGGCATGGCCGCCGGTATCTTGACCGGGCCGTACGATATCCAAGTCTATCATGCCCATGCCATCTCGGTCGCCACCAACAAGGCGCCTCTCGGTCCCTATCGCGGCGTCGGGCGTTCGGGCGCCTGCTTTGCTATCGAAACCCTGATCGACGCCGTCGCGCTCGCCGTCGGCCGACCGCCGGAAGAGGTGCGGATCGAGAACATGGTAACGGCAGAGCAGTTGCCCTACCGCTCGGCCACTCACAAACTGTTTGACAGCGGCGATTATCCCGAATGCGCGCGCCGCGCCGTGATGGCGATCGACCCGGTCGCCATTCGCGCCCGCCAGGCGACGGGAGAGCCGGACGGGCGGCTGATTGGCTTCGGCATGTCGAGTTATACGGAGCAGACCGCCCATGGCACGGCAGAATGGGTCGCGCGCGGCCTGCCGGTTGTGTTCGGCTTCGAGCCGGCGCTGGCCCGCTTTACACCGGACGGCAAGCTGATGCTATTTGTTGGTATCCAGAACCACGGTCAGGGCCTGGAGACTACGCTTGCCCAGGTCGCCGCGCAGGAAACCGGTATTGCAATTGACGATGTAGTGGTCCGCCATGGCGATAGTTCTCTGTCGCCCTACGGCATGGGCACCTTCGCATCGCGCAGCATGACCATGGCCGGCGGGGCGGTGTCTCGCGCCTGCGCCGAACTCGCGGAGAAGCTGAAACGTATCGGGGCGCATCTGTTGCAGGCGCCGCTCGACCAGATTTCTCTTGGTGATGGCGCTGTTTGGTTTGGCGACCAGTCGGTCGGCTTCGCCGAAATCTGCACCGCCGCCTATCTGCATCCGGAACGCCTACCTGAGGGCGAGGAGCCGGCGCTTGAGGCGAGCGTGGTTTACGAGCCCGGCCGCGCGACCGGCGCCTTTTCTTACGCCACCCATGCCAGTGTCGTCGCCGTCGACCCCGGTACCGGCCACGTCGAAATCCTCGATTACGTGGTGTGTCACGATTGCGGCACCATGGTGAACCCGATGCTGGTCGAGGCGCAGGTGGTTGGTGGCGTTGCCCAGGGCCTTGGCACCGCTCTGTACGAGGAGATCCCATACGACGAAAATGGCCAGCCGCTGGCGTCGACTTTCCTCGATTATCGCATCCCCGGCGCAGCGGAAGTGCCGGACGTGCGGGTGCTGCACATGGAGACGCCATCGCCGCATACGCGATTCGGTATCAAGGGTATGGGCGAGGGCGGCGCCATCGCGCCGCCGGCGGCGATCGCAAATGCAATCAATGATGCCCTGCGCCCGCTCGGCGTCGAGATCGCCCAAACCCCGGTCACGCCCGAACGCGTGTTGGACGCGATATTATCCGGCGCGGGAGAGCACCGATGAAGCCGGCTCCCTTCGAATTCTCCCGGCCCGAAGCGCTGGACGAAGCTTTGGCGCAGTTGGCCGAGCCCGGCGCGCAGGCACTCGGTGGCGGCCAATCTCTGGTGCCGTTGCTCAACCTCCGTCTTGCCCCGGCCAGCCGCCTGATCGCACTGAGCCACATCAACGATCTAAACCAGATAAGCGAAACGGACGAAGCGGTGCTGTATGGCGCCGGCAGCCGTCATGTCGCATTTGAGGACGGCCTGGTGCCCGACGCTTCGAATGGCCTGATGCGCCATGTTGGCGGGCGGTTCGCCTTCCGCGCGATCCGCACCCGCGGCACCATCGGCGGCGCGCTTGCGCTCGCCGACCCAGCCGCCGACTGGTTGGTGACCGTGGTAACGCTGCAGGGAAAGCTGCACGTAACGAGTGCGGGCAGTAATAGGGTCATCGAAGCCGAGGATTTCGTTTTGGGTCCCTACTTCACCGCATTGGAGGATGGTGAATTGATTACCGCTGTGGAAATTCCGCGCCGCCCCATCAGTGAGCGCTGGGGTTATGCCAAATTTACCACCAAGGTCGGCGAATACGCACTATCCATGGCTTTAGCGCTATTCGACGATGCGGCCGGTACCGCGCGGCTCGTGCTGGGGGCTGCCGACGGCGCGCCGATCGTCCTCAGCGAGACCGCCGCGGCCTGGGCCGCCGGAGAGAGCGGCGAGGGATTGCGGGCGTCGATCTTAACCGAACTCGACGCGGCGGAGCGCGAATTTCCGCCAGCCCGTCGGCACATGCACCTGACAAACATTTTGCGCGCGACGATGGACGCAACCGGATCATGACAACACGCATATCCCTCACGGTGAACAGCGTAAAGGTCGAGGCCGATATCGAGCCGCGCCTGCATCTAGGTGATTTCCTGCGCGACCATCTGTCCCTCACCGCTGCCCATCTCGGCTGCGAACATGGTGTTTGCGGCGCTTGCACGGTGCTTATCGACGGTCAGCCGGCGCGCTCCTGTATTGCGCTGACCGTCTCGCTCGACGGCGCCGAGATCACGACCCTGGAAGGCCTCGCCGACGATCCGCTGATGGAGGTCATCAAGCAGTGTTTCCACGAAAGTCACGGCCTGCAATGCGGCTTCTGCACGCCAGGCATGCTGGTGACGGCCTGGGACCTGCTGCGCCGTCAAGGGCGGATGGATCAGCATGCCGTGCGCGAGGCGATGAGTGGCAATCTTTGCCGCTGCACCGGTTACCAAGGCATCGTCCGCTCAATCATGGCGGCGGCCGAACAAGCAGAAACCACCGGCCTTCTCGAACCTGGAACACCCAGACCATGAATTCGACAGTCATCGGTGGTGCGATGCCGCAACACGCGCCGCAATTTTTCACTAAACCCGATACCGAGGATGCCGGGGCTATCGAGCGCGTCCATGCGGTGGCGCCGGACATCGTCTCGATGGAGCCGAACCGGCATCACAATTACGCCTCGCTCGGCTGGGTTGGTGCCGAAATCATGAGCGCCAAGTCACACTATCCGAGGATCGGGTCGGGGCCAGTCGAACTGACCATCACCCTGCATGCGCTGGCCCATGGCCGCGAGTCGCGCGCCGCCTTCATCGCCGATCCCGTCGGCTGTGCGGATCGCTACCGGCTTACCGAGACCCAACGCGAAGCGCTGATCGCCTTCGACACCGCGGCACTTCAAAATATGGGAACCCATCCCCCGGTACCGTTGCTCGCCAATATGCAGTTGCAGCGCCAGCGCGGCCAGGGCTAGCGGTGAAAATCGGAAAGGAATTCGCCGTTGCCCATCCCGCCAACGCGGTTTGGAATGCGCTGGGCGATGTCGCACTGGTCGCCGGCTGCCTGCCCGGCGCCTCGATCGTCGAGGAATTGGGCGAGGAGCGTTATCGCGGCAAATTTTCCGTCAAACTCGGTCCGTTAGCGGCCAATTTCGAAGGTGAGATGGCGACATTGCGCGACGACGATACTCGTAACGGCAGTGTCGAGGGCAAGGGCTCCGACGCCGGCAGCAGTTCACGTGCATCGGGCACGCTTGCCTACCGGGTCGAGGTGGCCGATGAAGGTTGCCTTGTCGCCATCGACTGCACGTTCAACCTAGCGGGCGCGCTGGCTCAGTTCGGCAAAGGTGCGGTGGTCAAGCAGGTTGCCGACCGCCTGACCGCTGAGTTCGTCGCCAACTTGGAGGCGCAATTGGCGGAAAATGCGTCCGCTACGCCGACACCGTATGGCGATGCCGGGTCGCTTGACGCTGGCGGTCTGCTCTGGTCATTGGTCCGCGATGCGGTCACCAACTTTCTGCGTGTGTTTTTCGGGCGGGATCGCGGCGCATCTTGAGAGCTTCGGATTTTCGGTCGGGCGAACCAGCGCCCAACGCTTTTCATGTAATTTGTCATCCCCGCCAAGCGTGCAAATCGCTGCCACTCTGAGTGATGGAAAGAACCGCTTTGGGTCATTCGCGACCAAATCGCCACACCGTCGGTAGGCCTGGAGCTGAGGGACAAGCGGACCAAAACGGCACGAAAATGGGAGAAAAGGAGAAAAGGGTAGCGTCCCCATAGGCGGGTACTGTGAAGGCTTGTCCGACACCTGCCACCCGAGCCTGCGGCAGGCATCCGACAACCCTCCACAAATCCAGAAGTCAGCTTGCGCGTCCATCGGGCTAGGATTCTTCGTGCTGCGGCGGCTACACTCTCACCATGTCGGAGGGGACTCAACGCAGGCTTGCTGCCATCGTAACTGCTGACGTTGTCGGCTATTCACGCCTTATGGGCGCGGACGAAACAGGCACGCTCGCGATTCTAAATTCTCACCGCTCCGAGTTGATCGATCCCCTTATCGAAAAACATGGCGGCCGGATCGTCAAAACCACTGGCGACGGGCTGCTTCTCGAATTCCCGTCCGTCGTTGCCGCCGTGGAATGCAGCATCACCGTCCAAAAAGGCATGACAGCGCGGAACATTGCGCTCTCCGACGATGTGGCCATACGATTTCGGGTCGGCGTGCATCTTGGCGATATCATCGTTGAAGGAGACGATATATTTGGCGATGGCGTGAATGTTGCCGCGCGACTGGAAGCCCTTGTCAACGGCGGAGCAAAACCAGTCCAGAGGGCGGCGTAAAATTAGTCCACTTG
>CAYLTU010000232.1:0-9053 GCA_964386465.1 uncultured Rhodospirillaceae bacterium
GCTAGTAGCCGGTCATTGCCCAAGGGGGCCAATGGTTTAGGTGCGGGCCATTGGGATTTTTCTAACAGCGCCCTAACATCTGCTGTCTCGTATTTACCATTCTAGGCCCCGCCAAGTGGAATATTCCATATACGTGTAACGGCATACCCAACATGATGGTTCTGTATCACTAGGAAAGAAATACATAGTTAAAACCTACATTATAGTTGAGTTATCACTGTAACAATTTTGAATTTGTACGATATATTTTTCCTTATACCTATATCTCTCAATACACGTAAGTAAAGACCTTTGAAATCATTAATACCTATGACTATTTATATTGTCTCGAAATCAGTAAAACTATTTGGAGACAAGCCGTGGCCGATGACGACGAGTTCGGAAGGGTTGGTGGCGCCGACCGAGGGTGGCGAGACCCTTGTCGGCGACCTGTCGGAAGCGGACAGTCTCGAACTGATCGGCGAACTGACCGAGCACGCAACGCAGCCCGCCTATGTCTACCGGCACAAATGGACCGTGGGTGACCTGATCATGTGGGACAACGTGTCGGTGATGCATCGTCGGACACCATTCCCGGCCGACGTGCCGCGGCACCTTAAACGGGCCGGTTTCTATCTGCCGGACGAACTGGCGACGCCGTTCTAACCGGCGAGATAGTCGCGCACCGCAAGCGCCAGGGTGGCGGCACCGATCACGGCGAGGGTCAGGAGCGCCGCGTTACGGAAATGGCGCTGTCCGCGTTCGGTAAAGAACCGCGCGCCGACCCAGATGGCGAAGGAATAGAGCGGCATGATCACGAGGCTGATGATCAGGACCTCGCGCGTGAACAGGCCTTGGTACCAGAACGGGACCATGGCGCAGATATTGAGTGAGGTTACCGCGCCGATGACGTTGGCGCGCTGCTGGACCGCCGTCCCGGAGCGGGACAACGCGAGGACCACGGCAAGAGGACCGCTGGCGCTGGTGGCGCCCTGCACGAATCCCGCGGTGGCGCCGGTCCCGGCGAGCGTGATGGCGCCCGGATGCCGGCTGAGCCGCCAGCCGCGATAGAGCAGGACGAGCATGGCCAGAACGAATACGGAAATGGTCATGCGAATGATCGCGGGATCGAGCGAGACAAGAACCAGCACCCCAATCGGTGCGAAGAGGAAGCTCGCGAGCCCGAACGGTACGACAAAGGACCGTTCGCCGTGGCGAATGGCACTCGGCAGCAACTGAAAAGTCGCGGGCAGGCCGGCGAGATTCGCGGCCGGCACTGCGGCGACCGGCCCGAATACGACGCTCAGTACCATGACGATGATCAGCGCGGCTCCGAAACCAACGAAGCCGCGGATGAATCCGGCCAGTAGCACGAGCCCGGCGACGGTGGCTAGAGCGGTGTGGGAGACCGACCCGAAGACGGGTTCGAAAAATTCCGGCATCTCGCTGCTCAATCCAGCCCGCTAACCGGAGCCGTCACCCGAAGATCGACGTAAATCGATCCGATCGATAGCGTAATCGGTCTGGCCGACGGGACTCATGGGCATTTTTCTCTCGTCTTCTGTCACGACTCAATAAGGCCGTCGAACGGTTCTACACAGGTCGAACGGTTCTACACGGAGTGACGTCACATCACATTTCCTGCTCGTTGAACCATCGCGTCATTTGCGTATCGCTGAAGTTATACCAAAGCGGCCGCGGTACGGCGTTGAATTACTGTCGGAATACTTGACAGTCGGTCAGACGGCGAAAATCTTAATCAGCTATAAGGTAACTATATGTTTTTAATATGAAAAATATGAGATAGTTGGAAATTTCTCCGCAGTAGGCGCAACTGATGTGTCGGAATTCTTTACAGTTCCGGAAAGAAATGTTTGGTGTTTAAAAAAATATGCCAATATTACAGCCTGTTACTTCTATGGCACCGCAATTGCACCGTTGTTCATAGGTAAGAATTTACTGAAAGTTATTCCGTGAAACGGAGTTAAAAGATGGCTGTTAGCGATATTTCAGGTGCCACATCGAGCGCGAATTTAGGCGCTACGCAAGTCACCGGTGTTCAACGTGTCGAACAGCGGCAACTCGAGGCCGCCGCGCAGGCTGAAGGACAGGATCAGCAACAGGCGGAAACCGGTGCGAGCGAGGCGACCGGTGTCGCCGCGCAAGCGACGGAAACGGGCACCGAAGACGGAACGACCACCGAGACCGCGCGCGGGTCGATCCTGGACATTACCGTATAGTCGGTATCTGCCGGTAATCCGAGCCGGCGCAACGAAGTTTCCAGTACGGCGGACCGTTTGGCGCGTCGGCGTCTTGCCGTGTCTGCCGGCCGCTCCAAATCATTTCATATACGCCTTTGCGGCGCTTCCGGGCCGCGAAGATTGAGTGATTGGTATTAATGAGCACGCGCGACGCCTTCATAGCCGTCAATCGATTTGGGCTCGGCGCCCGTAGGGGCGAATTGCGCGAAACGGCCGCCGACCCGCGAGGCTGGGTCAAGGCGCAGGTCCATTCGCCGATCACGCTGCCGGCCGCCCTATCCGAATTTCCTTCGAGCAACGAAATCATCGCGGCGTTTATGTCGGTACGGAAACAGGCCCGAATGAGCGGAGACAAGACGATGCTCAAGGCCAAACGCAAGGTTCTACGAAAGGCCTACGTGGCGGAAGCCGCTTCGCTCATCAAGGTCCGGGTCGAAACCGAAGAGCCGGTGATCGAACGGTTGACCGCATTCTGGTGCAATCACTTTACAGTTTCGGTCCGCAAGCCGATCGTGACCGGTATCGCCGGAGCGTTCGAACGGGAAGCCATTCGCCCGCACGTACTGGGCCGGTTTTCCGACATGCTGCACGCCGTCGTTCGGCACCCTGCCATGCTTGCATACCTCGACAACATGCAGTCGATCGGTCCCAATTCGATCGTCGGTATAAGGAGAGACAGGGGCTTGAACGAGAATTTGGCGCGCGAAGTTCTCGAACGGCACACTCTGGGCGTCGACGGCGGATACACGCAGGCTGACGTGCGGGAATTTGCCAAGATTCTGACCGGGTGGTCGGTTAATCGCCGGGAAGGGACAGGCGCGTTCGCATTTTACGCTCGGAACCATGAGCCCGGCGGCAAGTCGCTGCTGGGCAAACGGTATCCGGATTCCGGTATGGAGGAGGGGGTAGCGGCCTTGGATGACCTGGCGCGCCATTCGGCAACCGCGCGGCATCTCGCCTTTAAACTGGCCCGACACTTCGTTTCGGACCGCCCGCCGCAGGGTCTCGTCGAAAGTCTCGCGGGCGTTTTCCTGGAGACCGGCGGGGACCTTCGCGCCATGTCCGAAATGTTGATCGATTCCCGCGAGGTCTGGGAGACGCCGCTGCCAAAGATAAAGACACCGAGCGAGTTCGTCGTCTCCGCGATGCGCGCGATCGAATATCGTGGTGAACCGCGCCGATTGTATCTCGCCCTGCGTCTTCTGGGTCAGGCGCCGTATGCCGCCCCGTCGCCCGCCGGCTGGCCCGACGAAGCCGCGAAATGGATCAGCCCCCACGCACTGCTGCAGCGTGCGGAATTCGCGATGCGTATCGGGCGCCGGCTCAGGGGCGGTGACGTCGCCGAAAGATTGCTCTCGCAGACGATCGGACCAGTGGCGGCGCGGGCGACCCGTGTCGCGGTGACCGAGGTGCCCGACAGGATCGAGGCGGTCGCCACACTGTTCGCGTCGCCCGAATTCCAGCGGAGGTAGGCATGTTTTCCCGACGGCAGACACTCGCGCTCTTGGGAGCAACGACGCTAACCGGCGTGTTGCCGGCCGGTGTCGCGTTCGCCTCGCCGCCGACGGACCGGCGGTTGGTCATTATCATTTTGCGCGGGGGGCTTGACGGACTCGCGGCAGTTCCGCCGTACGGCGATCCGGCCTATTCGTCGCAGCGTGCCGGACTGGCGCTCGGCGAACCCGGCTCGAACGAGGGTGCGCTCGATCTCGACGGCCGGTTCGGGATGCATCCCGCGTTGGAGGCGCTACATGCGATGTTCGGCGAGCGCGAGCTTACCGTATTCCATGCCGTGGCGACGCCGTATCGCCGCCGGTCGCATTTCGACGCGCAAGACCTCTTGGAAAACGGGACGTCGACCCCGTCCGGCGCCCGCGACGGCTGGCTGAACCGCGCGCTCTCGCTCTATGAAGGCGGCGAGCCTCGGCTCGGGCTCGCCGTCGGGAACACGGTGCCACTGCTTTTGCGCGGCGATACACCGATCGGATCCTTTGCGCCCCGGCATCTGGCACAAGCCGGGGACGGATTTCTCGACCGGATGTCCGCGCTTTATCGAAGCGATGCGGTTCTCGGTCCCCCCTTCGTGGAAGCTATCCGCGCCCAGGAAATGAACGATGAAATTCTCGGCCGCAATATGGGAGGCAAAGGCAAACGCGTTCGCCGCGCCGATAACCTGCCGGCCCTGGCTCGCGATGTCGGCAAATTGCTGTTGCACCCCGATGGCGCGCGGATCGCGGTGCTCGGAGTAGGCGGATGGGATACCCATGCAAACCAGGGCGTTCTGACCGGGCGGCTGGCGCAAAGCCTCAAGGGGTTGAACGACGGCATGCAGGCGCTGAAAGAAAATCTCGCGCCGGTTTGGCGGGAAACCGCAATCCTGGTGGTCAGCGAATTCGGTCGTACGGTGCAACCGAACGGCACGAACGGAACCGACCATGGAACCGCCGGTATCGCGTTCCTGGCCGGCGGTGGGCTGGATGGCGGACGTGTGGTCGCCGATTGGCCGGGTCTGTCTGCGGACCGCCTATACGATGGCCGCGACTTGGCCCCGACAATGGACCTTCGCAGCATCGAGAAAGCAGTGTTGACCGATCATCTTGGACTTCCGGCGCGCGCGGTCGATGATCGGGTTCTGCCGGGCAGTGCCGGCGCCGACCCCCTTCGGGATATTTTCCGAGTCTGAGTGTCTGCGCGGAATGCGTACGGGCACGGGGTAAGCCGTCAAACCGCCGGCAGCAACATATCGTCACCAGTGTCCGCCTGCCACATCCGGATGCGCGCGGCCATGTCGCAGATGCGGTCCCGGTGGGCCGGTTCGTCGAACAGGTTGCGCAATTCGTGCGGATCGTTTTCCAGGTCGTACAATTCGCACTGATCGCCCGGCGACAGGTTCAGTTTGAAGCGGTCCGGCGCGATGACGCTGCGCCACGGCACGGCGACCATGCGGTTTATCGCCTCGCTGCCGAGATTACGGTCGCCGATCCCGGTCCATTCGACGAACACGTCATTCGCGCTCAGGTCCGAGACGCCGCGCAACACATCGGCACGGCTGGTCCCGTGGATGTTATCAGGCGTCGGCGCACCGGCCATTTCGAGCAATGTCGGCATGATATCGACATGGCTGAGCGAGCCGGGGATCCGCTTCGAATTGCCGTCATTCAACCACGGGACGTGAATCAACAGCGGCACGCGCGCGGCTTCCTCGTACAGATTGCGCTTTTCGCACATGCCGTGATCGCCCGCCATCTCGCCATGATCGCTTGAGAACACGATAATCGTGCGCTCGGCCTGACCGGACTCTTCCAACGCCGCAATAATTTTCCCGAGCTGACGGTCGACCAGCGTGACGTTGGCGAAATACTGCGCGCGCAACTTGCGCCATCCAGCCTCCGTCGTCGTGTCATGCGCATCGCCGCCTGCGAGACCCAGAGGATTGTTGCCGCCGCCCAGATAGAAGTCGGCGCGAAGCCGGTTGACCAGCGAACCGGAATCCGGCCGCTGCATGAATGCCGGACCGACTTCCATCGCATCGTGGGCGTACAGGTCGTTGAGAGGACCGGTATAGGGTGGATGCGGCTCGAAGAAGTTGACGTGAAGCAGCCAGGGGTCTTCGGCATGCGGACCCTTCGGGTAGTCGCGAATGAACTCGGACGCAACATGTCCCAGGAAACCGGCTTGCGTCTGTTCCTCGGTCAATCCCGCGCCGCCGGCCCAGGCTTCGTAGCTCTGCGTCCAGGGCGGCGGCTCGACGCCATGTTCGCGCAGCCAGTCATTGTAGGCGGGTTCGACGTTTTGATATTCCTCCCTGGTGTAGTTCGGGCGGTGGAAGTCCTCGATGGCGATCCAGGTGTCGTAGCCGCGCTGCGCTATGACGTCGTCGCCCAGATGCCACTTGCCCATATGGGCGTTGTGGTAACGCTCCGGCATCAACTCGCCGAGCGACGCCGTTTCGGGCGGTAAGGGGATCTTGTTGCGTACGACGCCGGTCGCGTGCGGATAGAGGCCGGTCATCAGGGATCCGCGCGCAGGCGTGCAGACCGGCTGCGTGCAATAGCAGTTTTCGAAAATGAAGCTGCGTGCCGCAAGCGCATCCATGTGTCGCGCATCGATCCATTCGTTGCCGTAGGCAGCCATGGAATCGAGCCGCTGCTGGTCGGTGAGGATGAAAAGAATATTCGGCTGGGTGATGGTCATGCCCGGTCGTACTTCCTATACCGTTCGATTACTATATTCCCGGTGAGGATACCGCTTAGCCCGATGGCGGTGAAGGAGTACGGCTAGATGACCACCGAAATCGTTCGAACCGCCTGCCCGCACGACTGTCCGAGCGCTTGCGCGTTGGAAGTGGAGCGTTTGTCTCCGACCCGTATTGGCCGGATCCGAGGCAATCCGGAAATGCCCTTCACGGCCGGCGTGGTTTGCGAAAAGGTCGGGCGCTATGCCGAGCGGGTGCACCACCCCGACCGTCTGCGTTACCCAATGAAGCGTGTAGGGCCGAAAGGTGAGGGGCGATTCGAGCGGATCGGCTGGGACGAAGCGCTCGATACCGTGGCGCAGGCCTTTCGGACTGCGGCGGAAACTCACGGCCCGGAAAGCGTCTGGCCCTACCATTCCGGCGGGACCTTGGGTGTCATGCAGCGCTACGGCCTCGAACGGTTGAGCCGCACCCTAGGATATTCGGGTATGTTGGGGACGATCTGCGTGGCTCCCGCGGTGTCCGGTTGGCAGGCCGGTGTCGGTGCGCAGCGCGGCGCCGATCCGGTGGAGATCGCGGAGTCCGATCTGATCGTGGTGTGGGGCGGTAATCCCGTACACACCAATGTCAATCTGATGAACCATATCCAGAAGGCGCGCAAACAGCGCGGCGCCAAGCTGGTCGTCGTCGATGTCTACCGGACCGCAACGATGGCCGCCGCCGATCTGGGGCTGGTCCTGCGGCCCGGCACGGATGCGGCACTGGCCTGTGCCATGATGCAGGTCCTGCAAGCGGAAGGCATGGCGGACGAGGCGTATCTGGCCGAATTCACCGATTTCGACGAATCCGTCCGATCGCATCTGGCGACGCGCACGCCGGAATGGGCGTCCGCGATCACCGGCCTGAGCGTTGCGGAGATCGAAGCGTTCGCACGGTTGTACGGGCAGACCGACCGGAGTTTCCTGCGTCTCGGCGTCGGCTTCACGCGCAGCCGCAACGGCGCCTCGAACATGCACGCGGTCAGCTGTCTGCCGGCGGTAACCGGCGCCTGGCGGCATCGCGGCGGCGGCGCCTTCTTCGCCAGTTTCGACATCTGGAACCTGGATACAACCGTGGCGCACGCGATGGACCGTGCCGCCGACAGCGGGCGCATGCTCGATCAATCGCGCATCGGCGCGGTCCTGAACGGCGATCCCGATGCGCTCGCCGGCGGTCCGCCGGTCGCAGCGATACTGCTCCAGAACTCCAACACAGCCCTGGTCGCGCCGGATAGTGCGGCGGTGCGGCGGGGCCTGTCGCGCGAGGATTTGTTCGTCTGCGTGCATGAGCACTTCATGACCGCGACGGCCCGCTACGCCGATATCCTGCTGCCGGCGGCGATGTTCCTGGAACTCGACGACATCTACAAGGGTTGGGGCCATACGATGCTCACCATCGGCCGACAGGTGCTGGACCGGCATGCCGAATGCCGCAGCAACGTGGAAGTCGTGAACGCGCTGGCGAAACGGCTTGGCGCCGATCATCCCAGTTTCGATATGACGTCCGAAGAACTGGTCGATGCGACGCTCGACGCGTCAGGCAAGGGGCGGCTGGCGGATGTCGCCGAGCAAAGCTGGATCGACTGCGCGCCGAGCTTCGAGGATGCGCATTTCCTCGGCGGCTACCCGCATCCGGACGGCCGGTTTCGCTTCAAGCCGGACTGGGCCGCGATCGGTCCCTATCACGAGGGCATGCCGCCCATCGCAGACCATTGGGACGTGGTCGACACGGTCGGTCCCGACCGGCCGCTGCGCCTCGTCACGGCGCCGCCGCGCACCTATCTCAACACAACCTTCACCGAGACGCCGGGTTCGCAAAAACGCGAACAGCGCCCGACCGCGATGATCCACCCCCAGGACGCAATATCCTACGGCGTGGCCGACGGCGGCATGATCCGTATCGGCAATGCGCGCGGCGATGTCCTCCTGCACGCGAAGATCTCCGACACAGCGAAGCAAGGCGTAGTTATCGCCGAGGGCGTCTGGCCGGACGACCGCTTCGATCGCGGCATCGGCATCAACCTCCTGATAGACGCCACCCCGGTCCCGCCCGCCGGCGGCGCCGCCTTCCATGACACGGCGATCTGGTTGAAAGCGGAAGCGTTGGAAGAGGCGGCGGATTGATCCGATATTCTATTTATTGCTGTTGGGAAATTTGCGTGAAACTATGTGCGAACTACCTTGTTTGCTGGGCTGATCTGTTTAGCCCTAGGACTGGCGAACGGTGCCGCTGCGTGATCGTTGCGGCAGCTAGGTGAAACATTTACCCCTACGCTCGAGCGTTGGGAGCAGCATTCAGGACCAGCGCAGATAAATCCTGGGTCCGGCGGTGAATATTGGGAAGGCGTTCCCAGATCGATCGCCAAGGTATCGAGAATTAGCCGAGGCAAAGCGGAGGTCGGGCATAGCTGTGACGATGCTGGCATCGTCGAGATGGCGATTTCATTGCCACCTTCTTCGACCTATACGATTAACGATTTCGGTGTCTATTTCAGGGTCAGGCTAGGAATTACGCCGGACAAAATCTTTCCGACAAATCCTCTCAGAGGAGCTATCGAAAACAACAAAGCTATATTTAGT
>CAYLTU010000233.1:0-9052 GCA_964386465.1 uncultured Rhodospirillaceae bacterium
TCGCAGTGAAACTGCTGTTGACGCAAACTTAACGGTCGGCGTATGCCAAGGAAAGACGGTTGAATTCGAGCCCAATGTAGCGGCGGAAGAGCGCAGCGTTGAAATCGCCGATTCGACCTGGGTAAGGGCGATATCGATGAGGATGTCGACGCTGAAGGCGCCCAGGGCGGCGCCGATACCCAATCCCGTCGTCGAAGAATCGACGCCATTGATCGTCAGCGAACTGGAGCTGTCTTCGTTGAATGCGACCGTCAAATTGTCGGGATTGGTTTCGATCAGGTTGGTGCCGCCAAAGCTCGCATCGTTCGATAAATTATCGATCTGCGTCCGCAACTCGTTGAATTGAATTGAGAGCGCCGCGCGTTCGCCCAAATCGCTGGTCGCCTTGGCGGTCAACGCCAGCCCCTTCGCTTGCTGGACCAGCTGCGTGATCGATTCGATTCCTTCGATCGCGGCCGTCAGTATGCTGACACCCTGATCGATGCTGTCTTTCAGATTGAGAAGATCGTCGGCGCGATTGTTGAGGCTTCTGGCCGCGAAAAAGGCCGCGGCATCGTCGAGCGCTGAGTTGACTTCCAGTCCGGAGGCAAGCCGCTCCTGCGTCCGGTCGCTGAGATCGGTGGTGCGATTCAACGAAATCAAATTCGAACGCAACGCGGCGCTGAGGGTTATGTTGGTGACCATAACGGTTTTACCGAATATGCCTCTCGTCTATCTCGCGACAGTACGGTCCGAACTCGGATTTCGTGTGAGTTCGGATAATGTCGACGCAATTTATGTGCCGGCTCCGTAGAAAAATTAATTTCGATATATCAATAAGTTATCAGCATGCGAATTGGGCTTCGGCCATTTGAGGAAGATTCATCCCGGCGGGCAGGAAGGAATTGCCCATTGCGCGATCCAAGAATCGATATTTTGAGGCCGGCGCGGTTGTCGTTCATTTCTGGCGAAGACGCTTTCCCCCGCCTTTGATATTCTGCGCGCATCTAAGAATAGGGGAGGACGGCGGTGAGCGGTGACAGTTTCGATTATGTGGTTCTGGGCGCGGGGTCGGCCGGCTGCGTGCTGGCCAACCGGCTGAGTGAGAACGGCCGCCATTCGGTCGCGGTGATCGAGGGCGGCGGCAAGGATTCCTGGATCTGGTTCCACATCCCCGTCGGCTACCTGTTCGCGATCGGCAATCCGCGCTCCGACTGGATGTACAAGACCGAGGCGGAGCCCGGCCTGAACGGCCGCAGCCTGGCCTATCCGCGCGGCAAGGTGATCGGCGGCTGCTCGGCGATCAACGCCATGGTCTATATGCGCGGCCAGGCCGCCGACTATGACGGCTGGCGGCAGATGGGCCTGACCGGCTGGGGTTGGGACGACGTGCTGCCCCTGTTCCGGAAGCAGGAGGACCATTTCCGCGGCGCGACCGATCTGCATGGGGCGGGCGGCGAATGGAAGGTCAACGAGCCGCGCACCAGCTGGGAAATCCTCGACGCCTTCATCGGCGCGGCGGAGGAATCCGGCATCCCGCGTACCGACGATTTCAACGGCGGCAACAACGAAGGCTGCGGCTATTTCCACGTCAACCAGTTGAACGGACGGCGCTGGAGCGCGGCGCGCGGCTTCCTGAAGCCGGTGCTGGCGCGAGCCAACGTGACCCTGATGACCGAATCCCTGATCGACCGGCTTGTGCTCGACGGGAAACGGGTCACCGGTGCGCTGATCAAACAGAATGGACGCGAACGCACCGTTACCGCCAATCGCGCCGTCATCCTGAGCACCGGCGCGGTGGCCACGCCCGCGATCCTGGAACGGTCTGGCATCGGCGACGGCGAACGCGTGAAGGCGCTCGGCGCCGACCCGCTGCATCACCTGCCGGGCGTGGGCGAGAACCTGCAGGACCATTTGCAGATGCGCATGATCTTCAAGGTCTCGGGCGTGAAGACCATGAACACCGAATACCAGTCGATTGCCAAGCGGGTCGGCATGGGGCTGCAATACGCGCTGTTCCGGCGCGGGGCGCTGACCATGGCGCCCTCGCAGCTTGGCGCCTTCACGCGATCCTCGAGCGGTTTCGATATGCCGAACATCCAGTACCACATTCAGCCGTTGTCCTTGGACAAGTTCGGCGACCCGCTGCACGGCTTCGACGCTTTCACCGTCAGCGTCTGCAATCTGCGTCCGTTGAGCCGCGGTTCGATCCATGCACGCTCGACGGACCCCGGCGACGCCCCGGTGATCGCGCCGAACTACCTGTCCGCGCCGGAAGACCGCCGCGTCGCCGTCGACGCGATCCGCGTATCGCGCGGTATCGTCGCGTCGCCTTCGCTGCAGCGCTACCGGCCGGAAGAATTCCTGCCCGGCGCGCATGTCGAATCGGACGAGGATCTGGCGGCGGCGGCGGGCGATATCGGTACGACGATCTTCCACCCCGTCAGCACGGCGAAGATGGGCACCGACAGCGATCCGATGGCGGTGACGGACGAGCGTCTCAATGTCCGCGGCCTCGATGGACTGCGCATCGTCGACGCCTCGGTCATGCCGAACATCACGTCGGGCAATACCAACTCGCCGACGATGATGATCGCGGAGAAGGGGGCCGCGATGATCCTGGAGGACGCTTAGCGGTAGGCGCCGTTGTAGAAGCGGATGCGTTGGACGGTCTCCTGGACGCCCGCCTCGAACCGGTCGAGGACCTCTTCGACGGTGCGTTCTTCGTCCATGTCGCTTTCCGGTAATTCCAACCCGTAGTCGCCGCAGGGCACGGTGAACCGTTGCCGGATGGCCCACAGGCAATAGGGGATATCCGATTCCTTGAAACACCATTCGAGGCCGGCCTTGGCACAGGTCTCCGTGGTAACGGGGAATTGGCGGATATTGCGCACCTTTTCCGCGTCTTCCGCATCGAGCTCGATGACCGCGATATCGCCGTTCGGTTCTTCGACAACCTTGATCAAGGCCTCCGGGTCGCGGCCGTTGATGATTTCGGCCATGAAGCGCTTCTCGGCCGTGTGGAAGTCGAAGACGACGTCGTCGGGCAGCAGGTCGCTGGAAATCATCACCGGGGTTAATCGAAAGCTGTGTGCGGCGAATCCGTCTTCGGTGGCAAAGAATACTGCCACAGGCTCCTGATCGGCCTGCGTGGCATCGGAATCAATGAAAAGATCGAAATACCGCCGGTCGATATTCTGCGTTGCATAGGCGAGGAGCTGTGCGCTGTCGATCTCGATATCCGGCGACCCCGCGCCGGGAATTTCCTCTTTGAGATAATCATCCATCGGCGCTTCCTGCGCACGGATGGCGTTCGTGAGTACACCGCTATGGCCGGCTTCGATGAAGGCCTTGGCGCCGGAAAGGCAACTGTCGCTGTAGATGTTATCCACGCCGATGAAGGCAATATCCGCGTCGAGGTGCCGGGCGGCAACGGCGGCGGTGTATTGCGCGCCGGCGACGCACCAATTTTCGGGATCGGGCGTCGACTCGGTTCGCTCGTATCGAAGGAGCGTGTCGGGAATTTCGGTGAACCTGATCTCCGCGAATTTCGCAAGAGCGCCAAAGGCCGGGTCGTCTTCGATCAAAGTCCGGCCGTCTTCCGAGGTGTAGATGTCGACGATGACCCCGCTTTCAGAGGCGAGGTCCGGGATGTTCCCCGGCGCGAGCAGGCTCGGAATCGCGTATTTCAGGCACTTTTCAATATGCTCCTCGTCCCAGACGACGAGATTGAGCAGGGTCGGTCGCTGCTCGTCGCGATAGGGTTGCGACGGCAGACGGCGGGCCAATGCCTTCTGCGTGTCGTAGAAGTCGAGCAGTTCGAGATAGAATTCGCCTTCGTTCGATTGACCGGTCATGCCCATGGTCTTCAACAGGTCACGCGCCAGATCGTGCCGCTGATGGCGGATCAGTTGCCGCGCGACGGATATGCGCGCCTCCGGCGCCAGCAATGCGTGGGCCAACAGATCGTCGGGGTTTTCGATGATCGCCCGCCTGGCATAATTCTGGGTATCGTCCAATCGCGAAAGTCGCGCGCAGGCAAGCGCCAAGCCGGAGAACAGGCCGATTTCATCCGCATTTTCGACGAAGTCGATTCCATGGGCGATCACGGGAATGAGCTGATCGAGGAGATCGGACGCTTCGGTGTTCTGCCCCGCGGCGACGAACCGCTCGATACCCTGTACCACGGTGACGATGTTTTCCTGGGTTTCTTCGTCCGAATAGTCGGGTCCGGTCATGGAATTTCCTTGGTCACGGGTCGGTCAGCCAGTTTTCGCCATTCACCGGGGCGGTCAATCGGCGATCGGCCGGGCGAGTACGCGAGCCGGGGCGCCATCGGCTCCGGCAATGTTGAGGGCGCAGAATACGAACTCCGCGCGTTGCCCCTCCAGGGCTGCGGTGTTGCAGAGATGCTCCGCCACGATCACGCCGTCGCCCAGCAGCGCGTGATGGACCGGCCAGTTGAATCCTTCCGGGCGTAGCGCCACCGGCAGGTCAGGCGTCGGAACATCGACGGCCAGCAGCTTTACCTTCCGCGCTACGATCCATTCAGCCGCGGCGACGCTCAGCGCCGGATGTTCGT
This sequence comes from uncultured Rhodospirillaceae bacterium, assembly GCA_964386465.1. GTDB lineage: Bacteria > Pseudomonadota > Alphaproteobacteria > UBA8366. The sequence continues at coordinate 4,562 of CAYLTU010000233.1, forward strand.
CGTCGTACTTCGCGCTGCCGGCAAAGTGGCTCCACCCGGCGCTCAGCAGCAGGATGTCGCCGGGCCGCAGCGTTGGCGCACAGGCTTCCAGGTCGGCTGGTTCGATGACGCCGTTCGGACCCTTGTCGATCCGCCAGACCACGCCGGGGCCGTGCAGCCGTTCGATCGGTACGTCCTCGAAGGCGGGACCGTCGCGGAAGAAATGGCGCGGCGAGTCCACATGGGTGCCGATATGCACGACCATCTGCATCTCGGTCACGTTGAGCGGGTGTTCGGGCATCTCCATGATCTGCTCGAAGCGGGGTTCGGGGAAGAACGAGACACGCGGCATGTCGCCGCTCAGCGGATGGGACAGATCGATCCACGGGCCGGTCGGCGCAAGGGCCTCCGGTTCCGGCAATTCCATCCAGCCGCGCCAGCCGAGTCCGACCTCCTGGGGGGCGTCGCACATTCCCGTTTTCTCCGCGTTGTTGTCCCGTTTCGACGGCGTAGCCTAAAGTAACACGAAGCTTCTAACCGAGGGAGGACCCGGAACCATGGCTTTGAACGGATCACAGATTATCGCAAGGGCGCTGAAGAAGCAGGGCGTCGACGATTTCTTCTTTATCATGGGCGGCCCGATGCTGCTGGTGGAATCCGAGTGCATCGATCAAGGCCTGCGGGCGGTCGACGTGCGCCACGAGCAGGCCGCCGCCATGATGGCGCACGCCTATGCCCGTCTGCAGAACCGGCCGGGCATCTGCATGGCCGCGTCGGGGCCGGGCGTGACCAACCTGATCACCGGCGTGGCGCACGCCTGGGCCGATTGCACGCCGGTCATCGCGCTGGGCGGCTCGGCGCCGTATGGCAACAAGGGCAACGGTGCGTTCCAGGAGATCGACCAGCTCGCCATGATGGAGCCGTGCACGAAATGGGCGGAGCGGGTTTACGACCCCGCGCGCATTCCCGAAATGATCAACCAGGCGTTCCAGCAGGCGATGTCGGGCAAGCCCGGCCCGGTCTATCTCGATTTCCCGGGCGATGTGCTCTATCGCGACGTGGACGAGGACGCGATCTTTTGGCCGGAACCCTGGAGCCCGGAAAAACGCGCACGGCCGCAGGCGAACGACGCGGATGTCGCGACCATCATCGCGGCGCTGGAGAAGGCAGAGCGGCCGGTGATCATTTCCGGCAGCGGCATCCAGTGGGGTGCGGCCGAGGGCGAGCTTCAGGCTTTCGTCGAGCAGGCGGGCATCCCGTTCTACACGACGCCGCAAAGCCGTGGCGTGATCCCGGAGGATCATGAATTCTGCTATCTGACGGCGCGGTCCTCCGCCTTCCGCGAGGCCGATCTGATCATGGTGCTGGCGACGCGCATGAATTATGTCATCGGCAATGCCGCGCCGCCGCGCTTCAATGCGGATGCGACGCTGGTGCGGATCGATATCGACGCGACGGAGATCGATACCAGCAAGCGCGTCGATATCGGCGTCGTCGCCGATATCAAGGTGGCGCTGAACCAGCTCACCGCCGCTTGCCAGGGCAAGATCACGCCGGCTTCCTATCAGGGTTGGCGGGAGCGCCTCAGCGGCACCAACGCCAGCAAGGTGGCGGAGCAGGAAAAGGTCCTGGCCAACGACGCCACGCCGATCCATCCGCTGCGGCTGTGCAAGGAGGTCGGCGACTTCCTCGACCGCGACGCGGTGCTTGTGGTCGACGGGCAGGAAATTCTCAATTACGGCCGACAATCGATCCCGACCTTCACGCCGCGCCATCGCATCAATTCCGGCTGCTTCGGCACGATGGGCGTCGGATTGCCGCTTGGTGTCGGCGCGAAGATCGCGAAGCCCGATAAGCAGGTGGTCGTGCTGCATGGCGACGGATCGTTCGGACTGAACGCCATGGAGATCGATACCGCCGTCCGGCACGACGTGCCGCTGACCGTGGTGATCAGCCTGAACGGCGGCTGGACGGGCGATCCGGACGGGGACAAGCCGGGCCGGAATTTGGGCTACAAGCGCTACGATCTGATGGCGGAAGCGCTCGGCGCCCATGGCGAATACGTCGAGGCGCCGGACGATATCCGCCCGGCTTTGGAGCGGGCGGCGAAGGCGAACGCGGACGGCAAGCCCGCGGTCGTCAACGTGTTGACTGACTATGCCGCCCGCGCGACGACGACGGCGTTCACTCGTTACGCGACGTAAGAACCGGGATCGCCGCTTCTAGATCGGCGGCGGTCCGCACGTCGAATTCGGCGGTGGCCAGGGCGCGCGCCGCGTCCCGGTCACGTCGTCCGTGCCCGGTCAGCACATGTACGCCGCCCTGGAGACCTCCATTGCGGCCCGCTTCGATATCGCTCGCGGTGTCTCCGACGATCCAGGAACGGGACAGGTCGAGCGACAGCGTTTCCGCCGCCGCCCGCAGCATGCCGGGTCGCGGCTTGCGCCAAGGATGGTCTGCCTTAGCGTAGGGCGGCTTGCCATCCGCGTGGTAGGCGCAGGCCAGTACCATGTCGAAATGGGCGCCTTCCGACGCGAACGCCGCGACGAGCGCTGCCTGCAATGTGGCGAACGCCTCCCAGCCGTAATAGCCGCGCCCGACGCCGGACTGGTTCGTCACGACGACGATCGGAATTCCGCTTTCGTTGGCGGCTCGGACCGCGGCCGGCGCGCCCGGAAGGACCCGCATGTCTTCGACCCTATGCAGGTAGTTGACCTCTTCCACCAGCACGCCGTCGCGGTCGAGAAACAGTGCCGCGCCTGCCTTCGTATCGGCTGTCAGGCGTTGCCGCCACAATCCGGGATCGTCGCCGGTATAACGCGCCACCGTCACGGAGAATTTTGCCGCAGTAGCTCGATTTCCGGACATTCCCGCAATGGCGTGACCCGGGAGGGCGGAAATTTCTCCGACCAGATTTCTCGAATGAGGGACGGCAGGAAACTTCGGGTTGCGGCGGTTTCACCGTCGGGCGCCGGCGGTAGCGAGTCGAGTTCGCGGATATTCCAGTTCATGGCCTCCAGGCGCTGGACCAGTTCGTAGGGGCCACCGAAAACACCTCCGAAATAGGCGCTTTCGTCGAGGCCGCCGGCGTCGATCGCCCGCTCGCGCGACAGGCAGACGGTTTGGATGTTTTTGCTGCCCGGACTGACGAGCGCCGTTTGCGATGTTCTGCAGAATTCAGCTTTCGCTGCGATGGCGGCGAGGGCGTCGTCAGGAAAAGGTACGTCGGCATCGCAATAAACGACGAGCGATCCTTTGGCTTCGATCAGGGCGCGGTTGAAGGCGGCATTGCGATTGTAGAGATGTTCGCTCTGGCCGAAAACGATGACGGTGTCCGCATGTTGCAAGGCGAGCGACGACTCGCAATCGAAGACGTCGCAGAGGATGATTTCGTAGCTTTCGCGGTCGAGCGACTGCCGCGCCAGGGAGTCCAGCAGCGTTCGGTAACGGCTGCCATTGGTGTCCGCGAGCAGGATCGATATCGGCACCTGTGTCTGTCGATCCGATCTTTTCCGGTATTCGACGCCGGTGTTGCGCGCCAGTTGCAGGCATTGCGCGCGATGATAGGGTCCGACCCGGATCGCCGCATAGGATTCGTCTATCAGCGTGCAGCCTTCGAATTTTGCCACCAGTTTGCGCAGCGCCGTTTCTTCGGGTACCGCAACCCCATGTTCGGTTTTGAGCGCTTGAATCAACGACCAGGCTTCCGGTGCGTAGAGAATCTCGCGCACGACTTCCGATAACGACGCAATCGCCGGGGCCGCGGCGCCGCTCCGGCCAAGCGCTTTCGCGTGCCATAACCGATAGACGGAAAACTCGGGATCGAGCGCCGCCGCCATTTCGAAATGTTCCGGCTGATCCGCCATACGGCCGTAATAGTGATGCAAGCTGGCCAGGATGAGCGCCTTCAATTCATCGGTTCGATCCGTCTTGTCCCGCGACGCCTCGGTGACGATCTGGAGATAGCTTCTGTAGTTGAAGAAATTCTGACAAAAATCCCGCGGCATAACGTCGTCCATCGGATCCAGCGACAGAGCATGCGGATCCGCGTCCAGCGTGGATCTGGCAATGCTAATGGCGTTGTCTATTTCGGTCTGGCCACCGAAATGGAAGGCGGCGCGCACGACATTGAAGCGCAGCGCGAGCGATAAAGGATATCGTTTCAATGCGGCGTCGAACAATTGGAATACGGTGTTGATGAGGGGCTCCGCCGACGTTTCCTGCGGCATGAGAACGCCAAGTTCGTACTCCAACAGGAGTTCGCGGGCGGGGAGCGAGAAACTTGCCAGCGTGTGTTTGGCCAGGTCCGTCGTTTTCCATTTTTCCAAGGCGGCATCGCGTAACGCCAGGTAGGTGCGTTCCCCGCCAGCCTGGAGATGGCCCTTGAAAGCGACGGACCGCATTTGCAGCGGTCTCTCCGCCGCCGGGCGACGCGGCGGCCGCGGCCGTGCGGCGCGGAATGCGATCATTCGAAGATACTGAGACGAGGTTCGCCACGGTTCGAATTCGGCG
>CAYLTU010000234.1:0-9031 GCA_964386465.1 uncultured Rhodospirillaceae bacterium
GGGATCGGAAATTTCGGCACCGGCTACGGCGTTCCCGTGTTCGGGCAGTTGGTGCAGGGCATGACCCCGCTCGACGCCGCCCTCGTCATGTTCCCCTCCGCCATACTGATCGTGATCGCCTTGCCGTTGACCGGCAAACTGGCCGACAAGATGCCGGCCCATATCGGGATCATGATCGGGCTCGTGCTGTTCGCGGTCGGCACCGCGCCCATGACCGGCGCGGACGTCAACACGCCCTTCGTGCTGATCATGATCTATTTCATCATCAGCCGGTTCGGGATGAGCTTCACCAACCCGTTCATCATGAAGACGGCCCTGCAATCGCTGCCGCCGGATAGGTTGAGCGCAGGCGGCGGCACGATCAATTTTTGCCGTCAGTTCGGCGGATCGTTGGGCCTGACCGCGTGGGTCGCTTTCGTTCAGTACCGGACGCAGTTCCACAGTGATGCGCTGACCGCCACGCAAAGCTCCGCCAACACCACGACGCAGGAGATGCTGAAGGAAGTCGGACGGATATTTAGGGAAGCGGGACTGCCGGAGGATCTCCACACGCCCGGCGCGCTGCACTATCTGGGCGAGGTCATCCACGCCCAGGCCAGTACTTTCGGGTTTCAGGACGGCTTCCTGCTCTTGGTGTTCTTCTTCCTGTGCGCCATGATCCCGGCCTATCTGCTTGGCCGAATTCGCACCTAATTCGAAATGAAAGGGCCTCTCGTGCCGCTGCGCTGGGTCATGTTGCTGGTGTTGTTCCTGGTTCGCCTGGCCATGGGCTATCAGTTCCAATCGGTCGCTTCCGTTTCGTCGCACCTCGTGAACGATCTCGGTTTCAGCTATGCCGAAATCGGCACGCTGATAGGGTTCTTTCTACTGCCGGGAATTCTCATCGCCATACCCAGCGGGCTCATGACCCGGGTCACGACGGACAAACGCCTGCTGATGGCAGGCGCCATTACCATGATCGCCGGCGGCGTCATCATGGGCTACGGAAACGATACGACGGCACTCTACATTGGCCGCCTCCTCACCGGGATCGGCGGGACCATCTTCAACGTCATCTTGACCAAGATGGTCACCGATTGGTTTATCGAGAAGGAGATCATAACCGCCCTCGCGGTCATGCTGACCGCCTGGCCGATCGGCATCTCACTCGGGCTGCTCACGCAGGGCCCAATCGCCGACAATTTCGGCTGGCCGTGGGCGATGTACGCGACAGCCTTCCTTGCCTTTGTCGCGCTGATCTTGGCGGCGGGACTTTATCGCGACGCACCCGTGGCGCAACAGGATGAGGCTGGTGCGTTGCGGTTTGGTCTGCCGAAACGACAGTTCGTCCATATCAGCGTCGTCGGCGTCGCCTGGACCCTGTACAACGCCAGCTTGATCGTGCTGGTCAGCTTCGCGCCGGATGTTCTGATCGCGAAAGGCTACGATCCGGCCGGCGCGCACTCCGTCACCAGTCTCGCGATGTGGGCAATGCTGGTGTCGATTCCCTTCGGCGGCCGTATTTTGGAAATGTTCGGCTGGGTTACCGTATCGATCACGGTCACGCTATCCGCAGCAAGCGTGGCAATGATAGCCCTTTCGCAGGGCATCGCGCCGGAAGCGTCCTGCATCGCATTCGGCGTCATCGCGGGCATCCCCGCCGGCGCGATCATGGCGCTGAGCACCGAGGCGGTGAGCGCGGACAACAGAGGCCCTGGATTGGGCATATTCTACACATGGTACTACGTCGGCATGACCGCCAGTCCCGCATTGGCCGGCTGGACGCGCGACGTTACCGGCGATGCGGCGGCGCCTGTCCTCCTGGGGGCCGCGATGTTGATCGTCGTTGTCCTGCTGATCGGAGCCTTGCGCGTATTGCAGCGCATGTGGGCCGTCGAAGCGATGCCGACCTGAAATCCGCTGCCAATCCAACGGCGCCGGTGCAGCATCCGCTTGTCCCCCGAACATCCGGTTACCGGCGAGCGCTGTCTCTATTTCTCCGAAAGCTTCACGTCGGCGATCCTCGGGCTAAACATTTACGAAAGCGAGAGCATGCACCGCTTGACCATCCTGGAAGACGCCATCGGCGCGTCAGGCGCCGCCGCCGCTGAGTAGACCGGTCCGTCAGTCGTTCTTGTAGCTGACCAGCCCCGCACTGCCCTTTGCCGGCCGTTCCCGCACCGCGTCCTCGTTCGGCTCGGTACCCCAGCCCGGCGTGTCGGGCACGATCATGTACCCGTTCTCGATCGGTGGCTCGCTGGTGAATATCTCGTCGTCCCAGGCCAACCGGTCGATATCGATCTCCATGATCCGCAGGTTCGGCACGGCGGCGGCGAAATGCACGTTCATCATCGTCGAGAGATGTCCGTAGAAATTATGCGGCGCGACATTCATCTCGTAGGCTTCGGCCGACGCGGCGATCTTCATCGACTGCCAGACGCCGTTCCACACCGCGTCGACGATCGCCACGTCCATCGATTGGGCGTGGAAATACGGCAGGAAGTCGCGCAGGCCCAGCAACGTCTCGCAAGAACTGATCGGATGCGGGCTGTGGTCTCGGATATAGGCGAGCGCGGCCGGGTTGTAGCTGTCGATCTCGATCCAGAACATGTCCAGATCGGCGATCTCGCGCAGGATCTTGAGATACCCCTCGGTCTTCATGTTGAAATTGAGGTCGAGCAGGATATCGATGTCCGGCCCCGCCCCGTCGCGCATCGCTTCAAGATGGGTGCGCAAATCGCGCAGCTGCTTGCGCTCGACATTGAGGCCCGGCTCGAAGGGTATGCCGAAGCCCGGCCGATAGCCAGTCGGTTTACCGTTCGCATCGTAGTCGAACGTGTTCGTTTTGAACGCGGTGAATCCTTTTTCGCGCACCTCTGCGGCGATCGCCTTGACGCCATCCAAGTCGGTGATCGCCGGCGGGTAATAATCCGGCTGATTGATGCGCCAGCTCGCGCAATGCGACCAGTAGAGACGGATACGGTCGCGCACCTTGCCGCCGAGCAGCTCGTAGCAGGGCACGCCGAGCGCCTTGGCCTTGGCGTCGAGCAGCGCGTTCTCGATCGCGCCCAGCCCCTCCGCCACGACGCCGCCGGCAGCCGGCCGCGTGTAGCAATACAGCTCCGCATGGATGCGCTCGTGCGCGGAGACGTCCTGGCCGACGACGCGCGCCGACATGCGCTCGATCACCGTCGTGACGCCGGGCGAACCGAAACCCTCGTCATACTCCGACCAGCCGACGATCCCCTCGTCGGTCGACAGTTTCAAGAAATGGTAGTTCCGCCAGCCGGCGTCGCAGTGCAGCGTTTCGATCGCGGTGACTTTCATCGGTCTCTCCCCTGAAGGCGCGTGTCATATGCCCCGCGCTGTCGACGGCGCGGCGCTGGTGCGTATGATAGGACAAATTCACAACCGGCGAGAGGGAGAGACATGGCCGACTACGAATTTCTCAAGGTCGAGCGCGACGGCAAGCTCACCATCATCACCATCAACCGTCCCGAGGTGTACAACGCGCTGCATCCGCCGGCCCATTTCGAGTTCGACGAGGTCTTCAACAATTTCCGTGACGACCCCGACCAGTGGATCGCCATCGTCACCGGCGCCGGCGACAAGGCCTTCTCCGCCGGCAACGACCTGAAATATCAGGCCGCCGGCGGCCCGCGCGAACGGCCGGACAGCGGTTTCGCCGGGCTTACCAGCCGCTTCGATATCAACAAACCGATCATCGCCGCGGTCAACGGTTTCGCCATGGGCGGCGGTTTCGAGATCGCGCTCGCCTGCGATCTGATCATCGCCGCGGAAAGCGCGCTCTTCGCTTTGCCGGAACCGCGTGTCGGTCTCGCGGCGCTGGCCGGCGGACTGCACCGCCTGCCCCGCTTCATCCCGCGCAAACAGGCGATGGGTATGATCCTGACCGGCCGCCGCGTCCCCGCTGCGGAAGGCAAGGAGCTCGGCTTCGTCAACGAAGTTGTGCCGCAAGCCGACCTGATCGCCACGGCGCGCAAATGGGCCGAGACGATCATGGAATGCTCGCCGATGTCGATCCGCGCCTCGAAGCAGGCGGTCTATGCCGGCCTCGACAAGCCAAGCCTGCGGGAAGCCATGCTGTCGGACTATCCGGCGGTCAAGGCGATGCGCGAGAGCGACGACTACGTCGAGGGCCCGAAGGCCTTCGCCGAGAAACGTCCGCCGAACTGGAAGGGCGCTTAAGCGACCGGCGACGACCGGGCCAATTCGTAGAGCAGGATTGCTCCTGTTACGCTTTCCATGGGGAAAGAAGGCGTCTTAGCGCTGCGCCTTCCATGGCGAAAGAAGGCGTCTTAACGCTGTGCCTTCCATGGCGAAAGAAGGCGTCTTAGCGCTGTGCCTTCCATGGCGAAAGAAGGCGTCTTAGCGCTGCGCCGCGTTCAGGCCCGCGATATAGCCCCAGGTGAGACACGGGCCGAGCGTCGTACCGGCGCCGACTCCTTTCGAGCCGAAGGAATTCGCCATCACGTTGCCGGCGGCGTAGAGACCGGGAATGACGTTATCGTCGTGATCCAAGACTTCCGCCCGCTCATTGGTCCGCGCGCCGCCTTTGGTGCCGAGGAAACTCGCCTTGAACGGCATTGCGTAAAAAGGCGGCCGCTCGATCGTACCCAATGTCGGATTGGGCCTGTGGTTGGGATCGCCGCCGCGGTTGCGGTCCCACGCCGTCGCGCCGCGGCCGAAATCCTCGTCGACGCCGGTGCGCGCGAAGTCGCTGAAATTTCGCGCCGTTTCGACCAATCCTTCCGGGCCGACTTCGATCTGTAGCGCGAGATCTTCCAGCGTATCGGCGCGAAAATAGTTGTTCGGTACAGATTTTTTCGGCATCGCGTGGGGATACTTCCGCGCGAACTGGCTGTCGTAAATGCGCCAAGCGGGCAGATGTTTCGGTGTCCCGGTATCCGGGTCCATTTCGGCGAAGGCCAAGCCGATATTCATCTGCTTCTCGTTGACGAAACGGCGGCCATGCCGGTTGACGATCATCGAATGCGGCAGGAAATAATCCGCCGCCGGCTGACCGTGCAGCTGTCCCTCATAGGTAATCGGCGTCGCGCCCATCACCAGCGCCTGGTCCATCTTGTCCAGTCGGGCACCGGCTTCCGCCGCCATGCGTTGACCATCACCTGTATTCGTCCGCGGGCTCGAGGTCCACTCGACCGGGCCCGGGAAGTGTTCCGCCATCATCTCCGGGTTCCACTCGAACCCGCCACTGGCCAGCACGACGCCTTTGCATGCCGCAATGGAGACAGTCTCGCCAGCTTTCTCGACTTCCAGCCCCGTAACCGCGCCGTCCTCCATCAGCAGCTTCTTCGCCGGCGTTTCCAGCCAGATATCGATACCATTGTCGAGACAGCCTTTCAGAAGGCCGATCGAAAGGGCGTTGCCCTTGGTCTGCATGTTCATGAGCTTGCGCCACATCAGTTGCGGCAAATAGCGTGCGACCCATTTCTTCGGGTGTGCGAAGAAGAAGGTATCGACCATCTCCTCGTAGCTGAGGCGCAGATCGAAGGTCGGCGCACGAACCTTGTCGCGCCAGTCGCCGAGGATGCCGATGCGGATCGGCGCGGCCGAGACGTTGCGCCCGAACGGCAGGCCGCCTGGCGCCTCCGTATAGGGGTCCGGGTCCCGGTTCGGGATGAAGCGCAACGGCGATTGCGCTTCGAGGAATTCCAGCATTTCCGGCACGGTATCGACGAACGCCGTCCAGAGCGGTTCCTCCGTATTATGCCAGCCGTCCGGCGACACGGCCCGGATATACTCCAGCACGGCCTCGCGGCTGTCCGTCACGCCCATCTGCGCCGTATGGTGATGCCGCGGCGCCCAGATGCAGCCGCCCGACATCGCCGTCGTCCCGCCCGCGACTTCGCTCTTCTCGGCCACCAGCACCGACGCCCCGAGCGAGCGGGCCTTCAGAGCCGCACTCAACCCCGCCGCCCCCGTGCCGACGACAACGACGTCGTATCGATGTTCAGTACTCAAAGTTCTTCTCGCTCCGCATCAAAGATATCCTTCATGAAATCCCGCGACTTCCAGGCCGGATCAGGCGGCGTGTAGCCGTCGCGCGGCGTGTGTTCCGAGGCCTCTTCCGTCGCCATTTTTGGGATATAGCGGGGGCAGTTCGAGAAAATGTGCTCTGCCGTCACGCGGACGATCCGCTTCGCGCCAGGGAGCCCTTCGCGCGCCGCATCGCTTTCATCCAATACGGCACGGCCGTTGACCCGCAACCGCGCCGAACCGTCGATCCGGGTCCCATCGAAGCGGATGAACAGCAGGCCGACCCGCGAGTTGCGCGTGATGTTGCCGAGGCTGCGGTACATCCGGTTGCCGTCGTAATCGGGCCATTCGAGCCCGTTTTCCGAAACGACGCGGACGAAGCCCGGCGCGCCGCCCTTGAAGGAGCAGTCGACGCTCTCCGCCGTCGCGGTGGACAGGAAAAAGAACGGAGAGGTCTCGATGAATTCGCGATCGGCATCCGAGAACACCGTCCGCATCCTGTTTTCCGCCAAGCGGTCCGGTACGGCGCGTCCTTCGAAACGATCCTGCAACTCGCGCATGCCTGAATGATAGAACGTCATGAAATACCTCGAGTTAATTTGCGACGAAGGGCCGGCTCAACCGCCGATCCAATGGTCAACGGTACCGATAAGACCGTAGCAGGTCTCGACCGTCGGGACCGGGACGCCCAAACGTTTCGCCTCTTCGATAGTGTGACCGAGCGTTTCGTGGATTTCCAGATGCTGGCCGCGCTCCACGTCCTGCAAGGTGGAAACACGATGCTGCGGCGCGTTCTCCTCGAACGACCGGCCGACCTTCCGCAGGTATTCCATCGCTTCGTCTTCGCTGCCGGCGGCGATCCGCGCCGAGGGGATCGGCGGCTTGTCGGACAGGGGAATACCGAGCGCGTCGGCAAGCGCGGCGGTTTCCCGCATGACCTTCGCGGCAACCCGCGCAGCCCCCGGTTCGCACAGGAATTTGTAGGTTTCCAGCCGGGTCAGGACCGATAGCGCCATCATCCCCGACCATCCGACATATTTGGACCATTCCGACGTCTGGATCGCCTCGGATACCGATGCCTTGATACCGGCATTGTCGAGCGTCGCCGCGATGGCGTCGCTCTCGGCCGAGGGTCCGTTTGGGAGTCCGCCGATCTCCAGCATCTGGTTGACGGTGAAGCGCACCGCTCCGTCGCCGAGCAGTTCGCCGCTCAGCATGGCGATCGCCCCCAGCACGGCATCGGCGCCGAAGACCTCGCCGAGCTGCTGGTTCTTGAGCACGCCATTCGCGACGGAGAACACGCTGCCAACGCGGAGATTTTTTAGCCCCGCGATGGCGTCCATGGTCTGGTAGGTCTTGACCGTGACGATCAGGACGTCCACTTCCTCGACCGTCTCCGGGTCGGTCTCGACCCGACAGGGCGCGGTGAAGTCGACGAGGCCGCCGATCCTAATGCCGTTTTTCCGGAGATACGCCGCCCGTGCGCCGCGCGCGAGCATCGTCACGTCCTCGCCCGCGCGGATCAGATGCCCGCCGACGATGCTGCCCAGCGCGCCAGCGCCTAGAATGACGTATTTCATCGCGCCTTCCCCCGTTCCTTCGGCGAGTGTAACCAGCGTGCTGCGGGGAATCCACGCGTTGCGTTGCGGGGCGGACACGACTAATCAATAGAAGGCCCGATGCGGTCCTGTGATGCGCATGAAAAGGAGACGGATATGCCCGACAATTTCTTCAACCTCGATTCGCTGGAAGGCGGCATTCAACGCGCCCTAACGGACGGCGTGAACACGAACATCTTCGTCGGCGACCAGGCGATGCTGTCGGTCGTGAAATGCGATCCGAACAGCCAGGGTTCGATCCACAGCCATCCGCAGGAACAATGGGGCGTCTGCCTCGAAGGCAGCGGTTTCCGGATCCAGGATGGCGAAGAGGTTCCGTTCAAAAAAGGCGACTTCTGGCGCACCCCGGGTGATATCGAACACGGCGTGCGCATCGGGCCGGAAGGTGCGACGATCCTCGATATCTTCGCGCCGCCGCGCGACGAATACCGCAAGGCCGGCAGCGGCTTCGGTGTCTAGGCCGCCGGTATGACCGAACAAATTACCTTCGAGGAGATCGAGCAGGCGGCGGAGCGTATCGGCGCCCGGGTGCGCTGCACGCCGTGCCTGCGGTCCCGCTTCATCCGCGAGCCGCTGCGTCCCGGCAAGACGATGCTCAAGCTCGAATGCCTGCAGGTCACCGGCGCCTTCAAGGTACGCGGCGCGAACAACGCCCTCCTGCAGCTCAGCGAGGAAGAGCGGTCCCGCGGCATTATCACCGCGTCGGGCGGCAATCACGGCATCGCCGTCGCCTACGCGGCGCACGCGGCCGGCTGCCCCGCGATCATCTACCTGCCGGAAAGCTCGCCTATGGACAAGGCCGAGCGGGCGCGGGGCTGGGGTGCGGAAGTCGTGACGGAAGGCGAGGTCTGGGACGACGCGGAACGCGCGGCCCTGGCGCGGGCCGAGAAGGACGGACTGACCTATATCCACCCGTTCGCCGACCGCGCGGTCATCGCCGGCCAGGGCACCATCGCGCGGGAAATGCTGAAACAATCGCCCGACATCGATGTCATTGTCGCCGGGATCGGCGGCGGCGGGCTTATCGCCGGCGTCGCCACGGCAGCCAAGGCGATGAAACCCAACATCAAGGTGATCGGCGTCGAACCGGTCGGCGCGCCGACCCTGTCGGAAAGCGTGAAGGCCGGCGAACTGGTCACGCTCGCCTCCATCGATACCGGCGCCAATACGCTGGCGCCGAAGCGAAGCGCGCAAATCAATCTGGATATCATCGCCGACAAGGTCGACGACATCGTGCTCGTGACCGACGAGGAAATGCGCGACGCCGCCAAATGGTTGTGGTTCGAAATGGGACAGAGCGTCGAACTCGCCGGCGCGTCGGCTGTTGCGGCCATACGTACCGGCAAGGTCAGCGCGCCCGAGGACCGGATCGTGGCCGCCATCGTGAACGGGAACGGCACCGCGGGGATCGC
>CAYLTU010000235.1:0-8946 GCA_964386465.1 uncultured Rhodospirillaceae bacterium
CGAAATTCGCGCAATTGGCCTGAAAATCCGTATTCTTCACGACCGACTAATTATAGATTCGTGGCTATGGGATACGTCTGCTTGCCGGTCTATTGCCCGGGAGCCTCGGAAGCGAAATCGAGCCACCCGCATTCGGCAAATATATTTGCGTCCCCTTAATTGCCCCGCGCGGTGACGTGGTACACCGCACCCGGATACTCGATGCGGAGCGAACGGGCCATGGCGATAATTAAGGGGACGCAATCACTACTGTCCCAACGTTTGCTGCCTATTGAGGTATAGCAGATTGTAATAGAATGATTATTCAGAGTTTTGGCCTGTCATCGACTTGAACTCCGATTGCTTGGTCCGCCATGCTCCCTCAGCTTCAATCGGGGGATGGCTTATGTACGCGGGCAAGATCGTTTTCGCACAGCTGATCGACCACCTTCCCCTTCATAGCTTCCGGCGCTGCGTGGCGCGCTATCGCGGCCATTACAAGGTCAAGAGCTTCTCGTGTCTGGATCAGTATCTATGCATGGCCTTCGCGCAACTGACCTATCGTGAAAGCCTGCGCGACATCGAGGCCTGTCTGCGCGCCCAGCAGGCCAGACGCCGCTTCATCGAGTCGCCGCTGCGCCGCCTCGCCGTGGGCCAGCGCCGGCGCGACGGCTATTTTGCCGAAGGCGGCGGCGGCTTGGGTCAGCAGATCGTGGGATGGGTCCAGATGTCCAGTCTGCAAGGCGCGGTCGCCCAAGCCCAACCGGCAATAGGTCGACAGCGGGGCCAAAGTGAGACCAAGGCTGTGCAGTGGCGGCAGTGCAGCGCAATTGATCAGGCTCGAAGTTGAGGCATAAGCGGAAATCGCCATACGGCTGCGCATTCCGACGCAAAGCGGCCACTGTTTCCAACTTAAAGCGGCCACCGATTCCGACGCAAAACGGCCAGTCGGATTGGTGCTGTGATCGACCTCGTTGGGTGATCCTGACAGGGGCTACCTTCGCGCCTTTTCGAGAGGAGCGAGGATGCCCCGGGAGAGATTGCCCATGCGCAAGATTTACGACGTTCTACGGCTACATGCCGGCGGATTGCCGAAGCGACGGATTGCCGTCAGCCTGAACATCGGCCGCACGACGGTCGGCGACTATATCAACCGGGCGCGCCGCGCGGGCCTGGGCTGGCCGCTGCCCGAGAATATGTCGGACGAGGATCTGGAACGGCTGCTGTTCCCGCCGCCGGCGGCGATTTCGCCAGATCGCCGGCCGCCTCCCGACTGGCCGGTGCTGCATCGCGAACTCAAGCGGCCAGGCGTCACCCTTTCGCTGTTGTGGGAGGAGTACCGCGCCGTTTACCGCGACGGTTATGGCTGCAGCCGGTTCTGCGACCTTTACCGCGCTTGGAAGGGCAAGCTCGATCTCACCATGCGCCAGACCCATCTGGCCGGCGAGAAGATGTTCGTCGATTACGCCGGCGCCACGATCGACGCGGCCAATGCCTATGCGGATGAATTCAGGGCGGACTACAACGGCCGTTTTGGCAAAGAGCCGCTGAATCCGAAGGATATGCATAGACCGCTTTCCGAACTCGACAGCCTCGACGACGCTATGTGCCACAAGGAACAGCGTACGCTTTCAGGTTCCCTCACCCTTCGCTACGACAAAATTCTGTTCATCGTCGAGCCAAGCGAACTGGCAACCAGCCTGGCCAAGAAACGCGTCACGGTTTGCGATTACCCCGATGGCCGTCTGGAAATTCGCCACGGCGACGTAAGCCTGCCCTACGGGACGTTCGACAAACTACAATCGGTGAACCGTGCCGAGATCGTCGAGAACAAACGGCTTGGCACCGCTCTCAAGTTCTTCCCATCTGACATCTATTATCACACGGGCTCATAGCGTTCTACGTTCACACTATCCGCCTGCGCGCGCATTGCGGCGCTGTCATACCAAGCTTGCATGCGCAGCATCGTATCCATATCGAGGTCAAACGCCTTCTCGATCCTGAGCGCCATTTCTGGCGACAGAGCGGCCTTCTCATTGATCAAGTCCGATAGCGTAGCCCTTCGTACATCAAGAATTTCAGCGGCCTTGGTGATGCTGAGTTCGAGCGGTTCAAGCACCTCTTCGCGGATAAACTCGCCGGGGTGCGGCGGCTTCATTCCAACTTTGATTGGGTCCTTTCTCATCAGTGATAATCCTCCAAATTTAAATCTGTTATTTCGCCCTCTTCCTCCTTGAAGGTGATCCGCCAATTGCCTGAGACGCTGATACTCCACGTCCCGGCGCGGTCGCCTGTCAGTGGATGGATTCGCCAGCCTGGCGGACCCAAAATGCTCTCGACATTCGGAGCCAGAACTAGGGCGGTTAGCACCCGCCGGATTCTTGCTACGAGGTCGCGGCGCACCTCGCGGGTATCATCGTCTTCGATTAAGCGCCGAAGCCCTCTATGGCTTATTGAGCGAAACTCCATACTAAACTGTACGGTAAAACCGTACGCTCGTCAATAATAAACATAAAATATTGTGTTGTTTTAAATCAAGACAAGGCTCTGTCATTGGTGAGTTCTGAGGGACCTTCCCTTTTTCGATACCCTTGGAAATCATGCGGTGTGGTTGATGGCTCACAGAGCGCCGCTATAGCGCTCCTACGGGCCCATCGACGCACTTAGGTCTTCGCTATTTCACACACTGACCAGGCTGCTTGCTCCCCCTGCCGAGCAAATTGCTATGGATTCAACAAACAATGGATCCTCGTATTGGAGCTGAATGCTACTTCAACTAACCGTCAGACGATTTCCGTCTTGGCGCGAATTTAATGAACCGTCATCGAAATCCGCTCGCCACAAGCCCGCAGGTCTACCCCGCCGGATCGCCCGTTTCGACATAGTCCCGGATCCGCTCGGGCGACAGGCCGGCGAGGCCGAGCCGCTCTGGGGCGAGCCCGTCCCGCCAGGAATTGCCGCCGAGCAACGCGTCGACGATATCGACGAAGCCGCGATGCAGGGGCACGCTCACCCCCGCGCTTTCGGCCAGTTGCACGAAGGGCACGTGGGCGAGCGGGACGTCGTTCGCCATCCAGGACCGCCAAACGTCGGCCGGCAGCGAACCGGAATTCTTGTAGACCGGCGATTGCTTGGCGGCGTCGTGCACCGTTTCCCCGACCACCGTCTCGCGGTCGAAATAGCCGACATTTAGCAGCGCCATCGCCGGGTGCACCAGCAGGTTTATGTTCTCCGGATTGGTTTCGACGACGCAGCGCGGAAGCTCCACGATGCCATGCCGGCTGCTTGCCGGTCTATTGCCCGGGAGCCTCGGAAGCGAAATCGAGCCAACCGCATTCGGCAAATATATTTGCGTGCCGCACCGCGGCGTCGGCAGTTAGACCGGGCAGCTCATCCGGCATGATGGCTTGGCGCTCGGACGTCAGCTCGATAAAAAGCAGGTATCGTTGCTGGCCGGGACCGCCATTATAGATTTTCCGCTCCGAGGTCATAATCGCGGAAATCTCTTCGTCGATCGCCCATAACCGAGCCCGCACAACGTCTTCCTGGGCAGTCAACGCCGGCAATATTTTTTCGCGATATCGAGACAGGATCGACTCGTTGTCATCGATAAGATTGAAACGGATAGTCGCCAGAAATGGCGTCGCCGCCGCCACGCTCGATCCGCTGCCGCCGAGCAATCGATAGATATTCCGCGCCGGATTTCTAAAATGTGTCAAGGATTCGCCGGTCCAAGGCGTCGGGTTATTCAATGCCGCATGATAGGCTTTGCTTGCCATAACTTCCGGCGTCCGGGTCTCGTAATACATGAGGAACATCGCCGCATCGCCGTTGCCGCAATATCTGCGCCCGTTGATAAAGCCCGGGATATGAAGCCGCTCCGACATGTGCTCGCAATTGTGCCAGCGGCGGAATTCCCTCACATAGTCCACATCGATATCGGCCCAAAAAGCCATCATTCCATTTGCAACAGTCATCATTTTTCCTAGCGTGATGATCACATTGTTTACCGTGACGCCCGGCCACCGGTTACGGCCATTACAAGGTCAAACGAGGCGACACCGGCATCCCGCATGTCACCTGTATATCCGGGCTACAATGCGATTGCCTTTTCTTCCGCCAAATGATCGACATCACCGTCGCCATAGCCAAGTTCTCGCAGGATATCCCGGGTTTGCGCGCCGAGTGGTTGCGGCGCCAGGCGCACGCCCGGCCGTTCACCGTCATAGGTGGCGGCATGCGCCAGCAGGGTTACCGTCTCACCGCCGGCAAGTTGCGTTTCGACTAGATTGCCATTGTGTTGGATCTGCGGATCGTTGAGCACGTCTTCGTAATCCTGCACCGGCGCGTTCCAGATCAGGTGCTCGTCGAGCCGGGCGCACCAGGCCTTGGTGCTGTCGGTTTCCAACGCCTTTTGCACCAGGGCGGTGATTTCCTCGCGCTTGGCCCAGCCGTCCTCGTCGGTCATGCCGGCCAGTTCCGGACAGTCCAGAGCTTTGGCGAGCGCGTCATAGGCGCACAGCGAGATGACCATTTCACCGTCCTTGGTGCGATAGAAACCGTAGGGCGCCGGATAGTGCCAGCCGGCGACGTGGTCCGGTGCGCGCAGGCTGCGGTTCCGGTCGCCGTTGGTATGCGCAACGATGGATTCCTGCTGCAGATCGAGCGCCGCCGACATCAGGTCGACTTCCACACGCGCACCTTCGCCGGTGCGGCCCTGGCGGACCAATGCGGCAAGGATCGCGGCGGAATAGATCATCCCGCCGTGATGATCGGCCGCCGACACGCCGACCGGGATCGCGGGCATGTTCTCGGTGCCGCTGATTTGCATCAAGCCCGAGCGCGCCTGGATCAATAGATCTTGACCCGGCCGCGTCGCATAGGGGCCGGACGAGCCCCAGCCGGAAGCCGATGCAAAGATCAGTTTGGGATTGAGCTCCCGCGCAACCTCCCAACCGAGGCCCAGCTTGTCCATGACGCCGGGCCGGAAATTTTCCATCACCACATCGGCTCGTTTCATCAACGCGAGGGCGATCTCCTTACCCGCCTGCGATTTCAGGTCGAGGGCGATCGAGCGCTTGTTTCTATTGGCGCAGAGAAAGCACACGCTTTCGCCGCCGACCGTGGTGTTCGCTCCGGCCCAGTGACGCTGAAAGGCGCCCGCGACGGGTTCGATCATGATAACGTCCGCGCCCAGATCGCCCAGGTGCTGCGCCGCCAACGGCCCAAGCATGAAATGGTTGAAACTGACGACCGTTACTCCGTCCAACATAGCCATATTCGATACCTTCGCCGCTAAAAGTCTGGACAATTGACAACAGGCGGAATTAAAATGCAAGCGCTTTCATTTATGCGGAATCGACGGGGAATCGATTGAGGCACCGGGTACGAAGCGGTGAGGCAAGGGCGACGACGCTGAACGACGTGGCGCGTTTGCTCGGTATTTCGGCGGCCACGGTCTCGCGCTCCCTGTCCAAGCCGGATATGGTCAGCGCCAAGACCCGCGCCCGTGTCGACGAGGCCGTACGCAAGCTCGGCTACATCCCCCATGCGGCCGCGCGGGCGCTTGCGGGCCGCGGCCACCGGGTCGTCGGCGTGGTCATCCCGAGCCTGCGTTTCGGGGTCTTTGCGGAACTCGTCGAAAGCCTTCAGGCCGGTCTCGACAGGGCCGCGTTCGGGGTGTTGCTGGGTCATACGGGCGGGGAGCCGGATCGCGAATATGAACAGGTTCGAGCGCTCGTCGAGCGCGGTATCGATGCCGTCGTGCTGACCGGCAACAGTCACGATTTGGAAGTTTTGCGATTGCTGGATGATGCGGGTCTTCCGGCCATCTGCGCCTTCGATTTCTCGGCGGACGCGGCATTGCCATGCGTCGGCTTCGACAACGCGGACGCCGCCGAAAACCTGGCGCAACATCTGATTGAAAACGGCCGGGACGGCATCGCGATGATCACGCAACCCGTGGCTTCGAACGACCGGGCCCGTAAACGTGTGGCGGGCGTAAAACGCGCGTTGCGCAGGATCGGCAAGGCTATGCGGCCGGGTCATTTGCTGGAATGCGACGGCTTGCTGCCATCGTCCCGCGAAGCGATGCGGGACTTGATCGCATCCGGGGAACCGCCCAATGCGGTGATCTGCTTTAGCGATCTGATCGCCCTGGCGGCGGCGGCCGAGTGCCGTGCGGCGGGGCTCCGTATACCGGACGATATCGCCATCGCCGACTTCAGTGGTGTCGGGCTGTCCGAAATCAACAATCCGCCACTGACGTCCGTACCGATCCCGGCAAAGGATATTGGCCGCATTATCGGCGAACAGCTTATTGCCAGGCTCGAAGAAGGTGCGCCGCTCGAAAGTGTCCGCATCGAACATGCGCTGGAAATACGCGGTTCGACTTTGTGCGGCAGCTTGCAAACGTTTGCATAACCGGGGTCGGTTCCGCTGTCCCCAAAAATCAGGACAAGGACGGGAGTAGATGCCGAAGATTTATGTGGAGATCGGGGAGCGGGTAACGTTCTCTAAAACTGTCGGCGAAGCCGACGTCTATATGTTCGCCGGTGTTACCGGTGACCTGAGTAAAAACCATGTCAACGAACAAGCCATGGCCAAGACCCGGTATGGCGGCCGGATCGCGCATGGCGCGCTGCTGGTCGGCTATATGTCGACGGCCAGTACGCGGATGACGGAGAAAGCCTTCGAGCGGTGCGCCGAAATGACGCCGGTCTCGCTTGGCTATGACGGTATCCGGTTTCTCGCCGCCGTTGCCCTCGGCGATACCATTACCGTGACCTACGCCATCGCCGGGATCGATGAGGAGAAGCTTCGCTCCCTTGCGAATATCGAGATCGTCAACCAGCGGGATGAATTGGTCGCCGTGGGGAAACACCACATGAAATGGCTGCCGGATTAAGGAGGCAAGACTGTGAGCGAAGAATCGATTCTGCTTGAGAAGCCGGCACCCTATGTAACGACCTTGCGTTTAAATCGGCCAAGTGCCCGCAACGCCCTGAGCGGCGCCATGATCGTGCGGCTTGCTGAAATCCTGAATGGGGCGGCAACCGACAGATCAGTGCGCGCGGTGATATTGGCCGGCGGCGACAAGGCTTTTTCCGTCGGCGCCGATATCAAGGAAATGGTTGCCCAGGGGCTCGCCGCGCTCACCGCCCGCGAACGCGAGCAAGGCTGGATCGCCATCGAGAAGTTTCCCAAACCCGTCATCGCGGCGGTCGAAGGCTACGCGCTCGGTGGCGGCAATGAGCTCGCGATGACGGCCGATATGATCATCGCCGGCGAGAATGCGATTTTCGGCCAACCGGAGGTGAAGATCGGCGTGATCCCCGGCGACGGCGGCACGCAGCGCCTTATCCGCGCTGTCGGCAAGCCGATGGCGATGCGGATGATCCTGTCCGGCGAGTTCATCGACGCGAAGACGGCGTTCGATGCCGGTCTGGCCGCCGATCTGGTCGACGCCGGAAAGGCCGAGGCGCGGGCGCTCGAACTGGCGGTCGCGATTGCGGCCAATGCGCCGATCTCGGTCCGCCTCGCCAAGGATGCGGTGCTGCAAGCCGAAGAGGCGCCGCTGACGTCCGGTCTGCTCTATGAACGCAAAGCGATGTTCCACACCTTCTCAACCCGCGACCGGGCCGAAGGGATGCAGGCGTTCGTGGAAAAGCGGGATCCCGAATACCGCGAGGAATAGAAACTCGACCTCCTGTTTGCCCCCTGCCGTTGGATTTTCTTGAAACCGAACGAACGGAAACACAACATAAATGTTGCACATACACAACAGAAGTGTTATGTTCTAAATTATCAACGCGAGAGAATTTCAGCGTTGGCTCAAGAAGCAAGGCTGCGCGTTCGAAACGCACAAGGGCGGGAGCGGCCATTTGACCGTCCTCTACAAAGGTCGGAAATCTCAATTGCCGATGCACGGCTCGCGGAAAGAACTCGGCCCCAAGCTCGTTGCCAAGATCAAAAGGGATTTGGGACTGACATGATACGCAACAAAAACGGCTGACCCATGCTTTCATACCCCATTACGCTGGAGAAGGACGGCGATACGGTCCTCGCGACATCGCCCGATTTCCCGGAACTGACAACCTTCGGCGAGACCAGGGAAGACGCGCTGCTCTATGCCGTCAGCGCGCTTGAAGAGGCGATCGCCGCCCGTATCGCGCACCGGGAGGATATCCCCGCCCCCTCCAAGGGGGGCGAGGGGGTCGCTCTGCCGACGCTCACCGCGCTGAAGACCCTGCTCTACCAGGCCATGCGCCGCGAGGGCGTAACCAAGGCCGAGCTGGCGCGCCGCCTGAACTGTCACGGCCCGCAAGTCGACCGGCTGCTCGACCTCAACCATTCCTCGCGGATGGATCAGATGGACGCGGCCTTCAACGCCGTCGGCCGGCGCGTGTCCGTCGGTGTCGTGGCGGCTTGACTGGAGGAAAGGGGGAGCGCCGTCGCACACGTTTACGAAGCCCCGGAAATTTCGGTGACAGTGCACTTAATTGCCCAGACAATAGTTAAGTGCACTGTCACCGTAACCCTGTAACACTATTTAACCTCAAACATCTTTAACCCTTTAGGCCATAAAATAGTGAAGTCTTCCGACTTCACATGTCTAAATGCTGCTCTCATCGTATTTAAATCAATTATGTCAATAAGTAACCATTTAGCTTGTTCGAAACATTCTTTTGGATTTGAGCTATAAATAAATATATTCATTTCATCACTTCCAAAATCGTGCCCATCGACATCTGACATTGAATCCAGTCCCTCTTCTAGCTTTTCCTCCATTTCTATCAGAATATCAAAGTTTTCTTCTGACTTTCCTGGAAACTGTAACACCAATTGATAATTCATTTGCTGTCCGTATCAAAATTCTAAAATTCTGGGGACACTATACTTAATTCGATCTTGAGATAAGTATTGTGTTGTCTAATTGCGCGTGAAGTTTCTCTCCGAGTTTTGCTT
>CAYLTU010000236.1:0-8936 GCA_964386465.1 uncultured Rhodospirillaceae bacterium
GGCGCAGCGGCACCACTTCGACGCCGGGCTGGCGCATATCCAAGATGAAGTAGCTCAACCCCTTGTGCTTGGTTACGTCCCAGTCGGTGCGGGCGAGCAGCAACCCATAATCGGCGAGATGGGCGCTCGTCGTCCAGACCTTCTGGCCGTTGACGACCCATTTGTTGCCTTTGAAATCGGCCCGCGTGGTCGCTCCCGCCAGGTCGGAGCCACTGCCCGGCTCGCTGAACAGCTGACACCAGGTGTCCTCGCCGGTCAGGCTGCGGCGCAGGAACTTTTCGCGGTGCAGGTCGGTGCCGTGCGCCAGGAGCGTCGCCCCCGTCAGGATGGCGGCACCCTTCTTGGCGACGCCGGGCGCGCCAAACCGTTTCAGCTCCGCCTCGACGATTGGCGTCAGCGCCACAGGCAGGTCGCGCCCGTACCACGCCGCCGGCCAATGCGGCGCGCCCCAACCGGACTCAGCCAGCCGGCCGCGCCATTCGAACAGCCCCAGATCTAGGTCCCAGCTCGTTTCCAGCCAATCCCGCAGTTCCGCGCGGACGGTCTCCTCAGTTTGCTCGCTCATCCCGCTTTCCTCCCCTGGCAGAGACTACCGCGTTTCAACTCACCGGGGCACCCCGCCGGGCGATTGACCGAGATCAAATCGCATTTACTTTCTCGGGGTCTATCTTCTAGAGGTGCCGCGCGAAGGTCTCGCCGGCATCACCGCGAAGACTGGGAATGCGCAGATGTTCGGTAATCCGTCGCTGGTCACTCGGATCGCCATCGGCAAGGGCATCGGCCTTGTCTTTGGGCTCCTGGGATTTTTCTTCGTGCCGTATTTCGCGCCAGAGCTGGGCTGGCTGTTCCGCTGGGGAATCCTGCTGTGGTACACGACCCTCGGCGCGATCATCGGCATGTTCGGCGTTTTCAGCCGGCATCCGGTACTCGATCTGCCGATGCCCTGGTGGGTGCGCGCGCCGTTTGTAGGCGCCTGGATGAACTTCGTCCTGACCTTCTTCGCCTACGATGCCATGCAGCTCGCGATGGAGGCCTTTTTCGGCGCCGACGGTCTTCTACATTCGCCGTTCTGGTTCGTGCTTGAAGGTGCGGTCGTCGGGCTGATTATCGGCTATTTCGCGACCAGGTTCGGCGGCGAGGGTGCGGAGACCGTCGGCCGCTAAGTCCGCTCTCGCCCGATGCCCATTGTCAGCAGGCGGCGTCCTCGCGGCGCGGCAGCTTCCAGTTGGGCCGGAGGTAATGGCAGGTGTAGCCGTTCGGGTAGTGTTCCAGATAATCCTGGTGCTCCGGCTCGGCGTCCCAGAAGTCGCCGGCCGGCTTGATCTCCGTCACGACCTTGCCCGGCCACGATCCCGAAGCGTCGACATCGGCGATGGTCCGCTCGGCCTCCGCCTTCTGCGCCTCGTTGACGTAATAGATGCCGGATCGATAGGACGGGCCCATGTCGTTACCCTGGCGGTTCATCGTCGATGGGTCGTGGATCTGGAAGAAGAACTCCAGCAATGACCGGTAGCTGATCCTGCCCGGATCGAATTCGATCTCGATGCCTTCCGCGTGCATCCCGTGATTGCGATAGGTCGCGTTCGGGACATCACCGCCGGTATAGCCGACACGGGTCGACACAACACCGGGCAGTCCGCGGATCAAATCCTGCATGCCCCAGAAACATCCGCCCGCCAGAACGGCGCGTTCCGTGCTGCTGCTCATCGATTCACTCCTCTGACCGGTTAGAATGTCGAGGCTAATACCGAGAATATGTGACGATACGACGGCGAAACAACCGCCGCCGATCAGCCCGCCCCTTCGACGATCTGCGCGTGTCCGTTCGAGGCGCCGAGACGCAGGCCGACGATCGCCTGGTATTCCGGCGAGTGATACCAGGTCTTTGCCTGCTCGACGCTGGGAAATTCAAGAACGACGGTGCGCGCGGGCAACGGGTCGCCTTCAAGCGTTTCCATCTCTCCACCGCGCACGAGATACGACCCGCCGTATTGGGCGATGGTGGCGGGCACTTTACCCCTGTACTCTTCGAATTTCTGGGGATCGGTGACCTCCAGATGTACAACCAAATAACCTTTCGCCATGGCTCTTCTCCAAATTGGCCGCCCCGGCCGGGACGGCGATTGACCGCGTATGCATGCGGGCATTATTCCGGATTACGCGAGCGGTACAACCGGTCCGCATCCTA
This sequence comes from uncultured Rhodospirillaceae bacterium, assembly GCA_964386465.1. Lineage (GTDB taxonomy): Bacteria > Pseudomonadota > Alphaproteobacteria > UBA8366. Next base: position 2,189 of record CAYLTU010000236.1, read on the forward strand.
ATCGTCGCCAGCGCAGGAATCCGCTCACGCCCGAAACTGCGGCAGCACTTCGGTTTCGATCAAGGCGCGGGCCTCTTCGGACTCCTTGCTTTCGCCGGCACGCGTGCTGCTGAGGATGATTTTGTCGATACCCATGCCGTCCAGTTCGTTCAACCGCGCTATGACCTTGTCCGGCGTCCCGACGATGGCGTACGCATCGATGAATTCCGGCGTCAGCACCGCGGCCTGATCGGAATCGCCCTTGGTGTGCTGCTTCATGTTGTAGCTGTTGCGCAGGGTCTGCATGACCTCCTTCTGGCTCTCGCTCAAGGGACCGCTGGTCTTGCCGTGCATCACGCCGAACCGCGTGTAGACCGTCAGGCCACCGCGCACCAGATTGCGAGCGGTGTCGATATCCGGGTGGCAGCCGCAGTTGACGTAGGCGCCGTATTGGATCGCGTCGGGGTCGAGGCCGGCATCGACCCGCGCCTTCCCTACCAGGTCGATACCCCACTGCAGACGCTCCGGCGCGGCGCCAAGCGTGAACACCACACGATCCGCCGTGCGCGCCGCGATAGCGATGACCTTCGGGCCGCTGGCGGCGACTTCGACCGGCACCTTGCGGTCGCCCGCCTGGGTGTCGGCGATCCAGCTTATGTGACTGTCGCCGGGCGCGTCGGCGAGCTGCAGTTCCGACATCGGCGGCGCGGCGTCCATCGAAATATCGGCGATATCGTCGAACGGCACGTGTTCGCCGCCAAGATAGGCCTGGAGATGGCGCATGTAGCGTTCGAACTGCCCGAGCCGCGCGGGCGCCCGGCCGAGATGCGCCAGCGCGGAGTCGCCGCGTCCGATGCCGAGCACCGCGCGGCCGCGCGAGATCGACTGCACGGTCGCGATGGCGGCCGCGACCGCCGCGGCGTTTCGGGTAATCGAATTCGTGACGCCGGTCTGCAGCTTCAGGCTCTCGGTCACGTTCGCCGCTTGCGCCAGCGCAATAAAGGCGTCGCCGGATAAATTTTGGGAATCGACGACGCTGAGCCCGTCCCAACCACCCTCTTCGGCAAGCTTCGCGCTGCGCACGATGGCGCGCGGCGCGCTAAAGGCATGGGTCCAAAGTTCCATCCTGTTTCTCCAAAAGTTACAGCCGGTATCTCGCGATGCACTTTCGACGAAGACGATAACGCCTCAAGGGTCTTTCTGGAACAGAACCAAAAAAGATAGGAATAGATGCGGCCCTACGCCATAATTCACAAAATTTCCAATAGTAGTTAACTAATTGATTTAACGCGTTAAAACGAACAAAAACTATTCAGCGCTAAAATTTACGAAAAATTACATAAAATTTTATTCAAAGTGACTGCAATCACAGCCGAGCCAGGATATTTCGCTATTGTAGGGGCAACGGGAAAACATGCGGAAAAGGTGATTGAAGGAGTCCGCGCTGATCTGATGGAGAATGTTTGATGAATTTATTTACGAAATTTGGTCGAGATATGAAAATTTCCGGCTTCGCGCCATATGACTACGTTGACGGTAGGAATTTTCTTCAAAAACTTGCCGTTACGTTCTGTTTCGCAGCCACCTTATTGGGCTGGATGACAATCTTCGGGTTAGCCCTCATTCTCAAATAGGATTTTCGAATTTCGACTTCCTAGGCGACAAATACTGGGCGGCCAAAACCGGCCGCCAAATCCGGTATAAATCTTGGGGCTGTCCTAGAAAACGTCAGTTATCTAGGTTGGTAAAATATCGCGTGCGCTGGTCGATCCGACCGTCGCGCGGAACGTCGAGATCGTCGGCATGCCGGGCCAGCAGCACAGTCCGGTCGGCGGCGCCTTTGTCGACGCCGCGCAATCCTTCGCCTGGCCTGCTTAATGCGCTGCTTGAAAGATTTTGGACCGTCCCGCAGACCTCAGCGCGAGTCGCGCAAATACCCATCCGCGAACGTCACCGACGCTGCACCGCTGAACCGCCGCATTCCCTCCAAGGCCGCCTCGAGCGCCCGCAATCGGGCCTTGCCGAAGCGAACGCCCGGCTCCGGCCATAGCGCCGTCACGTGCAGGCTGCCGTCCTCCTGGCGGCGGTGTTTCATGTCGATGCGGCCGACGAAACGGTCGCCCTCCAGGATCGGAAAAACGTAATAGCCGTACTGCCGCTTCTCTGCGGGAACGAAGATCTCGATCCGATAGTCGAAGCCGAACAAACGCCGGGCGCGATTGCGGTCGCGGATCATCGGATCGAAGGGCGACAGAATGCGCAGAACCGGCAGCGGCTCCGGTGAGTCCGTCACGCGTTCAATCACATCGTCGAAGGCAAATACCGGCCGCGGTTTCGCGGCATCCACGCCATCCACCTCGATTTGCCGCAGGCCCTTTCCGAGGCTGGCACGGCACCACGCAGTTGCTTCGGCGTTACTCACCGAATCCCAATAGCCCGCAATCTCGCCCGGGGTGGCGAAACCGAGACGCTCCAATGCCGAGCGGCAGGCCCAATCGACGGCCGCCGCCGCCGCCGGCTGCGGGCTGCGGTGCGCCTCCGGTATCACCCGCTCGGCCAAATCGTAGACCTTCTGAAACCCCTCGCGGCGGCAAATCGCGAGCGTGCCGGTGCGCCAGAGATATTCCAGCGCCGTCTTGCTGGGGTGCCAATCCCACCAGCCGCCGGCCTGTTTGGGCGCCTCGCCGCCCAGCTCGCGCGCCATGACCGGACCCGACACGGCGATCCGCTCCAGCACCCCATCGGCTTCCTTTTCGAAGCCGGGGCGGCGGAATTTCTGCCAACGTTCACGCAAATGCACCGCCGTACGCCGAAAGCGCGGCCCCCAATAAGGGTAGAACTTGGTCGGGATGATCGAGGCGTCGTGGGTCCAGTTCTCGAACAGCGTCCGGTCACGTTCGAGAAGCTGCGCCAATTGCTTTGGGCGATAGGTCCGGTTTCGCGCGTGCAGGATCATATGGTGCGCTCGCTCGACCGTGTTGACGCTATCCACCTGGACGAAGCCGATCCGCTCGATCCGGTCCGCCAAATCCGTTGTGCTGAGTTTGCGGTGCACCGGTTCCGAAAGTCCATGCAGGTCAAGGAACAGGCGGCGGGCCGCGCGGTTGGACAGGCGGTCGGTCATCGGCGCACGCTAGGCTCCGGGCATGGAAACGATGCTCATCAGCCGTTTGACGTCGCCCGTATCCAGTTCGTCTATCCGGCCAACCAGCGCGACGACCTCCTCGATCTGCCCGTCGTCCAACCGGACCGCGAGACATTCGCGAACCTTCGCCAGATGGTCTTCGTCGGGGATCGGCGGGCTGCCCCACTTGCCACGCGGGCCGTCGCAGCGCGCGGTCATCGACGTGCCGTCCTTCAGGCGCGCGGTCGTCTCGACATGCATCCGGTCGAAGCGCGCCGGTATCTCCTCGCGCATATCGACGGAAATGCGGCTCAGCATGTCCTCCATGTCCGGGGCGAAGCGGCGCTCGTCCTCGAAGGTCGCCATATTGACCTTGCCGTCGAGCAGCCCGCTGGCGGTGACATATTGCCAGCTGAACTTGCCGGCCAGCCCGGTGTCGGGGTTCGGCCGGTCGATATAGAACATCTGCGGCGTGACGACCTCGACCGATTCGATGGCGGCCGGATCGCCGATCTTGCCGTGCAACTCGATCGCCGCCGTGATCGCAAAATGGGTACCGTACTGGCTGGGAAACATCTTGATCGCATAGCCGGGCTCAATTACTCGGTAAGGCGGTCCGTAATTGAGCAATTCGTCCAGCTCGAAGCGTTCGTCGAACAGCCCGTCCACATAACCTTGCGGCGCTTCGAAGATATCCGGATTGCCGGTAAAACCGCGTGCCGCCAGCATCGCGGCGTCCAGCCCGGCGGAAACGGCGACGCCGCAATTGGTCGACTTGGTCATGGTGCCGGCATTGGCGAGCAGGCTGCCGGCGCGCGACGCGGCAATGCCGAGCGCGTTGCGCAAGGCAACGACATCGAGGCTCAGCATATGCGCGGCGGCGACGGCGCCGCCCATCGGCCCGACCTGCCCCGGCGGATGAAAGCGCGCCTGGCGCGCCTCGAACTGGTGCGAGGCCTGACGGATCCAGCCCTGCATCTCGATGCCCTTGACCAGAGCGGTCAATATCTCCCGGCCGGTGCCGCCGCGCCATTCGGCGAGTGCGAGCGCCGCCGGCAGGGTCGTGGAGAGCTGGTGGTTGGCCGGATTCCACATCGGCTCGAAATCGAGCACATGCATGCTGACGCCGTTGATATAGGCCGCGTTGACCGGCGAGGTGCGGAACCCGAATCCGATGGCCGAGGCCGCCTCGATACCGCCCATCTCTTGCAGGTGCCCGGCGAGGACGCCCGGTGATGCCTCCTGTTTCGAACCCGCCACGGCAACCGCCAAACCATCGAGAACGAGCCGCCGCGCCGCCTTCCGCGCTTCCTCGGGTAGATCCTCATAGCCAGTTGCGCAGACAAGCCGGCAGAGTTTCTCGGTGACGCCCATTTTTCCTCCAGCCGACCTACGAATCGCCAATATATTATAGGGCAGCGTTGCGCCGGTTTGCCACGCGGGTGGAAATACATTCCGTGACCAGCTGACAGCGCCGATTCGGCCCAAGCAACCGCGATACACTTATAGAGGAATTTAACTATTCATTACGGTTTTAGACTGTATAATCGGTTCGGATCACCGATAAGGAACCGTCTTGCATATTCCACTTGAAACCGTGACCGAAACCGTCGGTTTAGACGAACAGATTCGGTCGCTATATTCGCTTGAGGCGATAGCCGACCGGGAAAAGGGCTCGGTGATCGAGCAGCTCTACGGCTACTGGGAGGCACTTCCGCCGGGGTGGCACGGCCTGCCCAATATCAGAGACTGCCAGCCGAAATTCGTCTTGCCGCCGCATTTAGCGGATCAAATCTGCTGCCTCGACACCAGCTCGGATAATCCACTGAACTATATCGTGCGCGAGCACGCGGCGAGCACGATTCCCGGTTTTGGTATCGAGCTGGCCGGCAGGCCGCTCTGCGACCGGCCGGAACTCGATATGGACACCACGGCCTGCGCCATCGAATTCCTCTATTGCAAACGCGAACGCACGCCGATGTATCACGAGATCGAACAGATTCTTGACGGTTTAAAACGACACTACACCCGTATTATGGTACCTGTGGAAAATGATTCAGGCGATGTGCGCCGCATCTATTTCGCCATGCGCGAAATGCAACCGGCGAAGCGCGTTACGTTCCGTGTGATCGAGGAAAGCTGATGTACGGGATCTTGCAAAGACGATACGAACAAAGCCGTACGGATAGGCAAGAGCGGCTGATGCTCTCGTTCGACAAGATGTTTGCGCGGGAGAAGGGTAACGCCTTATGGAAGCTTCATGAATATTGGCGCGAAAACGCATCGCGAACCGGCCGGACGCCAAAGATTGACGAATTTCAATATAAGACAAAATTGCCCGCATCGGTGTCGCGGTATGTGTCCTGGTCTGACGTCACAGCGAGCGATCCCTTGAATTATGTGACTCACGAACACACGCATCAGACCGCATTCAGGGACCATTCGAACCGTCGTCTCGGCGATCATCCGTCCCCGATGAACGCAAAGGCCTGCGCAATGGAGTACATGCATTGTGTAAGAACAAAACAGCCGATCTATTTCGAAATTGACCAAAAATTCGGGGCCATCAGCCGCAATATGATGCGGCTGATAGTGCCCCTGGCGGATCAATCCGGCAATATTTCGAGACTAATTTACGCGGTGCGCATCATTAGCTCGTCGGATTCGGATTTTGACTCTGCTAATTCGCGGGAAATCTGATTTAACATCTCGCCTCTGTGCATCCAATAGATGTCAACGTCCAAATCACCGTCGCGACCAGGATAAAGTCCTGTCAGCAAATGGCGCCGATTGCTTAAACCCAACCCATTTGCTCCGTATTGACGCCGCTTGCCGGTGGCGACGATGAACGCGATGTAGTAGTCGATCAGAAAATGTCTCAAGGCGAGCATTCGACCCGCACGGCTAATCAGACCACTTAAGCCCTTGGCCCGAAATTCAGGATGAACCCATGTCCCCGCGCCAAAGTCGATACGACCACTAATTACGGGCACTGACTCGCAAAACTGTACTGGGAAATGATGCAGTGTTGGACTTCTGTCTCCGAAGAATCGATGGGTAGAAACATATTCCTGGACAAAGTCCTCTGTTTCTAGAAACCGATTAGCATGGCAGACAACAATTCTATCATTCGCGTCCTTGAGATAGACCCAAAACGAATTACCGGGTCGAACGTCGTTTATAGCAGGATCAAGCGTTTTTGACGCCCCTGTCCCGCCTGGAACATTTTCAATATGGCGCTTCCAGTTTTGCAAATCGTCGTCGACATGCATGGATAAACCAAGCATTTCGGCACGGTCTATTTTTTCATCGATAGACTCTTGGACCGTTACCATTTCTTCAACGGTTAAACGTGTCATTGCCGTCTCTCCCTTCCTAATTCTTAGCAAGAGATAAACAATGTTCTCGTTATATTATTATCTCAAAGAAAAATTCACTTTAAAGGCAATATTAACTATAATTAATTGAAATTAATCATATATATTAACCATACTGCGATTTTTTCATAAAATACTCACGACTTCACCACATTTTCTAAGCGAACTCATTTAATTATTTTGATTCGAAAAACTAACAGAAGTGCAACGATATAAATCGTCGATCGTGAAGTATTTCCAACCTCCTGTTTGGATTGGTATTTTACAG
>CAYLTU010000237.1:0-8922 GCA_964386465.1 uncultured Rhodospirillaceae bacterium
CATCGAGAAGCATACGCCTCATTCTACCGACGTCAGTCGGTAGTGGTTAAATCCGTGTTTTCCGAACCGCCGGCGTGCTTCGGCCAACGGTGATCGTATACGTGGATCGTATGGCTGGCGTAAACGCCGTGTTGCGTAAACGGCTCTGACGCAATCCAGGCTTCGGCCGCGGCGAGATCCGGAAAGTCCACGATGAACATCGAACCGATGCGGGTATTTCCGTCGGCGCTGAAGTACGGCCCGGCGGTGATCATCCGGTCCTGTGCGGCGCGCAAATAATCCCAGTGCGCCTCGACATGTAGCGGCCGCTTTTCGGCGGCGTCGCGCGCGCCGATATTGTGGATCAGGAACCACACGGCCTAGGCCGGATATCTGACTATGGTTGGGGCCGTCATCGCGATGTGCGGGTCCGATCCGCCAGGAGAAGGCCGAAAAGCGTAGCGGGGCCTACGGTTGAGGCCTTCGACGCCGCGGGCGGGCCCGCACACCGCGACCCTGCGGGCGGGGCGTAACGCGCGACAGACTGCGTCGAACCGCTTGCCCGATGTCCCCGCATCGCGCTGCACAGTTCTCCTAGCCTGTCGCGCGTTACACCCCGTGACGACCTCAACCATAGTCAGATATCCAGCCTAAGCCTTGTCGCCGTTCTCCGGATGCCAATGCCCCTTGCGCATGCGGGTGACGACGACTTTTTCGAACAGGCCGCCGCTGTTGAACGGATCGCCCTTGGCAAAGGCTTCGGCTTGCGCGCGGCCGTCGACATTCACGACGAACATGCTGCCGGTCGCGGTTTCGCCGTCGTCGGTCTGTGTCGCGCCGGCCAGCACGATGATGCCGGTCTGGGTAGCGAGATATTCCTGGTGCGGCGGCCGTAGTTCGGCCCGCAGGTCGGCGGCATTGGGTTTGTCGACGCAGTAGACGGCGTACAGCATTGCATGCTCCTCGATTGATGAATTGGACGGGCATATTGTTGGCGTGCGGCGGGCGCGTCGTCAATCGGCCTGGTTGTGCTCGTGCGCAAAAGGCCGTGACAGCAGGTCGGAGATTACCCGGTCGATGTCGTCGCCGTCGTTGACGATGCGGTTGACGGCCTGGCAGATCGGCATTTCGACGCCGAGGCGACCCGCCAAATCGACGACGGAACCGGCGGAAAAAACGCCCTCGGTCACGGCGCGACGCTCTTTCAATATATCGTTCAAAGCTCGGCCTTCGCCGAGCGCGGCGCCGAGCGAGAAGTTGCGCGATTGCATCGCGTTGCAGGTCAATGTCAGGTCGCCCAGCCCCGAAAGCCCCATCAGCGTTTCCGCCCGCGCGCCCTTCGCCATGCCGAGCCGGACGATCTCCGCCAAGCCGCGCGTGATCAGGGCAGCGCGGGCATTGTCGCCCATTCGGCGTCCGGCGACGATGCCGCAGGCGATCGCCAGCACGTTTTTGACCGCGCCGCCGATCTCCACACCGACCGGATCATCTGACTGATAAGGCCGGAAATGCGGGACGCCGATCGCCGCCGCGAGCCGCTTCGCCGTATCGCTGTCCGACGCGGCCAAGGTGACCGCGGTCGGCAGGTCGCGTGCGACCTCTTGCGCGAAGGTTGGGCCGGATAGCACGGCGACCTTCGCCTGTGGCAGTGTTTCCGCCAGGACCTCCGTCATCAGGGCGCCGCTGTCTTGCTCCACGCCCTTGGCGCAAAGCGCGACGGGTGTTCCGGGTGCGAGAGCGGACGCCATCCGCGCCGAAACATCGCGGACGAATTGCGCGGGAACCACCAGCAGGGCGATTTCCGCGCCGGCCGTGGCGGCGTCCAGATCCGACGTTGCCGCGATATCCCGCTCCAGGGTAACGCCCTTCAGGTATTGCGGGTTTCCGTTCCCGGCGGCGATGGAGGCCACGACGGCTTCGTTTCGCGCCCAGAGCATGGTCTCGTTTCCGGCGCGCCGCGCCACGCAGGCGAGCGCGGTACCCCAGGCGCCGCCGCCGATGACGGCAACGCGTGTCATGAAGCCGCCGGCAGGTCTTCGAGCGGCCAGCGCGGCCGCGGCGCGAACGCAAGAGTGTCCGTCATGTTCAACTGCAGCCGCTCGATTCCGGCCCAGGCGATCATCGCGGCATTGTCTGTACAAAGGGCGGGCGGCGGCGCCACGAACCGGAAGTCTTCTTCACCCGCTAGCGCGTCGAGTTTCTCGCGCAAATCCGCGTTTGCCGCCACGCCGCCGGCGACAACCAAGGTCGTCCCTTCCGGTTCCTCCGTTTTGAAACGTTGGATCGCATTGCGCGTCCGGTCTTCGAGCGCCTCGCCCACCGCAGTCTGAAAGGAGGCTGCGGCATCGGCGACGAATTCGCGGTCCATTTCGGCGCCGCGTGCTGTCCGGGCAACGGCCGTCTTCAATCCTGAGAAGGAGAAATCGCATCCGGGCCGGCCGCGCATCGGCCGGGGAAACGCGAAACGTTTCGCATTGCCATCCCGTGCCGCTTCTTCGACGGCGGGGCCTCCGGGGTAAGGCAGGCCCAGCAGTTTGGCCGTTTTGTCGAACGCTTCGCCGACAGCATCGTCCAAGGTCGTGCCGTAGCGCCGATACACGCCGGGGCCCTTGACGGCGAGCAGCTGGCAATGTCCACCCGACACCAGCAACAGCAGGTAGGGGAAGGACAATCCTTCGGTCAATCGGGCGGTCAGCGCGTGCCCTTCCAGATGGTTTACCGCGACCAGCGGCAAATCGTGCACCAGGGCGATCGCCTTCGCCGTCATCATGCCGACAAGAACGCCGCCGATCAGGCCCGGGCCGCCGGTCGCCGCGACGCCGTCGAGTTGGTGGAAACCGATATCCGCCTCGCGCATCGCCCGATCGACCAGCCCATCGATTTGCTCAAGATGGCTCCGTGCCGCGATTTCCGGCACGACGCCACCGTACGGGCGATGTTCTTCCAGTTGTGAGACGACGAGATTCGATAGTATCGCCCGGTCGTCGCGCACCACCGCGGCCGCGGTTTCGTCGCAGGACGTTTCGATCCCGAGAACGATCATCCCTGCATGCTCCGCATATCATCTGCGCTGGATGGTTTGCGTGCCGTCTTGCCGGCCAGCCAATTCATCGGGCGGTCTTCCTTCTCGGCGAAAATGCACTCGCGCAGCAGTTTTTCGACGTCGTAGCCCCTCAGCGTCAATTCCGCCTGGGCCGCCGACCCTTTTTCGATGCTGTTGAAGTAGGTGGCGCCGATATATTTTCGCGACGATTCAAGCTCGGCCAGAAACCGCCGGTGCTGAACGAGCAATTGTTCGTCGGTGAAAGACGGCAGGTTTCCCCTCATTTTGTAAGCAAAAACGGCGCAGGTGATGAAAATGAGCGAGATGACGGCGATGGTCAGCGACATGGTCGATGATGTCCGCTAAGTATCGAATTCCGCTCGTTCTTAGCATGATCCGTATTCCCTGTCGCGAACCGGTTGAAGCGGTGCGAAAAACCCTTTCGGCGGCCCGCCGAACCGGGTAGAGAAGGGAGATGAAAACAATCTTGAAAATTGGCACGCGGGGATCGCCGCTGGCTGTAATCCAGGCGGAAGAGGTCCGCGACCGCCTGTTGGCGCAACATGAAGGCGTTTCGGTGGAAATCGTCGTTATCCGCACGACCGGTGACAAGGTGCAGGATCGGACCTTGGCCGAGATCGGCGGCAAAGGTCTTTTCACGAAGGAGATCGAAGAGGCGCTATTCGACGGTGGTATCGATATCGCGGTTCACTCGATGAAAGACGTCGAAACGGTTCTGCCGGACGGGCTGGGGATTTCGACCTTGCTGCCGCGGGAAGATCCCCGGGACGCCTTCATTTCCAACAAAGCCGGCAGTCTCGCGGCGCTGCCCGCGGGATCGGTCGTCGGGACGGCATCGCTGCGGCGCCAGGCGCAGGTCCGGATGGTGAGGCCCGATCTCGACGTGCAACCGTTTCGCGGCAACGTGAATACGCGGCTGCGGAAACTGAATGACGGCGAAGCGGATGCGACGATGCTGGCCTATTCCGGGCTGCTGCGCCTCGACATGGCCGACGTGGCCACCTGCGTGATGGATCCCGATGACATGCTGCCGGCGGTGGCCCAAGGAGCGATCGGAGTAGAAGGCCGCAACGATGATACCCAGACGCTGGAGTTGCTGAGCAGCATCCACGACCTGGATACGGCATACCAGGTCGACGCCGAACGCGCTCTGCTCGCGGCCCTGGACGGATCGTGCCGCACGCCTATCGCCGCGCTCGCAGAACTGACCGGCGATTCCGGATTGCGATTGCGCGGGCTGGTAGCCAGTCCGGACGGCAGCGTTTCGCATACGGTCTTCCGCGAGGGCTCGGTATCGGAGGCCGCGGCGCTGGGGCGCGACGCGGGCGAGGAACTACGTGGCCTCGCCGGTCCGGCAATTTTCGCCTGACGGGATTCGTTGATCGGCCGGGAGGCAGCCATTCGCGCGTTAGTCACCAGACCGCAACAGGATGCGACATCGTTGGTCGCCGCGCTTGAGAAGCGTGGCGTCGGCGCATTCATCGGCCCGATGCTCCACATTACCGTCTTGACCGATGTACAGATCGATCTTGCCGGCGTGCAGGCGGTCCTTTTTACCTCCGCCAACGGGGTGCGGGCGTTTGCGGCGTTGACCTCGCGCCGGGATATCCCGGTTTTCGCGGTTGGAGACCGGACCGGCGCCACCGCGGAAGAGAATAGGTTCCTTCAAGTCGAAAGTGCCGGCGGCGATGTCGAATCCCTGGCCGCGCTCGTCTTGCAGCACTGCAAACCGACCGACGGCGTGATATTGCATCCGGCCGGAACGGCGGTCGCGGGCGATCTTGCCGGCCGTTTGACGGCAGCGGGATTCGCCGTCCGCCGGACTGTGATTTATGAAGCGCGGCAAACGGAGGGATTCAGCGGCGAAATCAGGATGGCTTTGCTGGACGGAGAGGTCGATATGGTGTTGTTTTTCTCGCCGCGGACGGCAAAGACCTTTGTCGACCTTGCGAAGGCCGAAGGGTTGGAGCAGGCGTGCGAGAAGCTGGAAGCGCTGTGTTTGAGCGAAGCGGTCGCCGAGGCGGCGGATCCGATCATGTGGCGGCGCGTCTTGGTGGCGCCGAGGCCGACGCAAGATTCGCTGCTGGCGACATTGGACAATAGATTGAGTACCGTATGACAGAGAACACGGATGCCGACCGAGAGGAAGAAGCTGGCGAAGCGGAACAGGCGGCGGAAGATCCGTTGCGCGACGCTGAAATGGTCGTCGTCGCGTTTGGCGGTGTTCGGCCCATGGCGTCGCGGCTCGGCATCGCGGCAACGACGATTCAAGGATGGAAGAGCCGCGGAAATATTCCGGAAAACCGGCGGCAGACCGTCCTAGACGCCGCGAAGGCCGACGGTATCGATCTGTCGGCTTTGCCGCAGGATGAAGCCGGCGCGGATGCAGCACGGCTACCGGAGACGGCGCCAGAGGCTGAAGTGACGGAGGCAATCGCCACCGGAACGCCACGGCAAGCGGGCAACGGCCTCGCCTGGTCGGCGATCGTCATCGCAATCGCGGTGGGCGTGGGGCTCCTGACACAACCGCAGTGGGCGCCTTTCGTTCACGGCACGCGTCCGGTCCCTGTTCCGAAAGCGCTGATGGACAGGATCGTTACGCTCGAAAGCCGTCCGGCCGTACCGAATCTAACGAGCCGGGTTTCCGCCGCGGAGCGCGCGCTCGCCGATCTGCGGGCGCGGGAACCGGTCGCGCCGTCTGAGGACCTGACACCGCAGTTGCGCGCGCTGTCCGCCAGGCTCGATGCGCTTACGCGGGCGTTGGACACGGCGCGCTCGGAAGGGCGCGCGGCGAATGACGGCCGTGCCGCCGATCTAACGGAACTACGCGCGGCTCTCGACACGCTGTCGACCAAGATAGATCAGGCGGTCGTCGATACGGCGCAGACGAACGCGCGAAAATCTTCCGTGCTCGTCGCGGTCGGCGCGCTGGAGGTCGCCCTTGGCGACGGTTTGCCTTACGGGCATGCGCTCGATGCCGTACAGCGGCTGGCCAAGACCAGCGATCCCGCCTATTCCGGGTCGGTTGCGACACTGAAGGCCGACGCCGCGACGGGTATCCCCACGCGCTCGCAGTTGTTGAGCCGGCTGGACGCGTTGATCGCCGCGCGCGGCAAACCGCTGTGGAAAGCGGACAGCGACAGCTGGACCGATCGCGTCTTGCGGAAAGTCGATGCCGTCATTTCCATCAGGCGGATCGACGATGCGGCGGGGCCCGTCGATAGGCTGCATCGGGCGCGCAAAGCCCTGAAGACGAACGACCTCCAGGGCGCCGCCGGCGAAATGAAGGGGGCCGCCGGCGCTGCCGGGAACTGGGCGCGCGACGCGCAGCGGCGGATCGCCGCCGACCAGGCGTTTTCCAAGCTTCGGCTCTGGGCAATCAAGGCGCTCGACGCGCCCGCAAAGGCGAGTTCGACCGCGCAATGATCCGAATCATCCTCCTCTTTTTGCTGATTGCCGGTGCGGTATGGCTTGCCGTCTGGCTCGCCGATCATCCCGGCCGTGTCGAAATCGAGATGATGGGCTATGCCGTCTACACTGAACAAGTCGGCTTGCTGATTGGCGCCGTTGTGCTGCTGACCGCCGTCGTCGCGGTGCTGTACCGGATCTGGCGGTCGTTGCGGCGGGCGCCGCGCCGGATCGTCGAGCATCGCGGCGCAAGCAAACGGCAGCGTGGGTATCAGGCATTGACACAGGGCATGGTCGCCGTGGCGGCTGGCGACTCACGTGAAGCGAAGCGGTTCGCCAAACGGGCGGACTCGTTGCTGAACGATCCGCCGCTGACGATGCTGCTTTCCGCGCAGGCGGCACAGCTGGACGGCGACGAAGACGCCGCGCGGCGCTATTTCGAGACGATGCTAGACGATAAGGAAATGGCGTTTCTTGGCGTTCGCGGCCTGCTCATGCAGGCCATGCGCAATGGCGACAAACAGGAAGCGCTTCGTCTGGCCGACCGGGCGCAGTCATTGCGGCCCAATACGCCTTGGGTCTTGAAATATCTGCTTGAGCTACAGGTGAATGCAGGCCGATGGGGCGCGGCCGACCGGACCTTGCAGCAAGCGGCAAGGCAGGGCGCAGTGGATGCCGCGGCGGGGCGCCGCCAGCGCGCCATTCTTGCCGTCGCGATGAGTCGCGAGGCAGCGGCGGCCGGCGACAACGCAACGGCGACGAAGCAGGCGCGGCAGGCGCATGAAATGGACCCGTCTTTGGTACCGGCGACCGTTGCCTACACCAAGTGCCTTCTGGCGGACGGGAAAACCCGGCGCGCCATCAAAGCGGTCGAGGCCGCGTGGACGAGTGCGCCACATCCCGATCTTGCGGCTGCCTATGCGGCTCTCGGCGGCGAGAATGAGCAGCCGCTCGATCGCGTGAAGCGATTTCAACGGTTGCACGGATTGCGCTCGGACCATCCCGAAAGCCACCTCGCGCTCGCCGAGGCGTCCCTGGCGGCGCAGCTTTGGGGCGAAGCCCGCCGCCTTCTCGAACAGGCGGCGGCGACGCGGCGATCCGTGCGCGTCCTGCGACTCTTCGCCGACCTTGAAGAACAGGAGCATGGCGACCTGAAGGCGGCGCGTCGCTGGCTCGACGAGGCGGCTTCGGCGCCGACGGAGAACACCTGGTATTGCGGTGCCTGCGGATCGCGCGCCGGGGAATGGCGCGCCAGCTGCGAGAGCTGCGGTGGTTTCGCGACGCTGGAATGGCGTTCGCCCCCGGGCCAGCCGGCGGATTTGGGCGTGCCCGCGCTTGCCGCGCCCGAACCGGTGGAGGAGAAACCGTAGAGAAAAAGAAAGGCCGGCGCGAAACGGCCGGCCAGGGAGATTCAGGGAGGAAGGAACGAATATCCTTAACAGGATGAACAGAGAATATCCGCGAACCGTCGGCGGTGCAGTGATCCCGGTCACAACCGGTAAAAAAATACTAAAAAATCCGGCTTCGGTTTCCCGAAGCCGGTGTCGAAAGCGTTTCCTATTTTTCGTAGATGACGTACTCGCCTCTTTTCCCCGTTAATATTCCCGGAAGCGTTGGATCGGGTTCGTCCGCATCGACCCGGTATTGCTCCGGCAGGTAAGGCTTATAGGCTATCTTCTGGCACCCCGAGATCGCGACGATGATTACGATCGAAATTATCCAAGATGCTTTTTTCACGGCGAGATTGTCTCCAACGATTGTCGGGGGACGTGCGCGGCACCCCTTGAATGCCGCCGATCACCCAGTCTTCGGAAGCCGTCTTAAGGTGGCCGCGCCAGTTTGACCGACCTACACACCCTCTTGCCTTGTCGAACCGCCGGGCCTATTTTGCGCGCCGAAATGCCGCCTTAGCTCAGTTGGTAGAGCATCGCATTCGTAAGACACGGTTCCACCGATTCATTGTTTAAAAACAATAACTTACATTGCAATAAAAACCCGTGTGAACAATATGTGTAATTCACATGACGTTGGATGTGTAGGTTCTTGAACCCTGTGTTATGATGGTTTATCAGACGTTCTAGGGATGTGCCGCCTTAGCTCAGTTGGTAGAGCACGGCATTCGTAATGCCGGGGTCACAAGTTCGAGTCTTGTAGGCGGCACCACCCTTTTTCACCCCCATATCCCTCTCCGGTGAGTTCTAAAGGGTGTTCCGTATCCATTAGATACATCCAGTCCCGAACAGGTGCATCGTGCGTCCTGAGACGTTTACGGTATAGATGATTTTGGGTTGTTTATTCGTTTATTCGATTATCCCATAAACCGATAAACGACTTTACGGGAACATCGGTGTATTTCTTGTAGTAAAGACCTTTCCGTTTCACCAAGTCATCCATCGTCTCCCCAAATGCGATTGAGGGAAGGCGACGTCCTGCGCGGCCACCGCGAGACCATCGGCGAACGGTTTGTTCGT
>CAYLTU010000238.1:0-8888 GCA_964386465.1 uncultured Rhodospirillaceae bacterium
CGGCAGTCGACCAATGCCTCGACGACCACGGCTATATCGTGCCCGGCCTGGGCGACGCCGGGGACCGGATCTACGGTACCTGACCGTCAGTCGCGCGGAAACGTCACGGCTTCGATCTTGTTACCATCCAGGTCGAAGATGAACGCGCCGTAATAGACCGTCATGGAAGCCTTGCGTAACCCCGGCTCGCCTGCGTCGCGGCCGCCCGCGGCGAGCGCCCTCGCATGGAAAGCCCTGACGGACGCCTCGTTCGGCGCGCGCAGGCACACGTGATTGCCGGTGTCCTCGGGCACCTTCGCCATGTCGGGCCGGGCGTTCAGCCAGAATTCCGGATATTTCTTGCCGAAGCCGACGGTCGAGCGGCGGTCGACCAGCCGCGCCAAGCCGATCGTCCGCAGCACCGGTTCGTAGAAATCCGCGCTTTCCGCCAAATCGCGGACGGGTATGGAAACGTGATCGATCATGTCGCGGCGGCCCCGTTACTCGACCTTCCGGGCATTCATGACGGAGGCCAT
This sequence comes from uncultured Rhodospirillaceae bacterium, assembly GCA_964386465.1. GTDB lineage: Bacteria > Pseudomonadota > Alphaproteobacteria > UBA8366. The sequence goes on from CAYLTU010000238.1 coordinate 516, forward strand.
CAGCTCGGTCACCCGCTCGCGCGTCGCCTCGCTCAGCATCGCGGCGCGGTCCGGTTCCGTATTCGACCACTGGAAATCGTCGATGCTGATATCCGCCGTGTCGGCGACCGCTTGCAGCGCCTCCAGACTCTGACCGAACCCGTGATGCAGACACGCCATCAGGCACAGCTTGAGCGCCGCGATTTCCGCCATGAACCGCTCGTTCTCGTCCAGCTCCTCGAACATGCCCGTCTCCCTTGCCGCTGACCGACGACCGTAGCGCGGTGCGGAAGCCCGCGTCGACTCTCTTCGCATAATCGGCGATCGTACATGAGGCGCAGGGTTGCCAACTCCTGGGCGCCGCGGTCGAAACCGATGCGGCGCTGGAGTCCTTTGAAACCGGGCGCGCGATCGTGGCGCGGCTCGCCGAACGCTCGGAAATGGTGCTTTGGAAAAATTATCTCGCGATTTTCGACGCCGGCATCGCGGCGCTTCGCGACTCGCGTTAGTTCGGGAATGCGGGCTGCGGCACGGCGACGCCCTCGGGATTGCGCGCAAGAAGATCGTGCTGCCCGAGAGAGCGCGATCGACGGCGCGGTCGACCTCGCCCCGATCCGCGGCCACGCGCTGCCGCTGTCCGAAGGCTTGCGCGGCTTCGAGCAGATCCTGAAGGGCGAGGCGCTGAAACCGGTCCTGGCACCGGATTGAGGGTACCCTCACCCTCCCAGCAACGCTCCGCGTTGCCGCGTCCTTCCTTCTCCCACTACCCGCGGGAGAGGGTAATGGCCAACCGTCCTAATTATTTCTCCCTCGCCCCCTGGACAGGGGGAGAGGCCGGGGTGAGGGGGGTGCCCGCGAAATGCTCGTCGCAAATTCACCCCTCCGCCAAACTCAGCCCGATCAGCCGGTCCGCCTTCTCCAGCCCGTCGAGATCGCGGCACGCCTCGATCAGCGCCTCGAACCGGGCGGCCGACATCGGCAGGCCCGGAACCAGCTCGCGGACGCGGCGCGCCTCCTCGTCGAAGTCCCAGATGAACTCGCGGCCGTTCGCCTCTTTCGTGAAACCGCGGCCATCCTTCATATGGATCGTCACCGTCGGACCGAACAGGGTATGGCCGTGCACCGGCACGATCGTGACCCGCTTCATCAGGTCGAGCACTTCCGGCGGATCCGCCTCACCGACCTTGCGCGCCACATTCTTCAGCAGCGGGAAACCGCGTTTCACCACCGCATAGGCCGCGTAGTAATGCGGGCTGTCTATCTCCGGCATGGTGCCGCGCGAGGGGAAGGCCGGGCTCGGATACTGGGTTTCCAGGAAGTTGACTTGGCTGACGACGCGGTCGACATCCTCGTAGCGAATATCGTGTTCCGCGCACAGCGCCGCCGTTACGTCGACATGGGCGATGTTGTAGCCCGGTGTCGAATAGATGCGGTACAGCGTCTCAAGGAACATCCAGTCCTGGCCCAGCCCCCGCGTCAGCTTGTCGAGACTGGTCGCGTTGTCGCCGGTGAAGCTGTAGCGCAGCTTGCCCAGATTGTTGCCCGTGTAGGAATGGTAGAAGCCGCCCTCGCCCTCCAGCGCCGTCTCGCCGCCGGGCGTGCCGTGCCGCGCCATGGCGACCGCAAGCAGCGCATTGCGCACCGCGCCGCCCTCGCGCAGGGACTTGCCGCCGCTGCGCGCGCCTTCGACATTGCCGCTCGCCAGATTGACGCATTGCGCGATGGCGCCGTGCACCTGATCGGCGTCGAGCCCGGTGATCTTCGCCGCAGCCATCGCCGCCCCGAAAATCCCGAAGACCGGCCCCGGATGGAAGCCGCGCGACATGGCGGTCGGGATGAAATCGGCGGCCATCCGTTCCATCACCTCGTAACCCGCGACCATGCCGGTGATGAAGTCGCGGCCGGACGCGCCTTCCAACTCCGCCGATACGAGGGCCGAGGGGATGATCGCGCAGCCGGGATGGGTCAGCATGCGGAAGGTGTCCCACTTGCCGCCGGCGAACATCATCTCGGAATTGACCAGCGCCGCCCCCGCCTTGGTCAGCTTCGCGCCGTCGACGATCACCGTCGCCGCCCCGCCGCCGCCGGCCTCTTCCTCCCGCATCATGCGAAGCGCCTGCTCGGTATCCGGAAAACCGCGCCCGAGCAGCGCGGAGGAGAACGCGTGCAGGGTCAAGCCTTTCGCGCGGTCGACAACATCCGGCGGCAGATCTTCGAACTTTAACCCCACTACCCATTCGGCGAATTTTCGACTGATCGACGCCATTCGCAATACTCCTGACCTACGCGTCATGCGGCGACGCCGGTACGCTCGTTATTCGTGCGGCCCGCCGTCGCCCCGCACATTCTTTCGCAATCGTATCGCCTAATAGCGCGCGCGCAAATTCAGCACGATTTGTCCACGGTTTCGGACCGCCAACAACGAGAGGCGCATTAGGTGAAAAAATATTTCTTGATTTTGAACATTGTTCATTTATATATTGAACGTTGTTCATTTTCGCCAACACGAAGGAACTAATCATGGCGCGCAGAGCGGACCACAGCCGCGAAGAGCTTTACGAAAACGCTCTCGAAGCGGCGCAGCGGATCGTCGAGACGGACGGGTTTCGCGCCCTGACCGCCCGCAACGTCGCGGACGCGATCGGCTATTCGCCGGGCACGCTCTACAACGTCTTCGCCAATCTCGACGACATGATCATTCATTTGAACGGCCGTACGCTCGACGCGCTGCACGACCGGCTCGATAGCGACGGTGCGCCGGAGACGACGGAGCAACGGCTCGGTCAACTGCTGAACGGCTATCTCGGCTACCTGGAAGACCATCCCAACTTGTGGAACGTGCTGTTCGAATACGCGCTGCCGGACGGCCAGCAGCCGCCGGAATGGTACGGCCGCAAAGTCGAAAAGGTGCTAGGCCTGCTGGAAGCGGCTCTGGCGCCGCTCTTCGATGCAAACGACAGCGAGGCAAGAACCGATGCCGCCCGCACGTTGTGGGCGGGGCTGCACGGCATCTGTTCGCTGTCCAGCAGCGGCAAGCTGCAAATCGTTTCGACACAATCCGTCCGCGCGATGGCCGAAGGCCTGGTGGCCAATTATGTCGCCGGCCTCCGCGTCAACCGGGGCGAGGGCTGATCGATGCGCGCGACGTTCCCTTCCATCGGCTCTCGCCACTGGCCGCCTGTACCGATACCGACCCTGGGCGGCAAACAATTCTGGCGCGATACCTTCCTGCGCGCCGGCTGGCGCATCCAGGAAAACAGCCTGTCCGGCACGAGCCGGTTGCTGGATCCTCGGAACAGACAATGGGCCGCCGGCGGATTCGACACCTGCCACGGCCGGTTCGAGGGACTCCGAACGCAGCACTGCATTGCGCCGAACGGCGATCACCTCGTCCTGATGATTCACGGCATCGCCCGCTCGACCGGCACCTTCCGCAACCTACAGCGAGAACTGCAAGTATCCGGCTACGACACGGCATCCATCAGTTATCCCAGCACGCGAACGACCATCGAAACCCATGCCGAAGGGCTCGCGGTACTGCTCGACCGACTGGAGGGCACGAAAACGGTTTCCTTCGTCACGCACAGCATGGGCGCGCTCATCCTGCGCCAACTGCTGGCGGAAAACCGTGCCTGGCAACGCGAACGCGAAGTCGGCCGGATCGTCCTGATCGCGCCGCCAAACCAGGGCGCCGCCATGGCGCAGCGGCTCAAGAATTGCCGGCTTTACAAATCACTGTACGGCCCGGCGGGCCAGCAGCTCGTGCCGAATGCGGCGCAACGCATTCCCGGCATAAACGGCTACGACTTCGCGATCGTCGCAGGCGGACGCGGCGCCGAACGCGGCTTCAACCCGCTGCTAAGTGGCGACGACGACGGCACCGTAACGGTCGCCGAGACCGCCCTGGAAGGGGCGCGAGAAACCTGCACCGTTCGGCATATTCACGCGAACATCACGAACCAACCGGACACAATTAGAGCGGCGACGCGTTTCATCAAGGGCGGCAATCTTGTGGAAGACTCCCGCTAAACCGATCGGCCAAACCCCAGCGGCAAATCCGTTAAGGAAGATATTATGTCGGACAATCAAACCCATCTCTTGACCACGAAACGCTTCCTGCCGCTGTTCATTACGCAGGCTCTGGGCGCCTTGAACGACAATCTGTTCAAGAACGCGCTGGCGTTGCTGATCGTCTACCGCATCGCCGAAGCGGCCGGGATCAACGGCCAGGTTGTCGTGACGGCGGCGGCAGGCCTTTTCATCCTGCCGTTCTTCCTGTTCTCCGCGACCGCCGGACAGATCGCCGACAAATTCGAAAAATCCCGGCTGATCCGGGCCATCAAGGCGGCGGAGGTCGCGATCATGGGGTTGGGTGCGGCGGGGCTGATATTCGGCAACGTCACCTTTCTAATGACCGTGTTGTTCCTGATGGGAATGCAATCCGCCTTCTTCGGCCCGGTCAAGTACAGCATCCTGCCCGACCATTTGGACGAGGGCGAATTGATCGGCGGCAACGCCTTGATCGAGGCCGGGACCTTCCTCGCCATCCTCGCCGGCACCATCGCGGGCGGTTTGCTGATCCTTCGGGACGGCGGCGACGTCATGGTCTCCGCGGGCGTCGTACTGATCGCGCTGGCCGGTCTGGCGAGCAGTATGGCTATTCCAGCATCACCGGCGCCGGTCCCTAACCTCAAGATCAACCCGAATTTTCTCGCCGAAACCTGGTCGATCGTCCGGAAGGCCCGCGCCCAACGGGACGTCTTTCTTTCCATCCTCGGCATCTCCTGGTTCTGGCTCGTCGGCGCGACATTCCTGACCCAGTTTCCCGCCTTCACCAAGGACGTGGTCGGCGGCGACGAAACCGTCGTGACCCTGTTCCTGACGCTCTTCTCGGTCGGGATCGGAGCCGGGTCGCTGTTCTGCAACCGGCTGCTGGGCGGCGAGATCACCGCCCGCTACGTGCCGCTCGCCGCGATCGGAATGACCCTCTTCATGGTCGATCTGTTCTTCGCCGGCGCGGCGCACGCGCCATCGGCGGCGCTCGTGGATGCCTGGAAATTCCTCGCCAACCCGTCGAACTGGCGCATCACCTTCGACCTGCTCGCAATCGCGATTTGCGGCGGCCTGTTCATCGTGCCGCTCTATACGATCTTGCAGAGCCGCAGCGAGGCTGCGTTCCGCTCGCGGATCATCGCCGCCAACAACATCCTCAACGCGCTGTTCATCGTCGCCGGCGCGCTCGCCGCAACCGCCATGCTGGCGTTGGAATTTTCCGTACCCGCCGTGTTCCTGGCGCTCGCCATCGGCAACGGCGTCGTGGCCATTTATGTGTGCGGCCTGCTGCCGGACGCGTTGATCAAGGGATTCGTGATCTCGCTCCTGAAACTGCTGTATCGGGTCGATGTCCAGGGCATGGAGCATTACGCCCAAGCCGGCAAGCGCGCTGTTATCGTGGTCAATCATATTTCGTTCCTCGACGCTATCGTCCTGGCGGCGTTCCTGCCGATCAAGCCGATGTTCGCCGTCGACACGCATGTCGCGCAGACCTGGTGGATGAAGCTGCTGCTGATCCCGGTGGATTTCTTCCCCATGGATCCGACCAACCCGATGTCGACCAAGGGGTTGATCAAGGCCGTCAAGGAAGACCGCCACTGCGTCATCTTCCCGGAAGGACGGATCACCGTCACCGGTGCCCTGATGAAGGTCTATGAGGGGCCGGGCATGATCGCCGACAAGGCGGACGCCATGCTGGTGCCGATCCGGATCGACGGCGCCCAGTACACACCCTTCTCGCGACTCAAGGGCAAGGTCCGCATCCGCTGGTTCCCGAAAATCACGATGACCGTCCTGCCGCCGCGAAGCTTCGATATCCCCGACGATATGGTCGGCCGGGAACGGCGACAGCTCGCCGGCACCAAGCTCTACGACGTGATGAGCGAGATGATCTTCGAGACCGAGAACCATCGCCAGACACTCTTCGACGCCCTGCTCGAAGCGCAGGCCGTGCATGGGCGCAAGCATCCGATCGCCGAGGACGTCGAACGAAAGCCGGTCGGCTACGGCCGCCTCGTCACCGGTGCGCTCGTACTCGGCCGCAAACTGGCCGCGATAACCGAACCCGGCGCGCCGGTCGGGTTCCTGTTGCCGAACTCGGTCGGCGGCGTGGTCGCTTTCTTCGCGCTGCAGGCCTTCGGCCGGGTGCCGGCGATGCTGAACTTCTCGACCGGCACGAAAAACATGCAGGCGGCTTTGACTGCAGCGGAAATCAGGACCGTGGTGACATCGCGCCGTTTCGTCGAACTGGGAAAACTGGAAGACGCGGTCTCGGCCCTCGCCGAGCAGGCGGAGATCGTTTATCTCGAAGATCTGCGCCAGCGGATTTCCGGGTTCGACAAGCTGGTTGGCCTGTTCTCCCGGCACTTCGCCCACGCAATCCATCACGGCCACGCCCCCGCGCCCGGCGAACCTGCGGTGATCCTGTTCACCTCGGGCTCGGAAGGCACGCCGAAGGGTGTCGTGCTGAGCCATGCCAACTTGCTGGCGAACAGGCATCAGCTCGCCGCACGGATCGACTTCAACCCGACCGACATCGTCTTCAACGCGCTGCCGATCTTCCACTCCTTCGGCCTGACCGGCGGTACGCTGCTGCCGATCCTGTCCGGCGTGAAGACGTTCCTCTACCCCTCGCCGTTGCACTACCGGATCGTGCCGGCATTGGTCTACGACACCAACGCCACCATTATGTTCGGAACGGACACGTTCCTGTCCGGCTACGCCCGCGTCGCCCACCCCTACGATTTTTTCAGCTTGCGTTATGTCTTCGCCGGTGCGGAGAAGGTGAAGGACGAGACTCGGCGGGTCTGGTCGGATAAGTTCGGGCTCCGCGTCCTCGAAGGTTACGGCGCGACGGAAACCGCACCCGTTATCGCGGCCAACACGCCGATGCATTACAAGGCCGGTACGGTCGGCCGGCCGATGCCGGGCATCAGCTGCGAGCTGGAGCCGGTACCGGGCATCGAGGAAGGCGGCAGGCTCGTCGTTACGGGCCCGAACGTCATGCTCGGCTATTTGCGGGCGGAGAATCCCGGCGTGCTCGAAGCGACCGAGAACAATCGCTACGACACGGGCGATATCGTCACCATCGACCAGGAGGGCTTCATCACCATCCAGGGCCGCGCCAAGCGTTTCGCCAAGATCGCCGGCGAGATGGTGTCGCTTACCGCCGTCGAGGCGCTCGCCGCCGCCGTCTGGCCGGACCACATGCATGCGGCGATCAGCGTTCCGGACGCGCGCAAGGGCGAGCAGATCATCCTGCTGACCGAGAAACCGGACGCCGACCGCGCCGCGCTCTCCGAACACGCATCGGGCGAAGGTATGTCGGAACTGGCGGTTCCCCGCACGGTGAAATCGGTGGACACGATACCGGTGTTGGGTACCGGCAAGATCGATTATGTCGCCATCGCGGAAACCGCGATCGCCGATGCCGCGTAAAGGGCTTCCCATGCAGAACCTTACCTACCAGCACCGAATCCTGATCCTCGTCGCCATGTTCACCGTCACCTTGGTCGGCGCCGCCTTCGTGCCGCCGATCCCGCAGGATCCGGGCTATCACAGTTTCGCCGACGCGCGTCCGTTTTGGGGCATTCCGAATTTCGGCGATGTCGCCTCCAACGCGGGATTTGCGGTCGTGAGCTTGTTCGGTCTGATGAGCCTGACCGGGACGCGCCGCAGCGCCATTTTCGCCGAAGGGCCGGACGCCGCCCCTTATCTGGTGTTCTTTGTCGGCGTCGGATTGGTCAGTATCGGATCGAGCTACTACCATCTGGTACCGGATACAGACAGGCTGTTCTGGGACCGCCTGCCCATGACGATCGCCTTCATGGCGCTATTCGCCGCCATCGTCGCCGATCGGATCGACCGGACCGCCGGCATCCGCTGGCTGCTGCCTATTCTGATCGCATTTGGTGTCGCCAGCCTGCTCTATTGGGATTGGTCGGAGGGCCAAGGTCGCGGCGATCTGCGCTGGTACGGTCTGGTCCAGTTCTACCCGATGATCGCCCTGCCGGTGATCTGCTGGCTTTTCCCCAAGGCCCGCTATACCGGCGGCGGCCAGCTGGTCTGGGTGATCATCTGGTACGGTATCGCCAAACTGCTCGAGCATTTCGACGGCGATGTGCTCACTCTGCTGGGCGGTGCCGTCAGCGGCCACAGCCTGAAACACCTCGCCGCCGCCATGGCGACCTACTACGTGCTGCGCATGGTGACCGCGACGCCGCCGCGCGACGGCTAGCGTACGACGCTCGCCGCAACAGACCCATCACGCGCGGCCGGGTATAACGAGTCGGTCGTGAAGAATACGGATTTTCAGGCCAATTGCGCGAATTTCGGCGTCTG
>CAYLTU010000239.1:0-8880 GCA_964386465.1 uncultured Rhodospirillaceae bacterium
GCGCCGGCTTCGTCGTGGCTTCCGCGCTGATATTCCCGACCCGGCAAAGCCGCCTGGAGAACCTCGCGGTTCGCGGTAGGCAGGCCGCCAAAATCGTCATCGGGACGGTGGCGCTATTTTTTGTTGCGGCGCTGCTCGAAGGGTTCGGGCGCCAGCTCATTACCGACACCACGTTGCGCTACCTGATCGGTGCCAGCATGCTGTTGTACTGGATATTGTATTTCTTCCGCAGCGGAACCCGGGCAGACGATGGCCGTCACCGATAAGGATTTTGACAAAGGCACGGGACGGCAATGGCGCGAGATCGTCACGCCGGAAGGGGTCCCGCTCCGTCTCCGCCTCGCCGAACGCGGCGAACGGTTTGCAGCGGTCCTGATCGATTTGACGATCATCGTGACCGTACTGGTCACCGCCGCCATCGCCGCGATCATGATTCTGCCCGGGGCAGTCTATGGATGGGGGGTCGCGCTGGGCCTGTTGTTTTCATTCGTGTTGCGGAGTTTCTATTTTATATTCTTCGAACTGCGCTGGCAGGGCGCGACACCGGGCAAACGGGCGCTCGGCCTACGGGTCATAGACCGCGCCGGCGGACGGCTGAAACCGGAGGCGGTCTTTGCGCGCAACCTGATGCGGGAAGTCGAACTGTTTCTGCCGATCTCACTCTTGTTTTCAAACGTCGGCACCGGCGATTCCGCGCTGGCCGGCCTCCTGACCATGGCCTGGATCGGCGCGCTGATCGCGCTGCCATTCTTCAACAGGGACCGGCTGCGCGCGGGCGACATTATCGCCGGAACCTGGGTTGTCGAGATGCCGAAGAACACGCTGCTACCCGATATGGCCGCGCAGCGAGACACCGCGCAGGACGCCGTTCGCTTCACGGACGCGCAACTTTCCGTCTACGGCATTTTCGAACTGCAAACACTGGAAAACGTGCTGCGACGGTCGGACCCGAACGCGCAGCAGACTAGGAAATCGGTAGCCGACCGCATCAAGGCGAAGATCGACTGGCAAACGCCGCAGCAGCCCGTTGCGGACGACCGCTTCCTGGAAACGTTCTATGCCGCCCTGCGCGGCCACCTGGAACGCCGCGCCCTGTTCGGCAAACGGCGCAAGGACAAGCACGACGCGGGGTGAACCGCGGAGTCAATCGAACACGGCGGCGATCCTGTCCGGGTCGCTGCCCTCCTTCAAGATTCGCAATTTGAGATAAAGAACCGTCGAGAGAATCGTCCCGAACAGCACTTGCAAAAATCCGACAAGCTGCTCCACTAAAATGAATACGCCGAAAGTTCCAGACCGGACGTCGATGGTCAATACAGCACCGAAATGCATAGCCACCAAGACGACGGAAATTATCAGCCAAACCGCGACGATCTCCCAACGGTACCCGCGCGTCAGGAATACACTTCGTTTAAGACAATGAAGAATGCCACCTCGCTCGACGATCAACGAGGGCAGCGCGGTACTGAAATAGGTGAGAAGTACAATATTAACGGCAAATTCGAACAATATGAGGGGAAAGTACCATTGAAACCCTATTTCATGGAGGAAAATTCGAGTGATTGGAAACCAAGAAAACAATAGGAAATGGACCGCAATGACAGGCCTAAGGCTTCTCATTCCCCAAAATATCGATGCCTTAAGACTTACGGCTCGACCGTCGATCGCCTGAAGTATTGCGTGAACGAGAAATAGCGAGATCATTACCCTGGCAATTTGCCCAACAATTACCTTGAGGACTTGCCATAAAAGCGGCCAATCGAGGACGTGCGTTAGTAGGGCATCGACCTCAAACAGCATCTGCGGCGCCAGAAATAAAACTGTTATCAAAAAGAACAGCACGAAGTGCCGCCGAAGCACCAAAATGGCGAGGTGCAACGTGCCAAATACGGCAAGCGATGACGGGCCGGTGCTATCGCTCATGTATCGCCGGTCCGGCGTGCATCCTACTCAACGGTGTACTGCGGCGGTTTATCAATCGAACACGGCGGCGATTTCGTCGATGCTGGCGCCTTCCTTGGCGATCCTCAAGTCATGGTAGACGACCGCGCTGGCCACGGCGAATAGCGCTGCCGAGAATGCTTGCACGACCAGATTGATCGCCACCAGAAATCCCGGCGTGAGAACGCCCCCGGACACCATTCCGCTCCCGAACCCGATGACGCCACCGACCGCGCCCCCGATAGCCGTATTGATGATCAGAAGAATCAGGATCAGCCCGAACAGCGGCCAGCGATAGCCTTTCGTCAGCTCGATGCTGCGATTCAGGCTAGCTCCGATTCCGGGGCGCTCGACAACGGCGGCCGGCACGGCGACCCACAGCATGACAGCCGCTATGATTCCAGGAATAACAAACAGGAGCGAAAACAGGGCGATGAGAATGCCGACAAGCAAGCCGACGCCGATGACCGGAAAGAGAAGACTCAAACCGCGGGACATGCATTCCAACAGGTTTGCCCGGCCGCCGCGCAACTCCAGGACCGTTCCGTAGACTAGCGTCGCGGAAAGCATGAACCCTAAAACAATGTTGGCCAGCAAGAGCATAATCGAGACAAGATCGAAGCCGCCGGACGGTGTGCCGCCCGTTTGATCGAAAAACAGCGGCAACAATTGTACCGGCGCGTTGAAGATAAGCGCCAAAATGCCGAACGGCGCAATATTCCGGAATAGAACCGAAAAGCTGCGAGTCAGCGCAGCACCGACACGGAATTTGGGCGGTTCCTGATCGGCCGTCTCTACGCTCACGGCGGTCTCCGCATCGAGTGACAGGACAATATTAACGTTTTGACGTCGCCTTACGGGCGAAATGAAGCATAGCTCTGCCCTCGATTATTGCAAATGAAGGCAAAATCGGCGCGCTGCATGCACAGGCGTCGCGCCGCCGAAGTAATGTAATCGTCTTCTTGTCACGCCGCCGCAGCATCGAAAGCCGGGCCCGTCCGGGAGCTTCCAATCCCATGCTATCCCATGAAAATAAGAAATAAATGGTTTGCCACACAAAAAACATTATTAGAACAAAAATTGAACCTGATTCGCGAACATGATAAAAGCGTCCTTAAAAACACAAGTTCTTGTGGCTATGTTTTCTAATATCGCTAAACATGGTTTATAGAAAAGAACAGAATAGATGTATCTATTCTGTGTAATTTCTTGAGCTTTGCTTGACTTCCCATTTAAGCCCATGATATTCCATGACATCCCATATTGGGGCATGCCGTGCCCAATTGTATGGCATGCGTTTCACCCGCACCGGCGAGGATTAAGGCACGCCAATTCAAACCGGGAGACAGCGGTAATCGGGACCCGTAATCGCGATGGCGTTATTCATCGGCACGCACGAGAACAAGATCGACCGTAAAGGGCGCGTGTCCCTGCCGGCCGATTACCGTGCCGAACTGCCGAAAGACGACGAACGCGTCATCTATATCTTTCCATCGCTTTACACGACGGCGCTCGAAGCCTGCGACCGGGCCCAACTGGCGCTGCACGCGGAGCGCATCGGCGCGCTGGATCAGTTCTCGCAAGAAGAAGCGTATTTTTCTTCGCAAATACTTGCGGAGGCCCGAAAGATCGGAATCGACGGCGACGGGCGTATCGTCCTGCCGGGCGAATTCATCGACCGCGCGAATATCGACGGCAAGGCTCTCTTCGTCGGCGGCGGTCAGAAATTCCATATCTGGCAACCGGAGGCCTTTGCCGAGCACCGCCGCGAGACGCAGGAAGCGCTCGCCGGCCGGACCCTGCCGTCCCTGACGAGGCCGCCAGCATGAGTGCCGCCCATATTCCCGTTCTGGCGGCGGAAATGCTGGAGACGCTCGCGCCGCAAGCCGGCAACGTCTATCTGGATGGCACCTTCGGCCGAGGCGGTTATACCCGCGCGATCCTGAACGCGGCCGACTGCATGGTCTGCGCGCTCGACTGCGATCCCGATGCCATCACACAGGGCCGGGAAACGGTCGCCGAATTTGCCGGCCGCTTGACATTGCTCCAAGGACGGTTCGGGACGATGGTCGCCTTGCTTCAGGAAGCCGGCATCGAAAGGCTCGACGGCGTCGTGCTGGATCTCGGCGTGTCCTCGCCGCAGCTCGACGAGGCAGCGCGCGGCTTCTCTTTCCGCAACGACGGCCCGCTCGACATGCGCATGACCCTCGACGGTCCGACGGCAGCCGATATCGTCAACGGTCTGGACGAAAAACCGCTGGCAGGCCTGCTTCGCGAACTCGGCGAAGAACGCTATGCCCGGCGGGTGGCGCGGGCGATCGTCGCCGCCCGTAGCGTCTCGCCGATCGAAAGCACCTTGCAGCTGGCCCGAATCGTCCGCGATGCGCTGCCGCGCGCCAACGACGGAATCGATCCGGCGACCCGCACCTTCATGGCCCTGCGCCTTCACGTCAATGACGAGCTCGGCGAACTGGAACGCGGTCTCTCCGCCGCCGAGTCGCTGTTGCAACCCGGCGGCCGTCTTGTCGTGATCTGCTTCCATTCGTTGGAAGACCGAAGGGTCAAGAATTTTCTGCGCACGCGAAGCGGCCAAGCGCCCCGCGCCTCGCGGCACATGCCTGTCCAGGATATGGGATCCGCACCCTCCTTCCGTCTGATCCATCGTCGCGGCGTCACGCCCGGCGCGGCGGAAATCGCCGCCAATCCGCGCTCACGCTCGGCCCGGCTGCGCGCTGCGATCCGAACCGAGGCGCCGGCCTGGCCATTGGAGGACGCGGCATGAAGGGTCTCGCGCTGCTCGTTTGGTTCGGGCTTGCCGGCTTGGCCAGCGTCGCCCTGTTCAACATCACATTCAAGGTGGAGCAGCTTCAGGATGAGCTGAACCTCCTGAACAAGCAGATATTGCAGGAACAGAAGACGGTTCATGTGCTGCAAGCGGAGTGGAGCTATCTCGCCCGGCCCGAGCGGATCGAAGCGTTGGCGCGACGCCTTTTGCCCTATTTGCAACAACCGACGGCGCAACAGGTCGGCGATATCGAACAACTCCAGGCAGCCGCGAAGGAACACGGCGTTCCCGCCAGCGCGCCTAAATTCAGCCCGGCATCGGTGAAAGGTGCGCAATGATCGCCAATCCGTTCAAACGACCTCGAAAAAACCACCGGACGCGGTCGCCGAGCAGACCCTCCATGCGCCCTTGCGCGCCAGGCGCGACCGACGAGCGCACTCAGGCTGCGCTGGAAGTCAGCCACACACGTTTGCTCATGACCGGCGCCATGCTGCTTTTTGCCTTCGGCGCCATCGGCGTCCGTCTGGTCGACGTCTCACTAATGCAGGCTGCCCGCGAGCCGCGCGCGGCCCATGCGCCGCGCGTGCAGGAACTCCGCATGGACCGCGCCAACGTGGTCGACCGCAACGGCGTCCTGCTGGCGACGAACCTGGCTACGGCATCCCTGTTCGCCAATCCGCGCAAGGTGATCGACCCGGACGAAACGGCCCGCCAACTGGCGGCGGCGCTGCCGGAACTCCGCGAGGCGGAAGTCGTCCGTCAGTTGAAGTCCAACCGGTCCTTCGTCTGGCTCCGCCGTAACCTGACGCCGCGCCAGCAATGGCGGGTAATCTCGCTCGGCTTACCGGGTATCGATTTTCATAGCGCCGAGACACGGGTCTACCCGAACGGCTCGCTAGCGGCCCATATCCTCGGTTTCGTCGATATCGACAACCGCGGACTCGCCGGCGTCGAGGAAAGATTCGACACGACTTTGCGCGACAATACGGCCCCGCTGCAGTTGACGATCGATATGCGTATTCAGCACATCCTGCGCAGCGAACTGCTCCACGCGAAAAACGAATTCAACGCACTGGGCGCGACCGGAATCGTCCTCGACGCGCGCAGCGGCGAAGTGGTGGCGATGACCTCGCTACCGGATTTCGATCCGAACGATGGCGGCAACGCGAAGGACGATCAGCGCTTCAACAGGGCCACACTCGGCGTCTACGAGCTCGGCTCGACCTTCAAGATCTTCACCGCCGCGATGGCTCTGGACTACGGTATCGTCACGATGCGCGACGGATACGACGCGTCCAAGCCGATCAAGATCTCGCGTTTCACGATCCGCGATTACCACGGCAAGCGGCGTTGGCTGTCGGTACCGGAAATCTTCATGTACTCGTCGAATATTGGCGCCGCGAAGATGGCGGAAGACGTCGGCGGCGTGGCGCAACGCGAATTCCTCGGCCGTCTCGGCATGCTGCGGCCGGCATCGATCGAGTTGCCGGAAGTCGGCGCGCCGATGGTGCCGTCGCCCTGGCGGCCGATCAACACGTTGACGATCGGCTTCGGCCATGGTCTAGCCGTCAGTCCGCTGCAACTCGCCTCCGGCGTCGCGGCGATGGTCAACGGCGGCGTGGTTCGCCGACCGACCCTGATCCGAAGCGATTCAAACACGCCACCGCAGGGGAAGCGGATCATTTCCGAACGGACCTCACGTGAAGTCCGCCGCTTGATGCGCCTCGTCGTCAAGAGCGGCACAGGGCGCAAGGCCTCGGCCGACGGCTATATAGTCGGCGGCAAGACCGGAACCGCCGACAAGGCGAAGCGCGGCGGTTATTCCCGACGCGCCCTGATCTCATCATTTGTCGGCGCTTTTCCCATGACCGAACCACGCTACGTCGTTCTGGCGACGCTGGACGAGCCTCAGGGAAACAAAAACACGCACGGCTACGCCACGGGCGGCTGGGTCGCAGCACCGGTGGTCCGGCGAGTCATCGAGCGCGCGGCGCCGTTGTTGCGCGTCCATCCGTCCGACGAACAATCGCCGGCGGTAACGAAGGAGCTGCATATCGCATTCAAGCGGGAGGGACGCCAACTTGCGTCTTTCTGAGTTAACCGAAGGAGGCGGCGCGGCCGCGCAGACAAACGTGCCGGAATTAGACATCACCGGCCTGACAGCCGACAGCCGGGACGTTCGTCCCGGTTTCCTGTTCGCAGCCCTGCCGGGCGCGAAAGAGGACGGGCGCGCCTATATCGAAGACGCGGTCGCCAAAGGCGCGGTCGCGATCCTGGCGCCGCCGGCGGGCAACGCACGGGAGATCACCGCCGACGTAGCGCTACTGACCGACGCCATGCCGCGCCGGCGATTGGCGCTGTTCGCGGCGCGTTTCCACCAAGCACAACCGGACACGATCGCGGCGGTCACGGGAACGAACGGCAAAACGTCCGTAACCCATTTCGTTCATCAGATATGGCAACAGCTGGGGCATCGCAGCGCCGCCCTGGGCACGTTGGGCATTGTCTCGCCCGGCCATGCGACCGGCACCGGTCTGACAACACCGGACCCCGTGCGCCTGCATGAAACCCTGTCGGCGTTGAAGCAGGACGGCGTCAATCATCTCGCCATCGAAGCGTCGAGCCACGGTCTCGATCAATACCGCCTGGACGGCGTGCGGATCGCCGCCGCAGCCTTTACCAACCTCTCGCGCGACCATCTGGATTATCACGAAACGATGGACGCCTATCTCGACAGCAAGCTGAGGCTGTTCTCCGAATTGCTTCTGGACGGCGGCACCGCCGTCGTCGACGCGGACTCCGCGCAGTTTGACCGGATCGCCGCGATCGTCCGCGAGCGTGATCTGCATATGCTGACCTATGGGCGGACCCAAGGCGACATCCGGTGCACCGGCGCCGTACCGGGCGCGACCGGCTGGTCGCTTGGCATCGAAACCTTCGACACGCCCTACAGGGTCGATTTCGCCCTGCCCGGCGCCTACCAGATCGACAATGCGCTGTGCGCGCTGGCGCTGTCCATCGCCTGCGGTGCGGCGCCGCATACGGTCGTGCCGCTTCTGTCCCGACTGGTCGGCGTACCCGGTCGAATGCAGATTGCCGGACGGCGGTCTAACGGCGCGGTTGTGATCGTCGACTACGCTCATACGCCAGACGCCCTTGCGACCGCGCTTCAGGCGGCCCGGCCCTATGCGAAAAACCGCCTGGTCGTCATATTCGGCTGCGGCGGCGACCGCGATCCCGGCAAACGGGCCGAGATGGGCGCCGCGGCGCACGAATTCGCCGATTCCGTCATCGTCACAGACGACAATCCGCGTGGCGAAGACTCCGCGACGATCCGCGCGCAGGCGATGGAAGGATGCCCCGATGCCGTAGAGATCGGCGACCGCGGCGAAGCGATCCGCGCCGGTGTGACAATGCTCGAGCCCGGCGACGTTCTGGTGGTTGCGGGCAAAGGCCATGAGCTGGGCCAGACGATTGCCGGCGAGACCTTCCCGTTCGACGACGTCACCGTCGCCCGCGCCGCAATCGCGGCGCATGATGGAGCCGCTTCATGAGTGCGCTATGGACATCGCACGAGGCCGCCGCTGCGACGGGCGGTGTCAGCACCGCAGCCTGGGCCGCGACGGGCGTTTCCATCGACAGCCGCACCGTCCAACAAGGTGACCTGTTCATCGCCTTGCAAGGCCCGAATCATGATGGACACGATCACATCGATGGCGCGATCGCCAGCGGCGCGGTCGCCGCGATGTCTTCGCGCGAGGCCTCGGCGGGCGATGCGCCGACGCTCGTCGTCGACGACACGATGGCCGGCATGCGCGCGCTTGCCCGCCATGCACGCCACCGCGGCGCGACGCGGATCGCCGCCGTCACCGGCAGCACCGGCAAGACCGGCACAAAGGACACGCTCAAGCTGGCGCTGAGCCGGCAGGCGGAAACCCACGCGACCCAGGGCAATCTGAACAACCATTGGGGACTGCCGCTGAGCCTGGCACGCATGCCGCAAAAGGTCCGGTACGGCGTTCTGGAAATGGGCATGAACAGCCCAGGCGAAATCGTCCCCCTGTCCGAAATCGCGGAACCGGACGTGGCCATCGTGACGAACGTATCGGCGGTCCATATTGAATTCTTCGAGTCGGAAGAGGCGATCGCCGACG
>CAYLTU010000240.1:0-8841 GCA_964386465.1 uncultured Rhodospirillaceae bacterium
TGGTGCCCCCAACGGGATTCGAAGCCGAATAAGGGTGTAAAGGTTTATCCCTAATTATCCCGTTTTGCGCAGAAAACACCCGTTTCCCTGATACGCGGCAGTGTACGGGCGCCATCGGTCGCGGCGCGCTTCGCCGCGGTCCTGGCCAGCGCCGTCGTACCTGCTAAAGCCTCGGTGCCGAAGCGGTTGATGTTGCGCACCGCCCGTTCGCCGGTCGTCATCTGTTCCGGCTCGATCGGCGTGATACCGACGCGCGACGCAAACTCGCTTGCAGGGATCGGTAGTCGTCCATCACTAGCTTCCTCAGCGCGCCGTGTAGCCGCCATCGACGACGACTTCCGATCCGGTCATGTAGGCCGAGTCGTTCGACGCCAGGAACAGGATCGCCTTGGCGATGTCGATGGGCTCGCCATAGCGGCCGAGCAGGTTGCGGGTTTCCTTGAAGGCCTTGAGCTCCGCTGGGCTCATATTGCTGGTGGCTTGGATGTCGTCCTGCATCGGCGATTCGGTTGCGCCGGGATGCATGGAATTACAGCGGATGTTGTAGCCGCGCGCGCGCACTTCGATCGCGGTCGATTTCGTGAACAGCCGGACGCCGCCCTTGGTCATGCTGTATACCGCCGATGTCGCCGATCCGACCAACCCGGAGGTCGAGGACAGATTGACGATCGACGCACTGTCCGCCTCCGCCGGCCGATTCTTCATCGCCCCGATCGCGTGCTTGGTTCCCAGGAACACGCCTTTGAGATTGACCGCGCAGACCCTGTCGAACTCATCGACCGAGGTTTCCTCGATCACCCCGCGCGACCAGATGCCGGCATTGTTGACGAGTATGTCGAGCTCACCGAGCTTCCCTACCGTTTCGCTGATGACCCGCGTCCATTCCGCCTCGCAGGTAACGTCGTGCTCGAGGAATATCGCCTCGCCGCCGATCTGTTCGGCCAGCGCATGGCCCTCGGCCGTCAGAAGATCGGTGATCGCCACCTTGGCGCCCGCCTCGGCCAATTGTCTGGCCGTCTCGCCGCCGATGCCGCGCGCGCCGCCCGTCACCAGCGCGACTTTGCCGTCTACCCGGTTCATGATGTCCCTCGTCCGTGGATGTTACGCAACCGACGGACTCCGCCGGCGCGAACCGCGAACCAACGCTACCAGTCCACCATCCGCATCGCACAGGAAAATCTGTAGGTCTGTTTTCTAATCGCGTTGCAAGCCAATGACGCCGCACAGGTCGGCACCCTTAAAGTTGGCGTCGACGAGGACGACCCGGCGGGGAAATTCCGGGTCCGATCGACGATCCGCGACCAAGCGTCGCACCGACATGGCCGTGGAAGGGATGCAATTCCGTTGACGGTGGGGCGATGCTACGATTTTCACGTATTCGAAGGCGCCTGTAGAAAGCTAGGTAGGAGAAAACGGTGGGAGAAATCACGGTGGCATTGGCGTTGGCCAAGTTGCTGGAGAAGATGGGGACGGAAGTCGTTTTCGGGCTGAACGGCCATGGCAACTGGGCCCTGCTCGATGCATTCGTGCACGAAACCAACATCCGCGGCGTACCGGCGCGGGCCGAGGACCAGGCCGTTCAGATGGCCGATGGCTACTGGCGCATGCGGCGTTCGGCGCCGCTGCCGGTCGTGACCACCAGCGTCGGTCCGGGCAACATGAACATCGTTCCCGCCGTGGCCACCTGCTTCTATGAATCGATCGGCCTATTGGTTCTCGCGGGCGCGGGTGCGACCCACTGGTTCGACCGGGGCGGCATGGAGGAAGCCTATCGGCAAGGCCCCGAGGACTGGGTGGCCGTACTCAAGCCGATCACCAAAAAATCGTTTCTGGTGACGCGCCCGGACACGGCGCTCGATATGATACTACGCGCTTATCATACGGCTATATCCGGCCGGCCCGGCCCGGTCGTCGTGCAGATTCCGTTCGACATCCAGAATACGCCAATTTCGGATGTTTTGCCGGACCCGGCGCCATGGATGCAATGGCGACCGCCGGCGCCCAATCCCGACGGCGTCACGGAAGCGGTGTCGATCCTGAGCGCGGCGGAGCGGCCCTTGGCCGTCGTTGGCAGCGGCATCCATAACGCCCGAGCCTGGGATCAGCTGTTGGCGTTCGCCGAGTCGACCGGAATTCCCGTCGCCACGACCGCCACCGGCAAGGGCTCCTTTCCGGAAACACACCCGCTTTCGGTCGGCTGTATCGGCCGTGCCGGCACCGGGCATGGCAACGATGCGGCGCGCCGTTGCGATGTCGTTGTCGGCGTGGGAACTCATTTCACCGATATCGACACCGGTGGCTGGACCCTGTTCGATATCCCCGGCCGCACACGCCTGATCCATCTCGACATCGATCCAGCCGAACTCGGCCGCGTCTATCCGACGTCGGTCGCGCTGGCTTGCGACGCACGGCCCGGGCTTGAAGCATTGACGGAGGCTGCGCGCGAGGCGGGTATCGGCGAACGCGCCGACTGGCTAAAGGAAATCGCGAAGGAGCGCCAATCATGGAACGATTCAGTTGCCGATCAACGCAGTTCGGACATCGCGCCCCTGCATTATGCGCGCATCTGCCACGACACCGCGACGGTGGTGGCCGAGACGGATCCGGAGATGCCGATTTTCTTCGATACCGGACATCTGCTGAGCTTCGGTCCGCCTTTCCTGAAGACCTCGTCCCGCTATACCGCCAATAACGGATTCTTCCATCGCATGGGCTGGAGCGCCTCGGCGATCGTCGGCGCCAGCATCGCCCAGGGTGACCGACCGGCGCTAGCATTGATCGGCGACGGTTCGTTTATAATGGGCGGCACGGCGGTGGCGACGGCGGTGGAGCAAAACCTGCCATTGATCTGGGTCGTCTTGAACAATCGGTCGCTGCAAATCGAGCGCGAGCTGATGACCCATCTCTATGGCCGAGAGGCGTTCTGCGATTATCGCAAGACGACCACCAACGATCTGTGGAACCCGGACTTGTTGTTATGGGCCGAGGCGATGGGCGCCGCGGCGTACCATGTCGAAAGCGCCGAGGACTACGCGCCGGCCTTGCGCCGCGCGCTCGATGCGCGCGCGCCTACGGTGATCCGCGTCGAGGTGTCGCTCGACGTCAAGGGGTATCGTTCGATCTGGTACCCGTATCCGACCGACTTCCATGAAACCTGGGCGCCAGCTCCGGTCCCCGCCAGCGCCGCCGCGCCGCGCGAGGCGTGAACCCCACCGGTTGGTCCGCCCCGGCCGATCCGGGAGGCACGACCGGCAAGGAGAAACGAAATGGCGACGGCCGACAGTTTCGATGTCATTGTTCTCGGCGCCGGAGCCGGCGGCATGACGGCGGCCTGCGTCGCGGCGTCGGAGGGTCTGGATACCGTCGTGCTGGAAAAGACACGTTGTATCGGCGGCACGACGGCAATTTCCGGCGGCATGGTGTGGGCGCCCAATAGCGCCGGCGATTGCGACTCCACGGATTCGCCGGCGCAAGCCGAGACCTATTTGGACGAAACCGTTCCGACGGACGCCGGACGGGACCTGCGGCGCGCCTTCCTGAAAGCGGCGCCAAAGGCGATCGCCTATATGCGGCGACACACCAGCGTGCAGCTCAAACCGGTGCCGTTCTACCCGGACTACTATCCCGCCGCCGCCGGATCGACGACCAGCGGCCGCGTTCTCGAACCGGTTCCGTTCGACGGCCGCGAACTCGGGCCGGCCTTCAATCTGTTGCGGCCGCCACTGCCGGAATTCACATTGTTCGGCGGAATGATGGTGGCGCGGCCCGATCTTCCTCATTTCCGCAATGTATTCCATTCTTTACGATCGGCGCGCCGCGTACTACGCCTGATGTCGGCATATTTTCTACAGCGTATCGGCCATCGACGCGGCGTCGACTTGGTGCTGGGAAACGCCCTGGCCGGCCGTTTCCTGAAATCGCTGTTGGACCTCTCGGTTCCGGTTCGCCTTGGCGTCGAAGTCCTGCGCATCGAACGCGATTCGGAACGGATCACTGGCGTCGTGATTATCGAGGACGGGGTGGAGCGTTTCATCGGGGTGCGACGCGGCGTCATTCTCGCCACCGGCGGGTTTTCGCATGACCGGGCCCGAAGAGCGGCGCTGTATCCACACCAGGCTCAGGACGTGTCGATGGTGCCGGAAACCGCGACCGGGGACGGGCTGCGGCTTGGCGAAGGCGCCGGCGGGCGTGTCGAGGAAGGCCAATTCGGCTCGGGCTTTTGGACGCCGGCGTCGCGCTATGTTCGGGCGGATGGACGACGGGTGGTCTTTCCTCACTCGGTCACCGATAGGGGCAAGCCTGGTTTGATCGCCGTGAACGCCGAAGGCCGCCGTTTCACCAACGAAGCGGTGTCCTATCACGCATTCGTCAAGGCCATGTTGCGCGCCGATAACTCAGGCCAAACGATCCCGGCGCGATTGATCTGCGACAGCCGTTTTATATGGAAATACGGGCTTGGCGCGATAAAGCCGATGACCTTGCGCTTGCAGCCGTTCAAGGCGGCCGGGTACCTGAGCGAGGCCCGGACGATTGGCGATCTGGCGAAGCGGATCGGCGTGGACGCGCAGGTTCTCGAGGCGACAGTCGCACGGCATAATCAAGATGCGCGCAACGGCGTCGATACGGCGTTCGGCCGCGGTGGCGACGTCTATCAACGCCATTACGGCGATCCTGAAATTTGCCCCAATCCTTGCATGGCGCCAATTGAAAAGCCGCCATTCTATTCGGTTTCGGTCTACCCGGCCGATCTGGGAACCGCGGCCGGCCTCGCCACGAATGAACATGCCCAAGTTCTGGACGACGACGGTTCGCCGACGCCCGGGCTCTACGCCTGCGGCGCCGACATGCGCTCGATCATGCAGGGCGCTTATCCGGGTCCGGGGGTGACCATCGGTCCAGCGTTGGTGTTCGGTTATCTGGCGGCCCAGCACATAGCCCGCGAAGGGCGAACCGGGACGGATTGAAACCATTTCGGCCGCGGATGGCGAATTAAAGCCCGACCGGCGATCCGCGTACCGGCGTAGGCCTTGCAAGGGATGCAATTCTCTTGGCGAGGGACGATGGTACGATTTTTATGAATTTCGAGGAAGGAACCTTGATCATGACAGCGTTGACCGCCGACCTCGGAGAGTTCCTCTCCAACATCGAATACGGGCAACTGCCGAGCGATTCTCTGCCGATCGTCAGGAACGGATTTACCGATACGGTCGCGGTGATCATGGTCGGCATCGCCGAGCCCGTCGTCGATATCGTCCGACGGACATTGGCCGGTTCGGACCCCGAGCGTGGAGCCCGGGCCTGTCTTTCGTCGATTTACGTATCACCGCCCGATGCGGCGCTGCTTGGCGGCGCCGCGGCGCACGCGATCGACTTCGATGACCAATCGCTGTCCGGCCATCCGAGCGCGATCCTGGTTCCGGCCATTCTGGCCGAGGGGGAGGCGCTGGGGTCAAGCGGCCGGGACCTCGTTACGGCCTACATGGCCGGGTACGAGGTCTGGGCCGAGTTGCTGCGGCGCGATGCGAATTATCACGAAAAAGGCTGGCACCCGACCTCGGTATTGGGCGTGATCGCCGCCGCAGCCGCCGCCGCGGTGCTGCATCGGCTTCCCGCCGAACGGGCGGCGGCCGCCCTCGCCATCGCGGCCAGTCATTCCGGCGGTCTAGCGTCGAATTTCGGCACCATGACGAAGCCATATCATGCCGGGCTGGCCGCACGCGACGGGCTAGCGGCGGCCCGGCTGGCGGCGGCCGGCATGACGGCGGGACGCGACACCCTGGAAAACCGGCAAGGATTCCTGACCGCGTTCTCGCCGGGCGAACCCGACCGCGACTCGCCCGTGCAGGTTGGTGGGGAATGGTACATTCTCCGGCAGGGATTGTGCATCAAGAAATACCCAACCTGCTACTTCATGCACCGTTCCTTCGACGCGGCCGTCAAGATGTTGGACGGGCGCCGTCTCGGGCCTGCCGACATCGCGGAAATCGAGGTCACGATGGGCAAGGGCCAGACCGTCGTCCTCGCCAACGAATCGCCGAAGACGGGTCTCGAAGCCAAGTTCAGCGAGCAGTTCGCGATGGCCGCCGCGGTCATTCTAGGCCGCATGGGCGTGGCCGAACTTTCCGACGATGTGGTGCGGCGCGACGACATCCAAGCGTTCTTTCCGAAGGTAAAGCTCAACGCCGTGGAGGAGTACGACACAAGGGACCCGGCGCATTCACCGACCGAAAGGGTCTTGATACGACTCAACGATGGCGAGGTTCTCGACAGCGGTTTGGTCACGAGCGTTCGCGGCCATGTCGATGACCCGATGAGCACCGAAGAGCTTTGGACCAAATTCGCCGAATGCACGGCCCGGACCCATGCTGAGCCGGAAGCGAAGCGGCTATTCGAGTTGTTGCAGGAAGTCGAAAAACTGCCATCGGTGCGCGATCTGCCGAGTTGCGAGACGATCTTCGTCTCGTGACCGCTCCTCGGTTTTACCTGTCCCGGCGCATCCCGTCCGTAGGGGCTAGCGCGGCCTGGATCGGGGCGAGGCTGGGCAGGTTCGGCAGATCGAGCAGCAGCGCGGCGAGTGTCCGCGCCGCATCCGCCGACAGCGCCGGGCCGCCCGCCGCGTTGCAATCCTCGAACTTGGCGAGCAACTCCTCGGTGGAGACGGGATTGTCGCTCTGTCCCGCCGCCTTGTCGCGTTCGCGCGTCAGGCGGGCGCCGTCGCGCAGCGTCACCTCGACCCGCGCGGTCCACTGGCCCTTTAGCCCTTCGTCCAAACGCACCGGGATGCGGTCCGCCCATTCCCGCCGCCCCGCATCCAGCGTGCAGCCGGGCGCCAGATCGGCGAGCCGCATATTTCCGGTCAGCAACACGCTGGCGAGACAGTAGGCCAGGTTGAACTGCGCATCGACCGAAGGATTGGCGCCGGGAGCATAGGGCCGACCGATCATGTCCATGACGGATACCGATCCAAACGCGGCGAGTTCCGCCACGTCACCAGCCGTAAAACCGATTTCCGCCTGCAACTCGCGCAGGGCGTCCACCGCCGGGTGCGCCATGCCGCAGATTGGGTAACGCTTGAAGCCGACGTCTTCGATCTCCAGCCGTCCGCCCGGCTCGCCCAACCCATCGGTTAGTTTCGCGGGATCGTAGTCCCCCGCCTCGTACAGAGCGAAGTAGCCGATGCGCCCCTCTATGGCGTTCATGGCGCCGGTCACGCCGGCTTGCGCCAGCCATGCCGCGCGCAGCCCCGCCTCGATTCCCATACCCGGCTGCATACGCTTGACCAACCCGCCATCGGCAACGCATTGCTGGCTGCCCGACGCCTGGGAAAATACCAGCCCGATCGCCCGCTCGATCCCGTCGGCGT
Organism: uncultured Rhodospirillaceae bacterium; assembly: GCA_964386465.1. GTDB lineage: Bacteria > Pseudomonadota > Alphaproteobacteria > UBA8366. The sequence goes on from CAYLTU010000240.1 coordinate 7,364, forward strand.
CCAACCCCAGCAACCTGCCCGCGGCGGCGGCCGCGCCGAACCCGGCGAGTACCGCTGTCGGGCTCCAGCCGCGCTGCCCCGTATCGCCGAAATAGCTGTTGGTGGCCCGGCCCAGCCGGCAGATCACCTCCGTCGCCGCCACGATGGCGCAGGCGGCGTCCGCCCCGGTAACGCCGCGCACGGCTGCCGCCATCGTCAGCACGGCGGGCACCGCGACGACGCCGGTATGAATCGGCAGTTCGCAATGCAGATCATCGTATTCCAACGCATGCGCCATGGCGGCGTTGACCAACGCCGCCGCCGGCGGCGACAAAGTCTCCCCGCCGATCCACGCCCGGCAAGGCCCGCCGCCCCATTGCGGCAAAACGGCGCGCAACTCCCGCACCCCCGGCGCGTCCCACGCCGCCAGCGAGACCCCGACCGTATCCAGCGCCAGCCGCCCCGCCGCGTCGGCGGCGGCGGGCGACAGGTCGGCGGCGCTCAGGTCATGGGCGAATTCGGCGAAGGCGCGGGTCGCGTCCATTGTTTTTCTCCATGGGGCCGCCCCGGCGCGGCGGCGAAACATCGTGTTCCACAAACATCCATTAGATTTGAAGCACCTGCGCCCGGAGCGGTCAATGCACCGTTCATCGAAACCTCACGATTGAAACCGCTCCGCCCGCAGTTTGACGGAGTCCGGCCAAAGCGCCCCGGAGGCGCCGCGGTTTCTTCGCCTTTTTCCGCGTAGGCTGGCATGTTTCAAACATCCGCTATAGCGGTGTTTAGCGCCTTCGGGGATTTGTAAAGGCCGGCGGAAATTCGGCGTCCAGGTTTCGGATGGCGGGATGTGAGATGGGCAATAGCGCACGCACCCGGCACCCCGGTAGGAGGTCGCCCGGCCCCTCCCCACCAGCCGGAAAATCGGGGCAAAACGGGGCGGTTTAGGGGGCACTTATTCGGGAATAGTTGGAGAAATCTCCACGCTCCGACAAATTTGCCCGATGCCGAACCGAATTTAGTGGTGTCCCCAACGGGATGGGACGAATAACACGACCTAATGCCCTGAAACCGCTAAATACTGGCCTTTATTGCGACATACATTGGTGGTATACATTGGTGGTATTGAGGGATTAACCCGTGCCCATCGAGCTTCGCTACCGCACCTATTTCGCCTATCTCGACGTGCCCAAGGATGTGCGCGGCAAGTTGGGACGGCGCGTGTTCCGACGAACCCTGCAGACCGATAGCCGCTCCGTTGCCGAAAGGCGCATGGCCCCGTTGATCGCGCAATGGAAAGCCGAAATTGCAAAGGCTCGTGAGGAACCAAATCACAACGATGCCAAGTACTGGCGAAACGCGCTCGGGCGGGCAAAGACGGCTGAAGAACGCCTGGTCATTGAGGACAACCTTGAAGCCCACCTCCTAAATCAGGGCTACGACAATGCCGATGCTGACGCACAGCAATTCTATGGCGAAGCTTTCGGCACCATAGTCCCCAC
>CAYLTU010000241.1:0-8812 GCA_964386465.1 uncultured Rhodospirillaceae bacterium
ATGTCGCCGGTACAAACTGTTACCTATCTTCCCGGTCGGGCCGGGTGGGGGTGGAAACGGTGTGCTCTGGATAGAGAAATCGAATCCAGAATAAGTGCTGGTGCTCTGGGGATCAGCATCACTAACCGCCGTAAAGATCTTCCAGCGCCTTACCGTATTTCGCCGTAATGATATGGCGCCGAATCTTCATACTGGGCGTCATCATTTCATTATCCGTGGTGAAGGGTTCCTCCGCCACGGTGAACCGGCGCACTCTCTCGATCATGCTGAGTTTCTTGTTTACCCGGTCAACTGCTTCGGAGAGCTCAGAATGGATCTCCTCATCGCCGCCTGCGCTTTTCACGAACTCTTCATCTGGAACCAATAGCGCAACCAGGTGCGGCCGCCGGTCGCCGAAAACCATCGCTTGGCCGATAGCCGGCTCGATTGTCAGCATGCCCTCGACCCGCTGCGGAGATAGATTGTCGCCGCCGGTATTGACGATGATGTCCTTCTTGCGGTCGGTGATCTGGATGTAGCCGTCATCGTCGATCACGCCGATATCGCCGGTATGCAGCCAGCCGTCGATCAGCACCTCGGCTGTCGCTTCCGGGTTGTTCCAGTAGCCGTCCATCAGCAGTTCGCCCTGTACCAGGATCTCGCCGTCCTCGGCGATTTTCACCGTGACGCCCTTCAGTGCCGGCCCGACCGTGTGGATGCGAATACCGTTGACCCGATTGCAGCTGATCACCGGCGCGGACTCGGTCTGGCCATAGCCTTGCAATATGCGCACCCCGAGGGCGAGAAAGAATGTACCGATTTCCGGATTGAGCGGCGCGCCGCCGGAGACGAACGCTTTCAGCCGGCCGCCGAAGCGGTCGGCGACTTTAGCCCTCACCAGCTTGTCCAGCAGCCCGTCGAGGAGGCGCTGTCCAGCGGACAGCGAGTCCGGGTTTTCGTAGCGTTGCCTTCCCAGCGCGACCGCCTTCATGAACAGTTTCTCTTTTAGCCCGCCGGCCTGCTCGACCCCGTTGATGATCCGGCCGTGGATCGCTTCGTACAGCCTCGGTACGGCCGTCATGATGGTCGGCGCGGTCTCCGCCATATTGCCGACCAGCCGGTCGATGCTTTGCGCGTAGTAGATCTCCGCGCCGATCGACATGGCGAAATGCAGGCCTGCCGTGTGCTCGTAGGAGTGCGACAGGGGCAGGAAGGAGAGGAATCGTTCGCCGTCCTCGACGAAGTCGGGCAACTCGAGCAGCAGATCGTAGGCGCCCTTGCAGTTGCACAGGATCGCCCCGTGGCTCAGCACGACTCCTTTCGGTCGCCCGCCGGTCCCCGAGGTGTAGATAATGCAGCTCGTGTCCGTGCGGTTGATCGCGTCCACTTTTACCGCAACGTCGTTCGGCAAGGCCCGGCCTGCCTCCAGCGATTCCTCCCAAGTCACGATGCGGGCGCCCTGTGAGTCGGGCACGGATGCTTCGATGGCGATCACAATGTTGGTTTCAGGCGCACGTTGAACCGCGGGCAACAGTCGCTCGGCCAGCGCCTTTGTGGACACGATGGCCAGCTTCGCGCCGCAGTCGGAGAGGATGTGGAAATGGTCGTCCGGCGTATTGGTGGTATAGGCCGGCACGCTGATCGCCCCGGCGCACATAATCGCGAGATCGGCGACAAACCATTCCGGCCGGTTCTCGGCGACGATGACGATGCGGTCGCCCGGCTCGACGCCGAGATCGCGCAGGCCCCGGGAAAGAGCAGAAACCTGCTCGGCGACATCCTTCCAGCTAAGCGTTTCCCAGGTCTTGCCGGGTTTCGAAGCGAGAAAGACTTCGCCGCCGCGTCGGCGCGCGCGGTCGAAAAACATGGACGGCAAATTGCGGATAGAATCGTAGTCGATCATCTTTGAACCCCATTTTCCCCGTATTCCCGCTTGTCGGCGGCTTTTCCGGGACATATATCGGTTTGTTCACAGGAGAGAAAGCTATGAGCGACGCGACAGTACTCGGCGCGCTGCCGGAATGGGATCTTGACGATTTGTATCCAGGACAGGACGCGCCCGAATTGGAGGCCGACCTCAAGGCTGCGACCGGGGCCGCGGATGCATTGGCAAAGGCCTATGAAGGCAAGCTGGCTGAACTGGACGGCGCGGCACTCGCCACCGCCATAGCCGAATATGAACGCATCCAGGAAACGCTCGGCCGGATTATGAGTTACGCGGGTTTGGTCCATGCGGGCAACGTCAGTGATCCCGAAATCGGCCGATTCTATCAGACCATGCAGGAGCGTGCGAACGAGATCGGTACGAAGCTGCTGTTCTTCACATTGGAATTGAACCGGATCGAAGACGCCGACCTCGATGCCAAGGTCGAAGATTCGCGGGAGCTTGCGCGGTATGCACCTTGGCTGCGCGACGTGCGCGCGATGCGCCCGCATCAGCTATCCGACGAGATCGAGAAGCTGCTGTACGAGAAGTACGTCGCGGGCCGGGCGGCCTGGACGCGTTTGTTCGACGAAACCATGGCCAGCTTGCGGTTTGCCTATCGCGGCCGTGACCTGACCGCGACTGAGATACTCGACCTTCTGTCCGACCATGACGGCAAGGTGCGCAAAGAGGCGGCGAAGAGCGTCGGCGCGGTATTGGGCAACAACATCCGTTTGTTCTCACTGATCACGAATACCTTGGCGAAGGACAAAGAGATCGAGGATCGTTGGCGCAGCTTCGTGCGGCCGGTTTCGTCGCGCAACCTGTCGAACTATGTCGAGGACGAGGTCGTCGACGCGCTGGTCGCGGCGGTCAAGGAGTCCTATCCGCGCCTCTCCCACCGGTATTACGGCGTCAAGGCGCGATGGTTCGGGGTCAAGCAGTTGGACTATTGGGACCGCAACGCGCCGCCACCGGACGAAGACGACCGTATCGTTCCTTGGACCGAAGCGCGGGATACGGTGCTGAATGCCTACGGTGCATTTTCCGACGATCTGGCGGGTATCGGCCGCAAATTCTTCGACAATGCCTGGATCGACGCGCCGGTCCGCCCCGGCAAGGCGTCCGGCGCCTTTGCCCATCCCACGGTGCCGTCGGCGCATCCCTATCTGCTGCTCAATTATCAGGGCAAGACGCGTGACGTGATGACTTTGGCGCACGAGCTGGGCCATGGGGTGCATCAGGTGCTGGCGGGTCCGCAGGGGCAACTGATGTCGGACACACCGCTGACCCTAGCGGAAACCGCGTCGGTGTTTGGCGAGATGCTGACGTTTCAGGCGATGCTTGACGCGACGACCGACAAGAAATCGCGACGCGCCATGCTGGCGTCCAAGGTCGAGGACATGATCAACACGGCGGTGCGTCAGGTCGCGTTCTACGAGTTCGAGCGGAAGGTGCACGACGCCCGCCGCGAGAGCGAACTGTCCGCCGAGCAGCTATCGGAGATCTGGTTCGAGGTGCAGGGGGAGAGCCTGGGTCCGGCGATCCGCTTCGAGGAAGAGTACGGCCACTTCTGGGCCTATATCCCGCACTTCATCCATTCGCCCTTCTATGTCTATGCCTACGCCTTTGGCGACTGCCTGGTTAACTCTCTCTATTCGCTCTACCAGGATTCCGGATCGGATTTCGTGGGCAAATATTTCGACATGCTGAAGGCCGGTGGGACCTTGCGCCACAAGGAACTGCTGGCGCCGTTCGGGCTCGATGCGACCGACCCGCGTTTCTGGTTGCGTGGCCTCGGTGTTGTCGAAAGCTTCATCGACGAACTCGAAGAGGTGATGTGAGCGACACCGCTTTGCACCGTATCGCGATGATCGGCGGGTTCGTTAAGGGCCGATATCCTCCTGAAGTATTTGGTTTTTGCTTTTTAACGACCCAACCAGTCGCTTTAGATTCGGAAACTTGGCCTATTGAGGCCCTTGGAGGAGCAAGACGATGCCGCGACTACCGATTCCGTCCGACACTGAGGAATTTTCAGAGGAAACCCGCGCCGCGATGCGCCATATCCACAAGACGCGCACGACGGTACCGCCGCCGAGCAGCTACCTGACCTATGCCGGGCAAGCCGGCGCGCGGCTGTCGGATCTGGTCGAGCATCTGCGTTTTCACACCTCGCTGTCGGGCGCGGAGTCTGAACTGGCGATCTGCGTCACGAACCGGGCGGCCAACGCGCCCTACATCTGGAACGCCCATACCAAACTCGGTCTGAAGGCCGGCACGCGCGAAGAAGCGCTGCACGCCGTCGACACCTACGGGCCGCTGGACGATTTGACGGCGGACGAGGCGCTGATCATCCAGTTCGGGCGCGAACTCCTGGAAGCGCCCAAGGTCAGCGACGAGACATATGAGGCCGTCCGCTCGCGCTACGGCGAGAACGGGCTCATGGAGCTGACGGCGCTGATGAGCGTGTACATGATGAACGCGACCATCCTGCGCGTGATGGACCACCCCGCACCACCCGACGCGCGGCCGCTGACGCCGCGAGGGAATGGATAACAGCTGATGACATTGCCCTGCCGTTGCCAACAACAACCGTCATCCCCGGCTTGACCGGGGATCCATGGTGATACCGCACCGTCGCTTGATAAAGTGCCGGTGCGGTCTTGGATCATGGCCATGCCTTGGCGTCACGGTTCGGCCTGGATCCCCGGTCAAGCCGGGGATGACGCGGTGGGGTAGAGGCGAGCCGTCCGATGCCTACGGCAATTCCCCGATTACGGCCCGACCTCAGCCCGCCACCGGGCTGTTGGCCCGCAGGAAGGTGCGGATGTGCTGCACCGCGAGCCGGATCTTCCGGTCGTTCTCCTTCCAGGGATTGAGGCTGACCTGGGCGTTCGGCGCCAACAGTGCCGTCTCCATCGCCGTCGCATAGGGATGCGCCGGAATGTCGTCCGGCAGGACCAGCACCATGAACCGGTCGAAGTCGAGATGGTCCGCCAGCGCGAGTTGGTCGTCGGTGAAGGCGTCCCATGTCCGCTCGATGTCGAGCGGCCCTTCGGATTCGCCGCCGTTGGCGTTGCGCAAGTCCAGCGCGGCGACCCGGTGGCTGTCGCTGAACTCCTCCAACGGGTTGAAGGCGTGATTCTTGATCCCGGCGCTCGTCGGCCTGTTCGCCGTGTCGGAAGCGTTCGTGATTATTGAACAGGGGTCGATTCTGACCAAGGAAGGCCGCGAGTTGATGACCCGGGCGCGCTGGGCGGAAACGTTCGGGGGTGCGCGGTTCGCGCTCAGCCGCTGGTGGCATATCACCTGGACGAGCGTCATCGGCCTGATCATCGGCGTCATCCCGGGGGCCGGCGCGTCGATCGCCTGTTTCGTCGCCTATCAGCAGTCGCGGACCTATTCGAAGACCCCGGAACGGTACGGCACGGGCCATCCGGAAGGCCTGATCGCCCCGGAATCGGCCAACAACGGGGTGACGTCCGGAACCCTGGTGCCGCTCCTGATCCTCGGCATACCGGGCGGCGCCACGGCGGCGATCATGCTGATCGTCATGCAGTATCACGGCGTCGATTTCGGCCCCAGCCTGTTCTTCGAGAGCCCGGAACTGGCCTACGGCCTGTTCATGTCGATGGCCGTGACCTATCTGCTGATGATCTTCACGATCCTGCCGCTGTCCCGCTACATGTCCCGGGTGACCCTGGTTCGGACGTCCTATCTGGCGCCGATCATCATCGGCTTCACCCTGGTCGGCGCGTTCGTGCCGCGCGAGTACATGTTCGACATGTATCTGGCGCTGGCGTTCGGTGTGCTGGGCTATATCGCGCGCCGGACCGGCTATCACGTGGCGGCGATCCTGATCGGCGTCATCCTGGGCCCGTTGCTGGAGATATATTTTATGCGCGCGCTGAAGAAATCGGAAGGGGACATCATGGTGCTGTTCTCCTCCGATCTCGGCAATCTGTTGCGGGTTTTGCTGGTGGTGAGCCTGGTTTTGCCCCCGGTGCTGCAACGTCGGCGTAAGCGACGCGACGAGCTCGCCGCGTAACGGTGGGCCTCGCCGACTTCAAACTACGATTAACGCCCTCGCGGGTGTTTTCAAACGACTTTGCGCCGCCTGAACAAGGCAAGGCCGGCCAGACCAACGCATATCAGTCCGAGCGTCCCTGGCTCCGGGACACCCTGGCCGCCGCCCCCGCCGCCGCCATTGCTCGGGGCTTCGCCAATGTTTTCCTGCGCGACGGTCGAGACGATGTTGCTATCAACGTCGCAAGCGTCTTTACCGACGCCGCTGATCGCTTCCAGGGTGCCTTCGATGAGCGCCGAACCGTCGATATTGTGGAGGATCTCGATCCTTCCTGCGCCGCCGCAGCCGCCTCGGCTATTGCCGGTTCCGAGGCCGTCGCCGCCATTGGCTTGGATTAACGACGAAGAATCCATCGAGAAATCGAACGCGTGCAGAAATATTCCGCCCCCGCTGCCGCCGCCGCCGCCGCCGCCTCTACTGAAGTCGCCACTATTGCCGCCATTGGCCAGGATCGACGCGCCGTTCAGGTCGAGTAAGGTCAAGGCGCCGATTTCCAGCGCGCCGCCGCCGGCGCCGCCGCCCGATCCCGTCGTTCCGAGGGGACAGCAATTACCGCCGCCCCCACCGCCGCCGCTCCCCGGAAAAAGGATGTCGCGCAACGGATCACCGTAGGTGGAACCGCCGGCGCGGAACGTAATGCCAAGCCCGCCCGGTCCGCCGGCCGTGCCAAATCCTGCGCCGGACCCGCTGCCGGCTCCGGAACTGCTGGCCGAGGTACTCCCGGCCAGACCGGCGCCCGGGCCGATGCCGTCCGTTTCGCTGAAGGGTCCGCCGGTACCGCCCCGTCCGCCACCGGCAACGCCGCTACCTCCGGCGCCAAATTGCGCGGACGCGCCGTCGTTGCCGCTGATGTCGATGCTGCCGGAAAAGGTCGCAGCGCCTTGGAAAAGAAGGGCCAACGGATTGGATCCCGTGATGAAAAGCGAATTTCCCGAGCCAAATACGGCGCCGCCGTCGAACGCAAAGACGGCGACATCCGGTCCGCCAGCTTGCGCCGACAGGATACCATTTCCGGCGACGCCGCTCGCGGTCAGGGCATCGGTATCGATGGTGATGTCCCCGGAGGGCAGGGCGCCCATGGACGCGAAGCCATTGGGATCGAATGGTATGGCGTTGGCGCCGGCGCTCAATAAAGTTGCCGAAGCAATTCCTAGTACGAAACGTTTGAAACTTAACATTGATTCGTCCCCCAGGTTCCGAATGGCCCCGACCCGTGCTCAGTTCACACTTGTGCAAGATTTGCGTCATAAAAATTTTATTTTATTTTTCAATGAGTTAATCCGATGTCGGGGAACCGCCTACCGTAAAAGTGTAAAGAATCTCGACGGCAGCTCGCTGAAATGTATGCATTTACCGTACTTGTCACTTAAATTATTAAGTAAATACAATAGGTTAGAAACTCGTACCTAGCTTTCGCATTTTGTAAAGTTCTCCGACACGAATATTTTAGGTCGTATTACATCACTTATATACAATTTTTAATAAGGGTGTCGGAATGGCTTCGAACCAAAGAAACGCATTCTTTGACAGCGGCAGCGCAGATCCCCATTTATTGGCGTATGGCATCTTCCGATGAAAGCAGCGTGACGGGGCGGGCGCGGCGCTATGCCCGGGTCGGCGGTGCGGTCGGCGGGTTGGCCCTCCGGTTCGCCGGATCGAAATATCTCGGCATGGAAATCGACAGGGATCGGCACGCCAGCGACCTGAAGGCGGCCCTTGGCGGGCTCAAAGGGCCGTTGATGAAGGTCGCGCAGATCATGGCGACGATCCCCGACGCGCTGCCCGAGGAGTATGTCGAAGAGCTTAAACAGCTCCAAACCAACGCGCCGTCGATGGGCTGGCCCTTCGTACGCCGCCGCATGGCGTCGGAATTGGGGCCGGACTGGCGCACGCGCTTCGACAGGTTCGAGCGCGACGCGGCGCATGCCGCGTCCCTGGGACAGGTGCACCGGGCGACCGCGTCGGACGGTCAATTGCTCGCCTGCAAGCTGCAATACCCGGACATGTCGTCTGCCGTAGAAGCGGATTTGAAGCAGCTCCGTCTCGCTTTCTCGATCTATGAGCGATACGACAAGGCGATTTCTACCGACCAGATCCATGCCGAACTGTCGGCGCGGCTGCGCGAGGAGTTGGACTACGCGCGGGAAGCGGCCCACATGGCGCTGTACGGCCGGATGCTCAAAGGCGAAAGCGGCGTCCGCGTCCCGGAGGCAATTCCGGATCTGTCGACGAAGCGGCTGTTGACCATGACCTGGCTGGAAGGGAAGCCGCTGTTGGACTTCCAGGACGCGGATCTGGAGGACCGCAACCGAATCGCCCACAACATGTTCCGCGCCTGGTACGTGCCGTTCTACGAGTACGGGGTCATTCATGGCGACCCGCATCTCGGCAACTACAGCGTTCGTCCGGACCTCACCGTCAACCTGCTGGACTTCGGATGCATCCGGGTGTTCCCGCCGACATTCGTCGCCGGCGTGATCGACCTCTACCACGGGCTGCGCGACGGCGACCGGGATCTTGCGGTGCATGCCTATGAGACCTGGGGGTTCACGGGTCTGGACCAGGAAATGATCGACGTTTTGAACATCTGGGCGGAATTCGTCTATGCGCCGCTGATGGTCGACAAGGTGCAGAAGATCCAGGAATCCGACAGCGGCATGTACGGCGCGCGGGTCGCCAACAAGGTGCATGTCGAACTGCGCCGCCTCGGCGGCGTGACCCCGCCGCGCGAGTTCGTGCTGATGGACCGGGCGGCGATTGGCCTGGGTTCGGTGTTCATGCATCTCAAGGCCGAGGTCAATTGGCACAATCTGTTCCACGAC
>CAYLTU010000242.1:0-8735 GCA_964386465.1 uncultured Rhodospirillaceae bacterium
GTGATAAGCCGCGCGGTCGTCGATTTTCCGCAACCGCTTTCGCCCACGAGACCAAGGGTTTCGCCGCGCTTGATAAAGAAATCAATGCCGTCGACGGCTTTCAATGTTCGCGTTTTCCCGGCAATGCGCGACACCATGTCGTTGTCGAGCATGAAGTGCTTGGTCAGGCCGCGAACTTCGAGAATATTTTCGGTCATCTGTCGCTCTTCCAATTTCCGTCGTTTAGTTATGCAGATGACACGCCGCGTGATGTCCGGGCGCGAGCTCTTTCATTTGCGGAATTTCCTGACGGCAGATATCCGTCGCGTGATCGCAACGCGGGTGGAATTTGCACCCCGTCGGCGGATCCATCATGTTGCAGACCAGACCTTTGATCGGGGTTAGATATTTCGACTGCTGGTCGAGTCGTGGAATCGAATTCAGCAACCCAACCGTATAAGGATGTTGCGGGTTCTTGAAGATTTCATCCGTCGAAGCAAGCTCGACGACATGCGAGGCGTACATGACCCCGATCGTATCGCAGGCATGCGCCACGACGCCGAGATTGTGGGTGATGAAGATCAGCGACATACCGAAGCGCTCGATCATACTTTCGATCAATTCCAGGATCGTCGCCTGAATCGTCACGTCCAGCGCCGTCGTCGGTTCGTCCGCGATCAGGAAGGTCGGGTCGCAACTCAACGCCATGGCCAGCATGACGCGTTGCCGCATGCCGCCGCTGAATTCATGAACATAGCTGTCGAGACGCGATCCCGGCGATGGGATGCCCACCAGCTGCAGCAATTCGACAACCCGTTCCTCGGCTTCCTGCTTGCTCATTCCAAGATTGGAGCGCAAGGCGTCGCCAATCTGGCTGCCAACCGTGAAAACAGGGTTCAGCGCGCTCATCGGCTCCTGGAAGACCATGGCGACCTTCTTGCCGCGCATATCACGCATTTCGTTGTCGGACTTGTCGTAAACGCTTTCGCCCTCGAAAAACACCTTGCCCTTCAGGATCTCGCCTGGCGGCATCGGCACGAGCCGCATGATCGAGCGCGCCGTAACCGTTTTGCCGGATCCCGATTCACCAACCAGCCCGAAGGTTTCTCCGCGCTTGACCTTGAACGAAACGCCGTTCACGGCGGTCAGGTCGCCACGCTTCAGTTTGAATCGGATTGTCAGATCGTCGAGTTCAAGAACTGTTTCCGACATCTTGTATTCTGCTCCCTGTCTTAACGTCCGCCTTGTTTGTTTCTGTTGTTCTCCGTAAGGAAAACGGCGGGTTGTAATCCGCACCTTATCAATCGCGCCCCGCAATAAAAAGCCACAAATTGCTGTGATTTAGTCCCTTGTAGACTTGACGATCAACGCATCGACGATCGACAACCCTTTCCCTTCCGGATGGACCAGAATCGGATTCAAATCGATCTCCGCGATCTCGTCGCGCCAATCGTCGGCAAGCCGCGAGACAGTGACCATCAGCTCGGCCAACGCATCTATATCCGCCGGTGGTTGACCGCGAACGCCGTGCAACAGAGCGGCCCCCTGCAAGCGCTCCAGCATCGCTCGCGCCTCCTCTTCGCGCAGTGGTGCGGGCGCGAAAACCACGTCCCGTATCACCTCCACATAGATGCCACCCAATCCGACCATGAGCATAGGTCCGAAAGCGTCGTCGCGATCAATGCCAAGAATGATCTCGCGACCCGGCGGCGCCATGGGCTGCACCAAAACCCCGTCTAAGGACGCGCCGGACTCGTACGCGAGCGCATTGGCCAGCACCCTTTCGTACCCATCGCGAACCGCATCCGCGCCTTCCAAAGCGAGCGCTACGGCGCCAGCCTCGGTCTTGTGAAGGATATCCGGCGATTGCACCTTCAATGCAACGGGACCGCCGATCGCAGCGGCGGCTTCGACGGCCTCGTCGGCGTCCGCGGCAAGAAATTCTTCCGGGAACCGGATGCCGTAGGACTTTAGGATTTGTTTCGACTCGTACTCGGTCAGCGTTTGACCACCTTGCGCCAACAGCGCGCCGGCAAGGGTCGGTTTTTCCGGTACGGTGCGAACTTCCGGCATCTTGAGAAACTTCTCGCGGAAAGCGCGGTAGTCGGCCAGACACACCAGCGCGTGCGAGCAGTTCCGCATATTGGTGTAGAGCGGGTATCCCGCGCGTCCGATGATTTCGAAGCCTTCCGGCTTCGGCATCGTGTAGGAATTGAACACGATTGGTTTTTCCGTCTCCCGCGCGACCTTGGCCATGACCTCGAATTCACTTTCGTAACGCGATGCATTGCGCGCCGAGCTGATGGCAATGACCGCGTCCACCTCATCCGACGCCGCCGTCATTTTCGCGAGGTTCGCGTAACCGACTGCCCGGATCGCCTGCGCGGTCCCGTCGACAGGGTTTTGCGAGGTCCCGTAGCTCGGCAGAAACGCGTCGATGGTGGCTCGGGTGTCTGCGTCGAGCGGCGGCACGATGAGGCCCGCCTCCGTAGCCGTATCCGCCATCCAACCGCCGGCGCCGCCCGAACCGGTGATAATGCCGACCCGCTTGCCCCTCGGCAGCCGGTCGCCCCAGAAGGAGAAGCCGGCGGCGATATCGACGATTTCTTCGATGTCGCGGCCCTCGATCACGCCGTAGCGTTCGAACATGGCATTGTAGACGGCGTAGGATCCGGCCATTGCCGCCGTATGCGACGCCGCCGCCCGCTGTCCCGCCTGCGAATGGCCTATCTTGGTGACGATGACCGGCTTGCCGGCTCGCATTGCTTTTTCGGCGATACCCTTGAACAACGACGGGGTCTTGATGTCCTCGATGAACATCACGATGACGTCGGTTCCGCCGTCGTCCAGCATATGCTCGACGATCTGAAATCCTTCGAGGCACGCCTCGTTTCCCGTCGTCACGACATAACTGAACGGGAGTTGCTTGGGCCGTCCCCGGTCGTAGAACGCGAAACCCATGCCGCCGCTCTGCGCGACGACACCGATCTTCCCGTCCTTACGCCATTTCGGAAGCAACGGCGTATTCGGATCGTCTACGGCCGGGCTGAAGGTCGGGCAGAAATCCGCCGCCATGTTGGCGAAGCCTTCCGAGTTCGGCCCGCAAACCGCCATATCGTACTTTTCCGCGATGTCTCGAACCTGCTTCTGCAGGTCTTCGCCCGCACCGTCCACTTCCTCCGCAAAACCGGAAGTAATGATTTGCGCCGCGCGCACGCCTCTTTCGCCACACGCCTCCAAGGTATCGGGCACGAACGCCGCCGGAATGATCAGTACGGCGAGGTCGACGGCTTCCGGCAGGTCGGAAACGGTCCGATACGCCTTCAGCCCCATGATTTCATCATGGCTGCGGCTTACCGGATAGACCCTGCCTTTGTAAGGGTGGCAACCGAGCACATGCATGATGCGCCCACGCAGGATGCCGCTGTCGGGGGAAGCGCCCACGACGGCAACGCTCGCCGGCGAAAGTAAGGCGCCGATATCGGGCATGTCTTCGCTGTTCCCGTGAGTTTGCGTTATCGGAGACCGAGGCCGCGGGCGATGATTCCGCGAAGGATTTCCCGCGTGCCGCCCTGAATGGTCAGCTTCGGCGCGATCATCGTCGCGAACCGCATCAGCTCGTCGAAGTCGGCGCGGTTGCCCGCATCTTCGTCGACGAAGGCGGCAAGCTGCCGCGCCTTGGCCGGCAGATCCTGTTCCCAGTTCGTACCCAGGTCCTTGACGATCGAGCCTTGCAGGGTGGGCTCCTTGCCGGCCTGCAACATGCCGTTAACGGACACCGACATGCGCCGCAGCGTGTGGAGCTGCGCGACCAACCGGCCAATCCCCTCCGCGCCGCGCGTATCCGGCTTGTCACCCAGCGCCCGCACCAGTTCGGTCAGGATGTAGATGGTCTCCAGAAAGCGTTCCGGCCCGCTACGCTCATAAGCCAACTCGCTAGTCGCCTGTTTCCAGGCGGAATCGACCTCGCCCAACATGTTTTCGTCCGGCACGAAGGCGTCCTCGAACACAACCTCGTTGAATTCGTGGATGCCGGTCATGTGATGAATCGGATTAACCGTGATCCCAGGCGTGTTCTTCATATCGACGAGGAATTGCGTCAGCCCGTGCCGCCGGTTCTCCTCGGTCGATGCGGAAGTGCGGAACAGCCCGATCATGTAATCCGCCAGATGGGCGCTGCTGGTCCATACCTTGGCGCCGTTGATCAACCAGCCGCCGTCGGTCTTCGTCGCCCGCGTGCTCGCCGCGAACAGATCGGAGCCGGAGCCGGGCTCGCTCATACCGATACAGAAAGAGCACTCGCCGCGCGTGATCCGCGGCAGGATATCCGCCTTGATGTGCTCCGGTGCGTATTTGATCAGCACCGGACCGCTTTGCCGGTCGGCGGTGAAATGCACCCGTGTCGGTGCGCTTACCGCCCGGAATTCCTCCGTGACGACATAGCGCTCCAGGAAGCTGCGTTCGTGACCGCCATACTCTTTTGGCCAGGTCAAACCGATCCAGCCTTTCTCGCCGACGCGGCGGCTGAACTCCCGGTTGAACCCATCGCGGTACGGCGCGGTGATCGGATCGAACGTTCCGGCGTCGATTTCCTCGCGCAGGAATTCGCGGACTTCTACACGGAGCGCTTCCGCTTCCGGCGGCAGACGAATGGGGTCGAATTGAATCGCACTGGACATCGTTTGCTCCCGCTACTGTGTCGCGACCATGGGCCACAGTTCATCGGCGCCGCGCGCGGCGACCATCTCGCCGAGCCGCACGGCCCACGCGCTCTCGCTGCCGAAATCATCCCGCCACGACCACAGCCGCGTGGTGAACCGGTGCAGGATGTGTTCGGCCGTGAAGCCGATCGCGCCATGCGCCTGATGCGCGATGCCGGCGCCCTCGCCCGCGGCCTCGCCAATCCGGATTTTTGCCGACGCCACTTCGAGAAACACGTGATCGTCGAAACCTTCCGCCTGGCCCAGCGTGTGGGCCACCGAACCCGCCGCAGCGACCGCCGCGGCTGCCTCGCCGCCGAGCCGGGCCAAATTGTGCTGCACCGCCTGGAATTTGCCGATCGGGCGCTCGAAGGCGACCCGTTCCTTGGCGTATTCGACGGAGATATCGAGGATCGCCTGCAAGGCGCCTGCCATCTGGGCCGAGCGCACCGCCGCGCCCATCTGCATCAACGAATCTTCTTCCAGACTATCGACCGGTTCCGAGATTTCCTCCGGTACGACCCCGTCGAAGCCGACCCGGCAACGCGCTTCACTGGCGAGACTGCCGCCCTCGCCAACAGCGCAAGCAGTGCGGTCGACAAGCGCCACGACATGCCCGCCGCCGTGGCGGGCCAGGACTGCGATCCTCTCCGCCTCGTCCGCGAAGGGGATATCGCGCGCCGTGCCCGAAAGTTTCCCGTCTTCGCCCAACGTCAGGCTCTCGCCGGGACGCGCGGGCGCGATGGTCATCGCTCCCATCGGCACGATCAGGCCAGCCTGGGAAAGCAGCCAACCGGCCAGCAGGGTTTCGGCCAGCGGCACCGGCACGGCGAATTCGCCGGCAACCTGCAGCACGTCGAAGCCGTCGACGATCGTCGCGCCCGCCCCGCCTAGATCGTCCGGTGTCCAAGCCTGCGTCAGTCCCGATTCCTCCAGCGCGGTCCATAGCGGCGCCTTCCAGCCGTCGTCGGCGGCGTTGGTGACGGTCTGCGGATCGCACAGATCCTGAAAGATCTTCGTCGTCGTATCGATGATGATGTTGTCGTCGCTCATGGTGAACGTTCTCTCCCGGTGCCTAATGCGGCCTGTCGCCGACGATGGTGGCGCGGTGCATGCGCCGACGTTCGCCATCATAATCGTTGATCGCGAAATGCCGAACGCAGCGATTGTCCCAAATCGCCAGCGTACCGGCTTCCCAGCAAAACCGGCAGGTGAATTCGGGGCGCACCGCGTGGGTGATCAGGAAGTCGATCATCGGCCTGCTTTCGGCTTCAGGAAAACTCAAAGTGTGCGGACCCGTCTGACTATGCTGAACGACGTGCATATTGCGGAGTTAGGGCATTTTTCAAAATCGCCAGCGCCATTTCAATTTCAATAAAATCAAGCTAGACTTGAGAAAATTTCAAAACAGTTGCGACATGCGAAAAAGGTTTCCTCTTCTGAACGCCCTGCGCGCCTTCGAGGCGGCCAGCCGCCATGGTAGCCTGTCGGCCGCGGCAGGGGAACTTTCGGTCACGACGGGGGCGGTTAGCCGGCAGATTTCGCGTCTTGAATCCTATCTGGATTGTCCGTTATTCACGCGCAATCCGCGCGGCGTCGTCTTGACCGCGAAGGGCGAAGCCTACGCCTACGCGTTGACCGACGCCTTCGACAGCATCGACGACGCGACCAGCGAATTGCGCAGCGGCGGCATCCCCGCCAGCCTGTCCGTCTTCGCCTTCACGACCCTGGCCATGGAGTGGCTGTTGCCGAAGCTGGGTTCGTTCCGCGAACTGCACCCCGGCATCGACCTGAAATTGGTCGCCTCCAGTGAACCAATAGGACTGTATGACGGGCAGGTCGATGTCGGCTTGTGGATCGGGCCGGAACAATGGCGCGGCATCCATTTCGACTTGCTTTTCAATGCCGACCATTTTCCGGTGTGTAGCCCAGCCCTGATGGAGAACGGTCCACCGCTGCGGGAGCCGGCCGATCTGCGGCACCATACCCTGCTCTATTCCACGGCACGTATTCCCAATTGGCCTGATTGGCTGGACGCCGCCGGCGTCGGCGGCCTGGACATCACGCGGGAAATGCGCTTCGAGAATTCCTCCAACGCCTATCGGGCGGCGCGGGACGGTCTCGGAATCGCCCTGGGGCAGCGGCTTTTCGTCGCCGAGGATATCGCGGCAGGACGCCTGATCGTGCCGCTCCCCCTCAGCATACGCTCGCAGCAGAGCTATTGCCTGGTCTGCCTCGAAGCGCGCCGCGCGGACTGGAAGATCGAAGCGTTCCGGAGCTGGATCGGCGCCCGCGTCGCGGAAACGGAAGCGCTTTCGGACTCCGTGCTGCCGGCCGGCATGCAGGTCATCCCGATCGACGACCGCCAGCCTGGTGGATAACAGGCGTTCGGTCGCGGCCAAACGCGCGGTCGTCTGCGACATCGCGTAACACCGTTCCCCGGTAATTATGCTTTGCATTGTCGGCCTTTCGATGCAGTCTTGACCTCGTAATACCGCCAGACAAATGGTGGCGGCTCGCGACGCAAGGGACCGGATGATGGATTTTTCCGACACGAAAGAAGAAGCCGACTACCGTGCCGGCGTGCGCGCCTGGCTGAGCGAGAACGCGGCCCCGAAGCGGCCGGGCAGCACCTTCAAGGTGAAAGTGGGCGCCGACGATCTGGTCCCGCTGGCCAAGGAATGGCAGGCCAAGAAGTACGAGGCGGGCTACGCCGGCATCACTCTGCCGAAGGAATATGGCGGCCAGGGCGGCACCCAGCTGCAGCAGGTCATCTACAACCAGGAAGAAGCCAGCTTCGTGGCGCCGCGCGGGGTCTACGAAATCGGCCTCGGCATGTGCATCCCGACCATGTTGACCTATGCGACGGAAGAACAGAAAAAGCGCTACGCCGTGCCGGCGCTGGAAGGCAAGGAGGTCTGGTGCCAGCTCTTCTCCGAACCGTCCGCCGGATCGGATCTGGCCGGACTGCGCACGCGCTGCGTCCGCGACGGCGACGATTGGGTCATCAACGGTCAGAAGATCTGGACCTCGGGGGCGCATTTCTCCGACTACGGCGTCATCGTCGTGCGCAGCGACCCGAACGTGCCCAAGCATAAGGGCCTGACCTATTTCTTCCTCGACATGAAGTCGCCCGGCATCGAGGTGCGTCGCATCAAGCAGGTCAGCGGCGTCTCGAACTTCAACGAGGTGTTCTTCGCCGACGTGCGGATTCCGGACTCGCAGCGCCTCAGCGACGTCGGCAACGGCTGGCGCGTCTCGATCACCACCCTGATGAACGAACGGCTGGCGGTCGGCGAGCGGCCGGCGCCGGACTTCGACGAAATTTTCGCCTTGGCCCGAGACCTCGAACTGGAAGACGGTCCCGCCATCGCCAATTCGACGGTGCGCGAGAAGCTGGCGCGCTGGTATATCGAGCAGCAGGGCCTGGCACTGACCCGGTTCCGCACGATCACGGCGCTGTCCAAAGGCGCGGAGCCGGGACCGGAAGCGTCGATCACCAAGGTCGTGGGCGGCAAAAAGCACCAGGAAATCGCCAATTTCGGCATGGAGCTGATGGACATGGCCGGAATCTTGCTCGACGAGGAGACGATGCCGATGCGCGCCCTGTTCCAGGACGCCCTGCTGGCCTCGCCGGGCGGCCGCATCGCCGGCGGCAGCGACGAGATCCTGCGCAACATCATCGCCGAACGCGTCCTGGGCCTGCCGCCCGACATCCGCGTCGACAAGGACGCCGCGTTCAACGACCTGCCGCAAGGCGGCGGCTGACGGCGACGCTGTTTTCCACGAAGAAGGCGCGTCGCGCCGCGCCGCGGCGTGGGAGCGATCTTCCGCATAAGTGTCCTTAAATTTCCGATGTCTGTTCTGCATCGATTGACGACCGCTTCCACTTCGATCCCGGACGTCGCGAGCGATACCGCGTTTTGGTAATTGTTGTTAAGGGTTGTCGGACACCTGCCGTTACGGATCGGCAGCGAATGGCTCTTGCGGCAGGTGTCGGACAACCCTTAACAGGTTCAGACGTGACTGGCAGTCGCCCGCGACAGCTGGGTTTGA
>CAYLTU010000243.1:0-8735 GCA_964386465.1 uncultured Rhodospirillaceae bacterium
ATGCGCAGGATCATCGCGGCTTCCACGGCGAACCGCGTGGTCCGGATGCGGGACGGCAACCCGCGCGCCGTATCGAGCAGTCTCTCCGTTCCGTCGAGACAGCGGTCCATGACCTGGCGCAGCGCGGGACTTGCCGCGGGCTCATCAAGGACCGCGACCGCGATGCCGGCGTCCCGCATCCAGTCGAGCGGCAGGTAGACCCGGTCGAGCTCACGGTAGTCGTCCTGGCAGTCCTGCAGATGGTTCAGGATTTGCAACGCATTGCACAGAGCGTCCGAGGCCGCGTACGCCGCTTTCGATTCGCCATGCAAATCGATCAAAAATCGGCCGACCGGCGCCGCGGAGTGCAGGCAGTAGTCAATCAACTCGTCCCAATTTTCGTAGCGAAGCTTCACCGCGTCCTGTTTGAAGGCGGTTACCAGGTCGATGCCGTGTCGAACATCGACCCCCATCTCCGCCATGCTTTCGCGAACGGCGCGGGCCTTGTCGAGCGAACCGTTGGGTTCTTCGAGGCCGCGAAGCACGTTCTCGAACCGGTCCAGCCGCGCGATCTTGTCGTCGGGTTCGAGAGCCGGATTGTCGGCGATGTCGTCGATCGCCCTTGCATAGGCATAGTAGGTCGCGATGTGCGGACGCAGGGCCGCCGGCAAGAGCCAGGATCCGACGGGAAAATTCTCGTCGCCGGCCTGTTTGCCAGAGGGGGTTTCAACCGTTGTCGTCAAATCGCCTCGCTTCGCCGAGATTATCGTGAGTAGACGCGGCCTTTCCAGCGCCCACCGACGCCGCGCCAATACCGCCAGGCAGAGTCCAGCGTCATGCCGGTATACAGTAGCGCCGCGAACGGCAGGAGCAAGACGGCGATAGCAGACTGCCCGTAAAGCCGTACGGTGGGCCAATATACGCCGGCCATCAGAACATAGGCCGCGCCGCCGGCGATCGCGGACAAGGGATCGCCGAACGCGACGACGCCGAACAACGCCAGCGGCGGGACGATATAGATCAGGACCATCCCCAGCACGGTCCCGGCCAGCCATACCGCGGAATAATCGAGTTGCGTGTACGCGCTGCGCGCCACCATGTTCCAAACGCCCGCGAGACCGCCATAGGGCCGCGCGCTGCGAGTCAGGGTCGAAAGGCCGAGCCACAGGGCGCCGCCCCGTTCCCCGATCAGCCGCGCCAGCGCGCAATCGTCGATCAGGGCGCCTCGAATGCTTTCCATTCCACCCGCCTCCCTAAGGGCACGCCGCCGTACCAGCATACAACCGCCTGCCGCAGCGTGGCGGCGCCCTCGGTTTACATGCGCGAACGGGTAGAGCATCTGGAAGAAGAACACGAAGGGCGGTATCAGAAACCGTTCCCAAAACCCGTGCACGGCCAGCATGACCATGACCGATACCAGATCCGCCTGAGCGTTTTCCGCGCGCGCGACGAGCCGCCGCAGGTTCGAGGGCTCATGCACGATATCCGCATCGGTGAAGAGAAAATAACGGGCACCAGGCGCGATTTCCCCGGCGCGCGCGACGCCCTGCGCCATGGCCCAAACCTTGCCAACCCAGGATTCGGGCACCGGTTTGCCGGCGACGATGTCGAGACGGTCCGCCGCGCCGGCGGCTGCGCGCGCGGCAGCGGCGGTCCCATCATCGCTGCCGTCGTCGACGATGATGATGGGAAAGGGCGAGGGGTAATCCTGTTCTGCGAGAGATTGGATGGTCCGGCCGATTACATCGGCTTCGTTGCGCGCCGGGACGATCGCGACAATCTCAGGCCAATCGGTCAACGGTTCGACCATGCCGTCGTCTAGGCGCTGATCGGCGCGCCAGAAACCGCCATGAAAACATGTCAGATACACCCATATGGCGAGCGCCAGCCCGGCGAGGGCCGTGAGCAACGGCGCCATCGATCAGACGCGGAAGACGTACTCTTTGCCGGGCTCCCGTTCGATATCCGGCGGAAAGCTGCGCCGCTTGTCGGCATAATATTGCGCCCGGTGATCGCCCTCCGACAGCCTGTTATAGGTAACGTAGAGCACCCGCCGCCGTTGATCCGTCAAGTTCGGCGCGGACTGGTGCGGTGCGTATGAATCGAAGAAGACCACGTCGCCCGGCGCGGTAGGGCAAGGTTCGAACATCATACCGTTCATGTCCTGCCCGTCGAGGGGCCGCCATTCGTCCCCGACCAGGCCCTTGTCATGCCATCCCTTTACCATCTCCAGGCAGCCGTTCTCGGGTGTCGCCGGGTCGACGCCGACCAGGGCGGTAATGTAGAAGCCGGCATAGCGGTTCCAGCCCGCCTGAGCGTCTTGATGGGGTTTGAAGCCCTCCCCGCCCGGCATCTTCATATTGATCTTTTCCTTGAACAAGACGGCCTCGCCGCCAAGCAGTTGCGAAACCGCTTCGATCAAACCGCCCTTCCGCATCAGGGTATCGAATCCGTCATGATAGGGGCAGACGTTCTCGACTCGGGACACGACCTTTCCCGCACCTTGGATAACGCTGTCCTCGTAATAGACCGTGTGCCGGCCCGGCACCTCGGGCCAGGCCAGGATTTCGTCCGACCAGCGCGAAATATCGTCGACGGCCGCGGGGTCAAACATCCCCCTCGATACGAGATAGCCGTCCTGCCGGAAGCTGTCGATTGGAGCCTTGGTTAACATCGTTGGCATTCTCCGTCGTTGGCCATCGCGACGCTACCGCCGCCGACGGCAACAAGCCCCCTATCTCGCACGATGGCGTACAGGCTTCAAGACGCTTCGACGCTTCGAGGCTCGTTAACCTTACTATCGGATGAGTTGCGTAGACGCCACCGCTTTCGAGCTTCGTTTAGAGTCCGTTAAGGACTCCCCCGCATAATCGAAAATCACCCCTGGCCGGGCCTAACCGAGTTAGCCAAAAAGCATGAGTTCACTGTTAAGTTCTTTCTCCAACGCCGGTTCAGACGACGCGTGCCGCAGAATCGTCGACGCTCTCGACTCCTTGCGTATCGGCGTCGCGATGTATGACAGTGACGACCGGCTCGCTTATTACAATACGCACTTTCAGTATATCTTCCGCTCGTTCGGGTCATTCGACAGTCTGACCGGTATCGCGTTTCGCGATCTGTTGTTGTGCAAACTGGAAGCCGGCGAAATTGCCGGACCGAATGTCGTCGCCGACCCTGAAGGTTGGATCGAGCGGCGATTGGCGCGCCGCCGCGATCCCGGCACCGGACCGATCGAAGAACGGCTGACGGATGGGCGCTGGATCCGGATCAGCGAGCGGACATTGAAGGATGGCGGCACGATCTCGGTCTATTCCGACATCACCGAGTCGAAAGCCGGCAGCCTCGGACTGCAGGAAGCGGTCGAGGGCGGTACCGACGCGTTGGCGTTCTGGGACCAGAACGACCGGCTGGTCCTGCGCAACAGCGCATTCGTCGATCTGCTGAGCATGTTGGACAACGATATCGTGCCCGGGGTTTCGTGCCGCAACGTTCTCGATAATGCCGCGCGCCATCTCTTCGAAACCGGCGAATGCGGCTCGGAAAGCTGGAGCGCGGAGCGGTATAAGCTTCATCTCCTGCCGCAACACCAGGAAACCTGGCAGCATCGCGATGGCCGCTGGTTCCTGGTCGACGAGCACCGTTCGCGCGATGGTGGTGTTGTCACGCGACTGTCCGACGTCACCACGATCAAGGAAAACGAGCTCGCGATGATCGAGCGCGGCACCACCCTGGCGGGGACGGTACACCAAATGGAGATGTCGAAATGGATCTTCGAACGCCAGGCTACGGAACACGTCCAGGCGCTGGAAGAACTGGCCCGTGCGAAGGCCGCCGTCGAAGAGGCGAGCGCCAGCCGTTCGCAGTTCCTGAGCATTATCAGCCACGAACTGCGGACGCCGATGAATGCGATCATCGGATTCTCGGAAATCCTGAAAAAGGAAATGCTCGGGCCGCTCGGAACAGAGAAATACGTCGAATACGCGGATGATATCTTTTCCAGCGCACGCCACCTGTTGTCGCTAATCAACGATCTGCTTGATATGTCGACGGTCGATGCCGGAAAATGGCGGTTGAAGCGGAACAATATCGACGTCGGCGCATTTGTCCGCTCCTGCTGCCGGATCGTCGCGGAACAGGCGATCAGCCGCCAGATGAAGATCGTTATCGACGTTCCCGACGAACAGGCCGTCGCCCGTGTCGACGAGCGGGCGATCCGTCAGGTGCTGCTGAACCTTCTGTCCAACGCCATCAAGTTTACCGGCGAAGGTGGTCAACTGCGCGTCGCCGCCGCGGTGGACGGCGAGATGTTGACGATATCCGTTTCCGACGACGGAGTGGGCATTTCACCGCAAGATCAGGCGCGCGTCTTCCGGCCATTCGAACAGGGCGAGAATAATCTCGACCGGACGCACGAGGGCACGGGGCTCGGCCTGGCGTTATGCAAGTCGCTGGTCGAACTGCACAACGGCCATATCGAACTGGAAAGCGAAGAAGGCCGCGGTACGATAATCACCTTCCATATCCCGCAGAAAAAGTTCGAATCGAACATTATCGAACCCACCCCTCTCGCCGGTACCGGCTAACCCGGATATCTCACCATAGTTGGGGTCGTCACGGGGCGTATCGCACGACAGGTTAGGAGAAGCGCGCGGCGCGATGCGGTGCCATCGGGCAAGCGGTTCGACGCAGCCTGTCGTGCGATACGCCCCGCCCGGAGGGTCGCGGTGTGCGGGCCGCCCGCTTCGTCGAAGGCCTCAACCGTAGCGGTGCCATCGGGCAAGCGGTTCGACGCAGCCTGTCGTGCGATACGCCCCGCCCGGAGGGTCGCGGTGTGCGGGCCGCCCGCTTCGTCGAAGGCCTCAACCGTAGGCCCCGCTACGCTTTTCGGCCTTCTCCTGGCGGACCGGATCCGCACACCGCGATGACGACCCCAACTATGGTGAGATATCCGGGCTAGAACTACTCCCGCCGATAGACGTGATAGCGCCCGGGTTCGACGTCCGCCGGCGGCGAAACCGACGTCAGCCCCTCAAACCGGTCGAGCGGCTGGTCACAGATTACCAGGCCCCCCGGCCGCAAAAGCGGCGGAATTTTGGGGCCCAGCGCGACAACATTGCTTTCCGTCGCCGCCGCATCGCCAAATCCGATATCGGCATGCGCCAGGGCGGCCGTGGGCCCGAGCTTCTCGACCGCGGCCATCAACGTTTCCTGCATCGGACCCAGGAAAAGGTGCTCCGGATCGGGCCGGCAATCCGGATGCGAGGCGACCTCGCGGTCGAACACGAAGATATCCCGATCCGGGAACAGCGCGCGCAAATGATCGTAGGTACGGCCGTTGCCCAATCCGAGTTCCAATACGTGGCCGGATAGGTCCCGTAGCGATTCGACGGCGGCATCGAGGCAGCTGCGTTGCGCCATCAGACGCTTGATCACGGTATCCAGGCGCGTCACGAGAAACTAACCAGCTTAGCTTTGCGATTCGGCTACCGCTTCACGTAGCTTGGTCGTGGTCTGTTCAAGCCGGTGCGCCAATTCGCGCATGATCTCGACCGCGATCTGAGGGAATTCGATAACCAGGTTGAAGAACAGATCCTTGGTAATCCGCAGTGTCGTGAGCTGGGTTTTCGCGCGAACCGTAGCGGTACGGGGAACATCGCACAGGATTGCGATCTCGCCGACAATTTCGTTTTGTTTCAGAGTCGCAACGACAAGCGGACCGCCCGGCGTGTTGACGATGATATCCGCCTCGCCGCCGATGATGATATACGCCGCGTCCCCGGCATCGCCCTGTGCGAAGAGGGTTTCCTTTTCGGCGTAGGTCAGGCGCTCGCTCGTAAAGGCGAGCAGTTTCAGCTTCGACGGCTCGATCTTCGCGAACAGCGGAATGTTCCGCAGCAGTTCGACTTCTTCTTGCAGGCCCATGGAGTCTCCTTCGGCGGCGTCAGCCAGCTTCCAACAAAGTCTGAAATTCGCCGCCCGCTTCGCTCAGTTCCTCATAAGTGCCGGTTTCAAGTATTCGTCCCGATTTAAGGACGACAATCTTACTGAATAGTTGTGCGTCCGACACCCGATTCAAGACCCAGACAACACCCTTACCCTGGCAGGATTTTAGGACGTAACCCATGATCCAATTCTGACTGCTTGAATCGAGGCTCGCCGTTGCTTCGTTCAAGATCATCAGGTCCGGCTGGCGCAGCAAGCTGCGGGCGATAGCAACCTTTTGCCGCTGCCCCTGAGACAACCGGGCGCCGCCGATGCCGGCTTGGAATTCAAGACCCGCCAATGTAACGGTTTCACGTAGGTCGAGATCGTCGACGACCTGGCCGATCAGCGCGCCGACCTTGTTTTCCGCTTGCGCCTGGCCATAGGACAGCTTGCCGAACAAAATGTTGTCCTGCAGCGAGGCGGCCGCATTATAGGTTTCGGCATCGAAAAAAGCGATATTCTTCCGCAAATCGTCGGGCAGGCTTTCGGCAAATGTGCGCCGCGCCTCGAGAATGCGCTGCTTCATCTGGTCGTCGATCAGGTCAAGGCGATGCCGGGCCGGAACAATTTTGAAGGGCAGCGAGATAAGTTGCAGCCGGTCGTCGGCCGTCAGCCCCTCCGGCCCCCGCGCCGCCCGCCCGAGTATCGTCTGGAACTCCGGCAAATCGTCGGATTCGATAAAGCTGAACTGCTCGAAGAATTCGTGCCCCGGCGGCAGATCGGCGAACAGTTCGAGCATCGTTTGCGCGACTTGTTTGCCCATTTCGAGGAAATCTTCGCTGAGCCCGACTTTATTGAGAACTTCCTGGATGAAAGGATGCTCCGCCAGACGTTCCAGATCGAAGCCTTCACCGACCGGCAGGCCGAACAGAATGTTTTCGGCGACCGAGGCGTTGGTGTTGTAGGCATCGGCATCGAACGGTTCGATGAGCTGCGCCACGGCCGGATCGGAGAGGCGTTCGCGCAATGCCGCCCGCGCCGTCATGATGCGCGCCGCGACTTCCTGCTGCTCTTCGGGGTCTATAACCCCGCGTAAGCCGAAACGGTATACGTCATCGTCCAAATCCGCGATCTTCAAAATCTCGATCAGCCGTTGGTCGAGTCCAGCCCTGTCTTCGACCCCGGCCTCGTCGAAATCGACCCAATCCGCGAGGTAATCGTTTTCGGAATTTCCCGTGATTCTCGCTTCCGCCATCCTCGTTTTGTACTTGCCTTCTTCGGCATCGGCGTAGTCAGCCGGGCGGACGGGGCGATGTTTCAACCCATACAAAATATTGTCGCCGACCGTGAAGGCCTGCAGGCTGGCATTCGAGCCGACATAGGCGATCCGGCGGCCGGTCGTCGATTCCGGCATTTGCGTTAGGTCGACGCCGCCGATCGTGATCGTGCCGGACGTCTTTTGCACAAGGCGCGCCAGCACCAGACCCATATCCGTCTTGCCGCTGCCGCCGTCGCCGACGATGGCGATATGCGTGTCGACCGGCGCATCGAAAGAAATACCTTCCAACGACCGCACGCCATCTTCGTCGGCGAGTCCGACGTTGCTGACGATCAGGTCGCCTTTGATCTGCGAGGGGCCTTCCGGCTCCGTGTGCTGCAGCTCTTCCTCAAGCATGCCGTGGGGCGCGAATTGTTCCGCCACCTGTTCGTATTTGATTCGCACGTCTTCCTTCTGCTGATACCACATCAGCAGTTCCTTCCAGGGGCTCGCCAAGTCCTTGTAAGCGGTCAGCACCGCGACCAACGCGCCGACGGTGAGGCCGCCGTTGATGACCAGAAAGCCGCCGATGGAAAAGAAAAAAAACGGTGTCAGCTTGTCGATAAAATTATTGAGAAATTTGATGAAGAACTTGCGCTTGTAGATATCGTAGCGAATGTCGTAGATCGACGAGAGTCGGTCGGTGAAACGGGATGATTCCAAGTGTGCCGCGTCATTGGCGTGGATCTCGTTTATGCCCGACACCGTCTCGCCGAGATGATCGGCCAAGCGCCGAACGTTCTGCACTCGCTGCTTGCCGAGCGCGTTGACCCTTTTCTGCAGCTTTGGAATGACATAGCCCTGCACCGGAATGAGGGCAGCCGCGGCGAGTCCCAGCTTCCAATCCTGCAACAGGATATAGCCGAGAATCAGGATAAGTTGCCCACCGAAGAACATCGGGTCGGCGAAAGCGATGCCGATGAAGCCACCCAACGGCTCGACTTCCGCCGTGATCATGGGGATCAGCTCACCTTGGCTGATTTTCTTGAAATGCGGCGTCGGAAAACGAAGCAGGCGGGTATAGAGTTGATAGCGCAGCCGGCGTAACAACCGCTCGCCGAGACGCCCCTTAAAGACGCTGATGTAGTATTTGAACCCACCGGTGATAAAGACCAGTCCCAAGTAAGCAAAGCTCAGTATCAACAAATAGGTGACCTGATCCACATCCAGCGCGATTTCGAACCCGAAAATCGGCACATCGAACGGCCCTTCGGCGCCGCCGCTTTTGATCGCCCTGTTGACGATTATTTTCGGTAAATCAAGCGTTACGAACAGAAATGGGTAAAATGCGAGGATTACACCAAGCAGAAATAGCTGCTGCGATGCGCTATATCGCAGTATGAATTTAAAAATCGATTTTTCCATAAAACCGCGATACGCCCCTTAGCTCCCCCGCAAGATAGCTTACCGTAGCTAGTCAATAGCGTAAACTTCTAGAAGTTATGCTTAATAGCATAGTAATTAGTCGATCGTGAAGTATTTCCAACCTCCTGTTTGGATTGGTATTTTACAG
>CAYLTU010000244.1:0-8707 GCA_964386465.1 uncultured Rhodospirillaceae bacterium
CTTGCCGATCTGGGTCGTCGTGCTCGCCGTCCCCTTCCTCGGCGAACGCCTGACCCGGCCGCGCATCGCGGCCGTGGCGCTTGGATTCGCGGGCATCCTCATCATCCTGCGACCCGGTATCACGATTATCGAACCGGCGGCCCTGATCGTTCTGCTGGGCGCTGTCCTTTTCGGCGGTGCGAACGTTTTCACCAAGGCGCTGACGCACACCGAAGGGCCGATGACGATCCTGTTCTGGATGTTTTTTTTGCAGTTGCCGGCCAGCGCACTGGCGGGCGCGCACGGTATCTTCCTGCCGCCCGCTGCCTTTTGGCCCTGGATCGTGGCGGTCGGGCTGACAGGGATCGCCGCGCATTACTGCATGGCGCGAAGCCTTAGCCTCGCCGACGCGGTGCTGGTGACGCCGCTGCATTATCTCCGCGTACCGCTGATCGCCTGGCTCGGCTGGCTGATTTACGATGAGACGGTTGATCTCTGGCTGTGGATCGGCGCCGCCGTGATCTTCGCCGGCACGATGATCACGGTGCGCGGCGGGCGAAAGTAGCGCCGTAAGAGCAAACCGGGATTCGTTGGAATCGTCTTTGACGATCCAACAACCGCGTGATTCCGCTCTAGAATTTCAGCAGAAAACGGACGATTTTCTTGGTGCGTTCGCTGAACAGCGACGGGGTGTAGTAGCTGCCGGCGGCCCTTTTGCTTATCTCGCTCAAGGTCGGGTAGGGGGCGATCAGGCCCGCCATGGTGCCGATTTTCTGCTTCGTTCCGACCGCCATAATCCAGGGCATCAGCAGCTCGCCCGCGTGCGGACCGGCGATGGAGGCGCCCAGGACCCGCCCCTTTTTGGTCGTCACCACCTTGATCAGCCCCTCGGTCTTGCGTTCCGCCTGGGCGCGGTCGTTCTCGTGGAACGGCCAACGCAGAATATTGATCGCACCGGGATGCGCTTCCGCGGCCTGCACTTCCGTCATACCGACATGCGCCAGCTCGGGGTCGGTAAAGGTTACCCAGGGCACGGCCCGGTAGTTGACCTTGGCCGGCAGCTTGAACAGCGCGTTGCGGATCACGATGCCGGCGTGGTAACCGGCCATATGGGTGAACTGGTAGGGGCCGGCGACGTCGCCGATGGCGAATATCTTCTTGTTAGTGGTCCGCAGGCGCGCATCGACCGTGATGCCGTTGCGCTCATGGGCGACGCCCGCCGCTTCCAGGTCCAGACCGTCCAAGTTGGGCTGTCGGCCGGCGGCGATGAGCAGATGCGAACCCGCGATGCGTTCCGTCCGGCCGTCCTTCTCGGCCACGACGACGATTCCGTCACCATCTTTCTCGACAGCGGTGACAGCGGTCCGCGTCTTGATCGTAACACCGTCCGCCGCGAACTGCCGCCGCACGACTTCCGTGAGTTCGGGATCGTCCTTGCCCAGAAAGTCGAGCATCTCGACGATGGTGACCTCGGCGCCGAGCCGGCGGTGTGCCTGCGCCAGTTCCGCGCCGATCGGTCCGCCGCCGATGACGATCAGATGATCCGGCCGTTTGTCCAGGTCGAAGACCGTTTCGTTAGTAAGATAGGGTACCTGTTCCAGCCCCGGGATCGGCGGGATCATCGCGGTTGATCCCGTGGCGATAACGAACCGTTTCGCCTGGATCCTCTTGCCGTCTGCCTCGACTTCGCTCGGGCCGGTAAAGCGCGCCGCGCCCTTTATCACCTTGACGCCCAGCCCCGTAAAGCGCTCGACGGAATCGTTCG
The DNA here is from genome assembly GCA_964386465.1 of uncultured Rhodospirillaceae bacterium. GTDB lineage: Bacteria > Pseudomonadota > Alphaproteobacteria > UBA8366. The sequence continues at coordinate 1,745 of CAYLTU010000244.1, forward strand.
GCTCGATCGCCGCGATGACGCCACGTATATGGTCGCGGACGCGGGTGTAGTCGACGGCGGGTGTCACGCTCGCGATGCCGAATCGATCGCCGTGCCGCATCAGATGCGCCGTATGGCCGGCTGCGATCAGCGCCTTCGATGGCACGCAGCCATAATTCAGGCAATCGCCGCCCATCTTGTCGCGCTCGATCAGGACGGTATCGGCGCCCATCTGCGAGGCGCCGGCCGCAACGGTCAGCCCGCCGGAGCCGGCGCCGATGACGCAGATATCGGTTTTTATCGTTTCCGCCATCAAGGTGTCTCCATCACACCATGTAACGCATACGATGGGGAGTGGCCCGGTCGGACCGAAATAAATATTTCGTGAGACGCCTGTCAGGCGAGGCTTTTCGAGGCGATCTCATAGACGTCCATGGACAGGCGGTTACCCGTCTCCAGAATCCGCTGCAGCTGCGCCTTCATCTGGCTCTGCCGCGGTCCGTCGAAGCGGCGCCAGGGGCCGAGCGGCGCCAGCAGCCGGGCGGCGACCTGCGGATTGAGCGGATCGAGCCGCAGGACCTGGTCGGCCAGGAAGACGTAGCCGCGCCCGTCGGCGGCGTGGAAGCGCAGCTGATTGCTGTTGCAGAAAGCGCCGATCAGGGCGCGAACCCGGTTCGGGTTGCGGATCGAGAAGGCGTCGTGTTCCAGCAGACCGACGACGTCGTCCAGGGTTTCCGGCCGGACCGACATTGCCTGGATCGACAACCATTTATCGGTGACGATAGGATCGTGCCGCCAGGTTTCATGGAAATCCGACAGCGCGTCGGTTCGCTCGGACCCTTCCAGGTCGGCCAGTATATCCAACGCCGCGATACGGTCGGTCATATTGTCGGCATTGGCATATTGCGCGGCGCACAGCGCGGTGGTTTCCGGCTCGTCCAACGCTGCCAAATAAGAGAGCGCCGTATTGCGCAGCCTGCGCCGCCCGGCCTCCCCGGCATCCGGCGAATAGGGTTGATTGCCTGCATTGCCATGGTACAGCGCGCCGAGCGGTTCACGTAATGTGACGGCAATCGACAGGCGCAGCGATTCCCGGGCCTGGTGGATCGCCTCGACATCGACTTGCTGCATTTGGTTGCCGAGATATTCCTCGCCCGGCAGGGTCAGCATCTGGGCGGCCAACGCCTTATCCGCATCGGCGCCGGCAATAACCTTCCCGACCGCGGCGATATAGGCGTCTGGCGCGGCGGAGGAGTCCCCGCGCTGGACCGCCTCGACCATGTCGAGCAGCAGGGCGATGGCGAATTGCTGTCCCGACTCCCACCGGTTGAAGGGGTCGCCGTCGTGTGCCATCAGGAAGGCTTGCCGTTCCCGGTCGAGCGGCGGATCGACGATCACCGGAGCGGAAAATCCGCGCAGCAATGACGGTGTCGGCGCTTCCGGAACGCCGGTGAAGCGATAGGTCTGTGTCGTCTCGCCGACCCGTAGCACGCGGGTCGTGGGCGCACCCTCGGCGCCGTCGAGCCGCAGCGGAATATCGTCGCCCTTGCCGTCGATCAGCCCCATAGCCAGCGGAATGACGAGCGGTTGCTTGTCAGGCTCGCTTGATGTCGCCGGGCAGCTCTGCGAGACGGTCAAATCGTAGGTCTGCGCTTCCGCGTCATAGGCGCCCTCTACGGCGATGCGCGGCGTGCCCGCCTGGTCGTACCAGCGCCGGAAGCGGCCCAGATCGGTACCGCTGGCATCCGCCATGGCGGTGACGAAATCCTCGATCGTCGCGGCCTCGCCATCGTGCCGCTCGATGTAGATATCCATACCCTTGCGGAATTGGTCCGGGCCGATCAGGGTCTGGATCATGCGAATGACCTCGGCCCCCTTTTCGTAGACGGTCGCGGTATAGAAGTTATTGATTTCGATATAGGATTTCGGTTGAACAGGATGCGCGAGTGGGCCCGAATCCTCGGGAAACTGGCGCGCCCGCAGCATGCGCACGTCGGCGATCCGCTTGACCGCGGCCGAGCGCATGTCGGCCGAGAACTCCTGATCGCGGAACACCGTCAACCCTTCCTTCAGGCTGAGCTGGAACCAGTCGCGGCAGGTCACCCTGTTGCCCGTCCAGTTGTGCAAATATTCGTGCGCGATGATCGCCTCGATGTTGGCGTAGTCGGCGTCGGTCGCGGTCTCGGGATTGGCCAGCACGTATTTGGCGTTGAAGACGTTCAGCCCCTTGTTCTCCATCGCGCCCATGTTGAAATCGCTTGCCGCGACAATCATGAAGGTGTCGAGATCGTATTCGAGGCCGAATTTTTCCTCGTCCCAACGCATCGACTTCTTCAGCGACTCCATGACGAAATCGCAGCGGTCCTCATTGCCCGGCTCGACATAGATGCGCAAGGTGACGACGCGGCCGGACATCGTGGTGAAGCGGTCCTCGACGCAGGCGAAGTCCCCGGCGACCAGCGCGAACAAGTATGACGGTTTCGGGAACGGGTCGTGCCACAGCGCACGGTGCCGCCCGTCCGGCAGATCTTCGCTCTCCAGCAGGTTGCCGTTCGACAGCAGCACGGGAGCGACGGCCTTGTCGGCGACGATCTCGGTCTTGAACACAGACAGATTGTCGGGCCGGTCCAGGAAATAGGTGATCTTGCGGAAGCCTTCCGCCTCGCATTGCGTGACGAAACCGCCGCTTGACTGGTAAAGGCCCTCGAGCGCGGTGTTTTCCTGCGGCGCGCAGGCGGTCTCGACTTCCAGCACGAATGCGGCCGGCGGCGCCTCGATGGCGAGCTTGTCGGGACCGACGGTGTAGTCGCCCGGGTTCAAACCTTGCCCGTTCAACCGCACGGACAGCAGCTCGATATCTTGGCCGTCGAGCAACAATGGCGGCGCACCGTCTACGTCCCCTCGACGTACTATGCAAAGGCGGGACCGAACGAGGGTGCGCGTCGGATCGAGCTCGAAGCTGAGATCGGCTGTTTCGATGCAATAATCCGCCGGCCGGTAATCCTTGAGATATATCGGGCTCGGCGCTTGCGGCATCAGTCTACGAGTTCGAACACCGAGTCTACGTTCGCTTCGCCTTCGCAGCGGACCCGGCCCTCGTCCTGCATCTGGATCAGATGGGCAAGGACCGAGCGCGCGGCCGCCTTGTGCAGGCGAGGTGCCGCGTTGATGTAGATGATCGGCACCATATCCTTGATTTGGGACTGGCCGTCGCGAATGCATTGTCTTATCTGCTCTTCGCGCCGCTCACGATGGTCGATGAAGGACTGCACGAACGGCTGCGGCTCCTTGATGGGCGGGCCGTGCGTCGGCCAGAAGATCGCGTCCTCGCGGTCGCGCACCTTGCGCAGCGAGTGCATGTAGTGCGCCATGTCGCCGTCCGGCGGCGAGATAACGGAGGTCGACCAGCCCATGACATGATCGCCGGATAACAGCGCGTTCTCCTCTTTCAACCAGAAGCAGAGATGGTTCGAGGTATGGCCCGGCGTATGAACGGCCTGCAGCGTCCAGCCCTTACCTTCGACGACGTCGCCGTCCTGTACGATATGGTCGGGCCGGAAGTCCCAATCGCCGCCTTCCTCCACTTTGGGGGCTTTGATGTTGCCGTGGTGCGGCCCATAGCCGTAAGTCGGCGCCCCGGTTTTCTCCTTCATCGGCGCCGCGGCCGGCGAATGATCGCGGTGCGTGTGGGTTATGATCTGGTGGGTGATCGTTTCCCCATCCAGCACGCCCAGCAGGGCCGCGATGTGCTCTTCGTCCAAGGGGCCCGGGTCGATTACCGCGACGTTGCCTTGACCGACGATGTAGGTTCCCGTGCCCATATAGGTGAACGGTCCAGGGTTGTTCGCGATGATCCGCCGGATCAGCGGGCTTACCTGTTGCACCTTACCGTATTCGAAATCGATGTCTTTGACGAAGGGAACGGGCATCGGCATGTGTGGGAACCTCGTAGAATTCTGACGGCAGCGAACATGTGCCGCGACCCGGCCTACGTCAACCCCGGCACCTCAATTCCGCCGGTCGGTAGGGCCCTATTGTTGCGTGCCGGGCGCGCGGGTAGATTGTGCGCCTTGCCCGCATGTACGCGTACTATCGATTGAACGAGGAACTGCCCCCATGTTCACGACCCGTCCGGAACTACTCGGCACCTTCGGCGTCGTTTCGTCGACTCACTGGCTGGCATCCGCCGCCGGCATGGCGATGCTGGAAGCCGGCGGCAACGCCTTCGATGCCGCGGTTGCCGCGGGCATGACGTTGCAGATCGCGGAACCGCATTTGAACGGGGCGGGCGGCGACATGCCGGCGCTGATCCATCGCGCCGACACCGGCGAAAGCCAGGTCATCTGCGGCCAGGGTACCGCGCCGGCGGGGGCGACGATCGCGCATTACAAGGGGCTCGGGCTCGATCTCGTCCCAGGCACGGGATTGCTGGCCACAGTGGTGCCGGGCGCGTTCGACGCCTGGATGCTGATGCTGCGCGACCACGGCACGATGACGATGGAGGAGGTCTTCGCACCCGCCATATCCTACGCGCTGAACGGCGCGCCGATGGTCGGACGGGTCGGCGAGACGATTTCCACCGTGCGCGAAATGTTCGAGACGGAATGGCAGACTTCGGCCGCGGTCTATCTGCCGAACGGCAAGATACCGGCGGCCGGTAGCCTGCTGGGCAATCCCAAGCTGGCCGGGACCTGGCAGCGCCTGATCGCCGAGGGCAAGGCCGCGGGCGGCGACCGTGTGGCGCAGATCGACGCCGCGCGCAACGCCTTCTACGAAGGCTTCGTCGCCGAAGCGATCGACAAATTCTGCCGCGAGAACGCGATGATGGACGTGACCGGCGAGCGCCACTACGGCGTGTTGAGCGGCGCCGACATGGCCGCCTGGCGGGCCAGTTACGATACGCCGTTGGCCTACCAATACGGCGACTACACGGCGATGAAGACCGGCCCTTGGGGGCAAGGCCCGGCGCTGCTGCAGACCCTGGCGTTGCTGCAGGGTTACGGCATCTCGGCGATGGACCCGTATGGACCGGATTTCGTCCACCTCGTCGTCGAAGCGACCAAGCTCGCCTTCGCCGACCGCGAAGCCTTCTACGGCGACCCCAACTTCGCCGAAGTGCCGATGGAAACGCTTCTCGGCGATGCCTACAACGCGGCGCGGCGCGAATTGATCGACATGAGCGCGGCCTCGATGGAATTCCGGCCCGGTGCGATCGACGGCTTTGGCGGCGTTGTGGATTACGAGGCGCATGTCGCGGCCGGTCAGATTGCGCTCGGCGCGGGTATCGGCGAGCCCACGGTCAGCAAGCAGGGCGCGGTCTCAGGCGATACCTGCCATGTCGATGTCATCGACAAGGACGGCAACATGGTCGCCTGCATGCCGAGCGGCGGCTGGCTGCAAAGTTCCCCGGTGATCCCGGAGATCGGCTTCTGCCTCAACAGCCGGGCGCAGATGTTCTGGCTCGAGGAAGGCCGTCCCGCGACCCTGGAACCCGGCAAGCGGCCGCGCACCACCCTGTCGCCCTCGATGACGCTCAAGAACGGCAAGCCCTACATGGCGTTCGGCACGCCGGGCGGCGACCAGCAGGATCAATGGCAGACCAACTTCTTCCTGCGCCACGTGCATTTCGGCATGAATTTACAGGAATCCATCGATGCGCCGAGCTGGCACAGCGAGCATTTCCCAGGCTCCTTCTACCCGCGCGTTGCGTCGCCGGGTAAACTGGTCGTCGAAGGCCGGTTCCCGCAAGCCACCGTCGACGAACTGCGCCGCCGCGGCCACAAGGTCGATGTCGGCGACGACTGGTCCGAAGGCCGCATGTGCGCCGCGGCGCAGGAGGACGGCGTGTTGAAGGCGGGCGCCAATCCGCGCGGCATGCAGGGCTATGCGGTGGGGCGATAGGGATTGGCTGCTGTGGAAGACGAAAAAGAGGTCTCTCTTGATGAATTATTAGACGCTGTCCGTGATGAGGCATCGTTCCTTTGTTTTCTCAAAGCGCTAGAGAACGATTGGGAAGATGAACACAGAAAGGAAACGGCCAATCCGAGTCCGCCATATAGCTCCGGTGCAAATGGCTGGGAAAACAGCACGATTGGAGCATTTCTAGAAAGTGCCCGTGCATGGGGAGAAAGTACTAAAGATAGGGAGAATTTTTATAAGTTACCTTTTGATCCGTGGAATCGCGCAGCACAGATTATTTACGCTGGAAAATTTTATGAGTAACCACAGCGACGGAAGCCGATCCCATATTAGCGAACGATCTACTAACGCAGAGTAAGAGCCGGAATCCCGAGCAAATTGCTATTCATTCCGATGAGCGAGTTTGTAGTTTTGGTGACTTGCATGCGGAAGTATTTAGCGTTGCCGGGGCGATCCTGGGCATTGGCCTAAAAAAAGGCGACCGCATTGCCGTCCTGAACCGCAATTGCGCCGACCTGGCCGCCTTGTACTTCGGCTCGGCGCGGGCGGGGACCGTGCTGATGAATCTGTCGCTGCGCCACACGGCGGATGAGGTTCGGGATATCCTCGCAACATCCGGCGCGCGCCTCTTGTTCCATGACGGCGCTGCGCCCGATGTCGATATTCCAGCGGTGCAATTCGGTTCCGAGTTCGAGACGTTCAAGGCGACGGCGCTCGCCGCGCCGGAGATCGCATTGTCGCCCGACGATCCGTTCTGCATCACCTATACCGGCGGCACGACAGGCAAGCCGCGCGGCGTATTGGTCAGCCATCGCGCGCGGGCGGGAAAGGCGCGCACCATCGCCAAGGCATTCGGCTTCACATCCGACGATGTTGTCTGCGTATCCACGCCGATGGCGCATGTCGCGGGGCTGTTCGTCTGCTTTCAGCCGGCGATCGCCGTTGGCGCGACCTGCGTGCTGATGGAGCGATGGGATGCCGGCACGCTCTTCGACCTTGCGGAGCGGCATGGCATCACCGCCACGGTGATGGTGCCGACGCAGCTGATCGATGTCCTGGCGCACG
>CAYLTU010000245.1:0-8650 GCA_964386465.1 uncultured Rhodospirillaceae bacterium
CGACGTAGCGCGCCGCTTTGCCGATGGCGACTAGCACGACAAACATCGGAAACCGGACGCCGAGCATGCCGGCGGTGAAAGTCAGCGGTTCGCCGACGATCGGCAACCAGGCGAGCAGTAGCGACCACAAACCGTAGCGGTTGAACCGTTCGGTCGCGCGCGCCAGCGACACGCGCTTTATGGGGAACCAGCGCCGGTCGCGCCAGTGCAGGCAATAGCGGCCGAGCAGCCAGTTGACGATGCTGCCCAGCGTGTTGCCGACGGTGGCGACGGCGACCAAGAGCCAGACTTCAACCCCCTGGGCCACGCTCAGCGCGCCGAGGACGACTTCCGAGGATACCGGTATGAGCGTCGCCGCCAGCAGCGCGGTCGCGAACAGGCCGAGATAGCCGGACTCTAGTGGGTAGAATAAACATATGGCATCCCTACGACGGCTTCCCGAGTTCACCCGGCCAGGCGAGCGTTGCGTAGTGATGCGGGGCCATCACAAGCGGTGCGCAACGCAGCCGGTGAGCTCGGGAAGCCGCCCTTCGGGTCCCGTATCCCGGCTTCCCGGTGCGTTGAAGCCTCTTGCCGATGGACCGGCATCGCCTGCGAGCCTTCTCCTGCCGGGAAGCCGGAATACGGGATCGTAGGGGTACCATATGTTTGATTCCATCCACTGGCACAGGGACCGCTAAGCCTCGGCTCAGCGCAATTGCAGGATCATCGAGGGCAACGTGTCGCGCATCGAGCGGATCGTCCATTGATAGACCGTTGGCGATCCCTGCCGGACCTGCGGCGCGTTGTGGCTCACCACCTTGGCGTTGGTCCAGATGCGTAGCACGCCTCTCGTGTCGATGCCGCGTTCGATCAAGCCATCGACATGTTTTTTCGGCGGCCGGTCGCCCAGCACCTCGATCAGCCCGTCCTTGCGCCGCTGAATGGCAAAGAAGCGCGAATTCGAACGGACGAAATCGAAGGATTTTTCCTGCCTGATATCGCCTTGATGTTCATAAACGGCACCGAAGCGGGCCAGTTTCTTGTGCTCGACCTTCTTGAAGCTCGTGTCGCGCATGAGGTCGCGCCGGTAGATCGCGGCCTGTTTCCTGATTTCCGAGGACCCTTCGACCTTTCCCTTGCTGATCTTGCTCAACAGGGTGACCGCTATGATGTCGCCCTTGTAGCGCACCGCATAGCGGCCCTTCTCGTCGATATTGATGTCCGCCTCGAAGTCGAGCGGCAAATAACAGCCTGCGAGCAGCAGGAGCGCGGTGAGAAAGACGAGGAAACGCGCCATTATCAAACCGTTTCGGGCCCTTTCGGAACGGTGACGCCGATCATGCAATCCCTTGTGACGAGGTCTGCCAGGGCTTCCTCGTTCATCTCCTCGGTTCCGGCGGGCCGCATGGGCAGCACCATGGTCGCATCGATACTGTTTTCCCACGGTTCGGACGCGTGCTCCTCGATCGCCACGGGACCGTCTTCCAGGCCGCCCATATCGTGACATCGCCGCCGGTCGGTCATGGTTCGCACCTCCTTAGCCAGTATGCGGCGCGCCTGTCCGGGGCGCAATATTGACGCGCCGCGGTCGCTCAATCCTTGCGCAGTTCGGCGTCGATCTCGTCCGGCACCGGCGTGTAGTGCTTGGTCGTCACCAGATTGCCGATAACGGCCTCCGGTCCGCCGGCGCGTTCGATAATGGCCATCTGCGCCGCATTCGCCTGCCGGTCGACATCCTCTGGATCGAGCATGCCGCGCAGGATCGATTCATACTCTTCGATCACGCTCGCGCATCGGTCGTCGGCCGCTAAATTGGTCGTTTCCTCCGGGTCCGTCTCCATGTCGAACAGCTCCGGCTCGAAACCGACATAATGGATATATTTATAGCGGCCCTTGCGAATCATGAACGACCCGGACGGCGAGCCCGCCGCATGGTATTCGCTGAACGCGATGCGGTCCGGGTCGTCCGGCGCGTTGGCGAGGTCGATCAGCGATCGTCCCGGGAGCTTTTCTCCGTCAACGTTCGCCACGCCGGCGGCTTCGACGATTGTCGGATAGAAATCGACGAGGCTGGCCGGCGTGTGGCTTGTCTTGCCGCTGGGGATGTCCAGACCGGCGACGATCATCGGAACGCCGGTCGCTTCCTCGTAGTGGTTCGATTTCCCCCAGAACCCGCGTGCGCCGGCATTGTCGCCATGGTCGGAGGTGTACAGGACGCGCGTGTTCGCCGCCGCGCCGCTTTCCTCGAGGGTCGTGAGGACCTGGCCCGCCATGGCGTCCATGAAGCTGCACAAACCTAGATAGGCCGCAAAGGCGGTGCGGTGCTGTTCGTCGCTGGCGTCACCACGCGCATTGCCGCGGACGTAACCATCCATCCAAGGATGGTGCTGGTAGTCCGTATGGTGATCGAGCTTTTGCATGGGCATCTCTGCGACCGGATACAGATCGAAAAATTCGTCGGGCGCGACCAGCGGGTAGTGCGGCGTGACAAAGCTGACGAACAGTACCCACGGCGCTTCACGCGTCGCCGCCTCGCGGATCCAGTCGCACGCCAATGCGGCGACATGGCGGTCGTAGCGGGTGTATTCGCTTTCGCCGCGGCCGGCGTTTAGCACGATGCCCGCCGCGCCCGATCCTTTCTTCTTCGTCGGCGGCGTAAAGTTCGGGAACTGTTCGCGGATCGACAGATGGATCATGCCGACGCCGTCCTTGATATGCATCGGGATATGCTGCTTGTCGAACCCGGTGGGGTCGCTTTCCATGCGGTAGTGCAGCTTTCCAATCGACTCGCATCGGATTCCCGCAGCCTGCAATTTATGGCCCCAGCCTTCAATCCGCCCGTCATAGGCAATCGAATTGTCCCAATATTCGTTGTCGTGTACGTAGCGGCCGGTCGCGAAGCAGGCGCGCGCCGGGACGCAGATCGGGCAATTCGTATAGGCCCGGTCGAACCGGGTGCCGCGTTCAGCCAATCTGTCGAGATTGGGAGTCTTCACCAACGGATGCCCTCCCGCGCCCAGCATCTTCGGGTTATGTTCGTCCGACATGATGACGAGGAGGTTTTGCGCCTGCATTGGTCATTCCTATTTGTTGCCGGTCGTTTGTATAGCAAGACAGAGGGGTAAAGCGGAACGCCGATCTCTATGTAAGGGATTGGCGCCGGGCGCGCGAGCGGACGAAACTGGGCGATGTTGCCGGCCTGATACAGTTTGGCGTGAACCTCCTGAAGTCGCCGCCTGGCGTATGGTCCGGCCAGCGGCATTGACCGGCGCTGATCCGTTGTGCGAAGGTTAACACAAGGACACGGGTCGGCTTCTTGGTACGGCTGCGCCGGCCGAAGCGGCCCTTGGAAAAGAAGGGACGACGGCTTATGACGAAAGCATCCGCCCTAACAAGCTTTTTGGTTGGACTCCTATTAGTTGGGATGTCGATCAATTCCGCGAACGCCGCGCCGCAAGCGCTGGCCTTGGTCAATAGCGGTGGCGAAGTCACGTTGCAGTGCCATGACGATGAATGCATCGCCTCGCTCAGTGCCTATTGCCTGCAAAAAGAGCGGTCGGTGCCGACCACTGGGACGACCTATAACTTTGCCGATGTAGGGCAGGTGCGGCTCGTCGGCATCAGAAAAGATGGCAGCCGTGTCGTGTTGGACGCGGAGAACGAGTTGCGCGTTGCCGCGCTGCGCCGACAGGTCGCGGTTAGCGTCGCTGTACCCAAATCGCGCCTCGAAGAGCTTGGCTTGGTCGCGGTTACCGTTGATGTCGGTCCAAATGTCACCCTGTTGCCGCGCGCCGTCTCCGGCGACAAGAAGCCGCTGAGCGAAAGCGAAATCGCCTTGGCGACCGGGCCCCTGCGTGAACTCGGTACGCGTATTGTCGAAAGCGACCCGGACCGGATAGGCGCCGCCCGCTGGATCTTGCGGTTGAGCGACACCCTGCCGCCGACGACGACGTTGGATTCAGACGCTCGCGGCCAATTTATCACCCGGGCGCGCCGTGACAGCGGCAGAGTGGGCCTGTCCGCACCCGCACGCGATCAGGCAGGGGATTTATTGACGGTCTGCCAGGTCCATACCGGCCTCGGCGGCTATGGCAGCCTGCGCGATTGTTTCGAGCAGCGGCACGATACGCTGCTCTGGGAGTTAAATGTTGGTTTCTGGCTTGCCGATACTTACGGTAGCTGAATGGTACATGATACGCTGCGGCGGCGGCGCAACGTTGACTGCCGGCTGGCCATTTAGCATGGTAGTGGCTGGTTGAATTGCCCGGCAAGGCTTCTGTGCCACTGTCGGGTCTACACGGGGACCTTGGCCTTTCGGTCCTACGAAAGGCTGGGTTTTGGACTATCGAAGGAAGATGGAGAAACGCGGTAATTTTTTGAAATTTGAAATCAACTCTCAGGGAGGGGGCTACCAAATGGCTAAGAAAACCGAAGGGATTACGACTGAAATTCTCGACAAGCCAAGAAGTCGGCGAAATTTTCTAACCACATCCGCCGCCGCGACGACCGGTGGCCTTGCAGGCATCCTGGCAAGTGGCGTTGCCCCCGCGGTCGGGCAGACGCGCGAGTTGAAGGTACTGGTCAATTCGCACTTCGTGCCCTCTTCCGATGAGGAACTGCTGCGCCAGATGAAAGAGTTCGGCAAGGCGGAAGGCGTCAAGGTCCGTCTCGACCGCGTCGCCCATCTGCAATTGCCGGCGGTCCAGGCCGGCGAGGTTCAGGGCCAGAAGGGGCACGACGTTGTTGTCATGCGCAACGGGGACCCGAACCTTTATTCCAAGCATCTGGTGAACCTGGACGATCTGCACGAGAAAATCGGCAAGGCCGGCGGCGGCTGGACCAACACCGACTTTGGCAAGGGACGCGATGGCCACTACAAGGCGGTTCCGTGGTTTTTCATCTCGTTCCCGATCGCAATCCGCACCGATCTGGTCTCCGAAATCGGCGAAAACCTGCCCGATACCTGGGACGACGTGTTGCGGATCGGCACCAAGCTGAAGAAAAAGGGCCATCCGGTCGGCATTCAGCTCTCGCACGGTGCGGATTCCAACTGGATCCTGCGTGGCCTGCTCTGGTCCTATGGCGCCAAGCTGGTCGAATCCGACAGCAAGACGGTCGCTGTCAACACCAAGGAAACGGTCGAGGCCTTGAAGTACGTCAAGGCACTGTATAATGACGCGATGGAATCGGAAGTCCTCGCCTGGGACGACCGCAACAACAATGTCTGCCTTGCCTCGGGCAAGTGCAGCATGATCCTCAACCCGGTCAGCGCCTATCGCTCGGCGGTCCGGGACAAGGCGCTGATCCAAGGCACCGACAGGCAGGTGCATCAGGTCATCAACCACATCATGCCGCCGAAGGGTCCGGCGGGCCGGCACATGGCCGCCTCGCACCAGGGTGTCGGCATCTGGAAATTCTCCAAGAACATCGAAATTGGGAAGAAGTTCCTGGATTACCATTTCCAGGCTGACAACGCCGAGAAGCATCTGCAGGCGAGCGCCGGTTACAATCAGCCGCTGCTGACCAACCACGCGCTGCACCCGCTTTATGCTTCGAACGCGAAATACTATTTCGCGCCGTTCATCGGCTGGTATACGCACGCGATCGGTTGGCCCGGTGTGCCGACGGCGGCCACCCAGACGACCTACGATCAGTACTTGCTGCCTGATGCGGCGGCGGCGGCGGCGACGGGCAAGGCCACGCCCGAAGAAGCGGTCGCGAAACTTGAGAAGCAGTTGAAGCGTATTTACAAGCGCTTCAACAGGTAGGACCCTGAGCGTGCGGTTTAAATTTAGCCCTCGCAAAGCTAAACGGGGAACGTAACCAAGTCATGGTAACTGCAACCGAAGTTGGAGGGGCGGCGGCATCGCCGCCCCTCACGCTCCGATCGCGTTTACGGCGCAGCGTAGGTCCCGACACCGACGGGTATCTCTTCGTTCTGCCGACCGTGATCATCGTGTTCTGCTTGATCCTCTATCCGTTCTGCCTCGCCGTCTGGTACAGCGTGAGCAACGCCTTCATCGGCGAAGAAACCAGTTTTATCGGGCTGGAAAATTTCCAGTACATCATCTTCGAAGACGACATCTTTATGCTGACGGTGCGCAATACCTTGCTGTTCGCGGCCATTTCAGTTGTCGTGAAGGTCGTGCTGGGACTGCTTTGCGCCATGCTTCTGCTGCGCATTCTGAACCTGCGGCGGTTCCTCCGGGGGGCAATGCTGTTGCCCTTCGTGGCCCCTACAGCGCTGACCACGTTGGCGTGGTGGCTGATCCTGGATCCGACCTACAGCCACATCAACTGGATATTCGAACACGTCTGGCCGTTCAGTGTATTCGATCTTGGACCGTATAATTTTTTGGGCGAACCGACCCTGGCGCTGGGCTCGGTCATCTTCGTCAATATCTGGCGGGGCCTGCCGTTCTTCATCATCACGATCCTGGCCGGGCTCGTCGCAATTCCCGACCACCTGTACGAAGCGGCCGAAATCGACGGCGCCTCGACCATGGACAAGTTCTGGAAAATCACGTTACCGCTGTTGCGGCCGGTCCTCGCGGTCATCATCCTATTCTCGACGATCTTCACGCTGGCCGATTTCAATATCGTCTACGTGCTGACGCGCGGCGGGCCGATGAACGAGACCCACCTCTTCGCAACCTATTCCTTCACCGCCGGCGTTCTCAACCACGAGATCGGCCTGGGTGCGGCAATCGCGCTGTTCCTGTTCCCGATCCTGATCCTAACGGTGATCTTCCTTTTGAGACTCGTGAGACGGGACAGCGAATATGAGCTCTAACGAAATGACAGCGATGACGACCAGCAGCGGGGCGCTGCTGGCCGAAAACAAGGTCCCGTTCTGGCGTCTGCGCAAGGCGTTCGCGAACTATGTCGCCCTGATCCCCTATCTCGCGTTCGCGCTGTTTCCCTTCTACATCATCGCCATCACGTCGGTGAAGTCGAAGCAGGAGATCAACAACCTGGGCGAGTCGCCATTCTGGGCCGCTGGGATCGCAGTCGAGAACTACACCTATCTCGCTACCAATACCTCCTTCTTCGAACACTGGATGGTGAACACGCTGATCGTTACCACGGTCTCGACCATCATCTCGGTCACGGTCGGCATCCTGGCCGCCTACGCGCTGGCCCGCTTGAAATTCCGGGGGGTCGAAATGTTCGGCGTCGCGGTGTTCATCACTTACTTGGTGCCGCAAACGCTGCTTTTCCTGCCGTTGATCAACGTCATCAACGCGATCGACGACGTCATCCCCATTCGCGATACCTACTGGTCGCTGATCCTGACCTACCCGACCTTCCTGATTCCCTTCGTCACCTGGCTGCTTATGGGGTATTTCCGAACGATCCCGGTCGAGGTCGAGGAGTGCGCGTATCTTGACGGCTGTTCGCGGTTGGGCGCGCTGTTCCGCGTCGTCCTGCCGATGGCGATTCCCGGCATCATCTGCGCGATCCTGTTTTCCTACACGCTGAGCTGGAACGAGTTCCTGTACTCCCTTGTCTTCATCCAAGATGAGCACGCGAAGACCTTGTCGGTCGGCGTCTTCACCGAATTGATCCGCGGCGACATCTATTTCTGGGGTTCGTTGATGGCGGCTTGCCTGCTTGGCACGCTTCCAATAGTGATCTTGTATGGCTTCCTGATGGATTACTACACGTCGGGATTGACACAGGGCGCAATCAAATAGCGCAGGGTATGAGAAAACAATGGCAACGATAAAACTTGAAAATCTGTGGAAGCACTACGGCGAAGTGCAGGCGGTCCGGGGTATCAATCTCGACATCGGGCACAATGAGTTCGTGGCGCTGGTCGGGCCGTCGGGCTGCGGCAAGACCACGACTTTGCGTATGATCGCCGGCCTGGAAGACATCACCGGCGGGCAAATCCAAATCGGCGGGAACATCGTCAACGAAGTTCCGCCCAAAGACCGCGATATCGCGATGGTTTTCCAGAACTACGCCCTCTATCCGCATATGAGCGTGTATCAGAACATGTCTTTCGGCTTGAGAATTCGTAAGACGCCAAAGGCGGAAATCGACCGGCGGGTCCAAATGGCGGCCGAAATCCTGAATATCGGCGAACTGCTGGAACGGCGCCCCAAGCAGCTTTCCGGCGGCCAACGCCAGCGTGTCGCCATGGGCCGCGCTATTGTCCGCGACCCCGTGGTCTTTCTGTTCGACGAGCCGCTTTCCAACCTCGACGCCAAGCTCCGTGTGCAGATGCGGACCGAGATCAAGAAAATCCATCAGCGCGTCCAGACCACCGTGGTCTACGTCACCCACGACCAGATCGAGGCGATGACATTGGCGGACCGGATTGTCGTTATGAACGATGGGGTGATAGAGCAGGTTGGTACGCCGGACGATATGTATAGCAATCCGCAAACCCATTTCGTCGCGAGCTTCATCGGCTCGCCCTCGATGAACTTCATGTCCTGTAACCTGACCAAGACAGCTGGCGGGCTCGCCGTCCGTCTGGCCGATGACGTGTCGCTCAACGTGCCGGAAGACCGGGCATCGCGTTACGAGCCCTTCGCCGACAAGGATATGACCTTCGGCATCCGGCCCGAGCATGTGACGGAGCGGCGACCGCACGCCAACGGAGCGCAGCAGGACATCGACGCCAACGTCAATGTTCTGGAGCCGATGGGAGTCGACA
>CAYLTU010000246.1:0-8618 GCA_964386465.1 uncultured Rhodospirillaceae bacterium
TGGTCAAGAACGAGTTCGAAGCCGTCGCCGGCGAACCGATCCGGGCCAAAGGCATCGCGCGCGAAATCACACCTTATTTCGTAAAGGGTATCTTCGACGACCTGGAAAAGGAACGGCCCTATATCAGCAGCGAATCCGACGCCATGCGCCTGTTTGTCGACATGCGCATGCTGGACGAAAAGGGGCGGCTCGATACAGCCACCGAGCTCGAGGGCGCCGCCGCCCGATTGCGCAACCAATCGAACGCAGCGGACTGATCGTTCACCTCGGCCGGAAACCTCAACGCCCACCCCTTTCTACGATCCGGGCTTGGAACTCGGACGTCGTGTTCGTCAGCGGAAACGGCTCGTCGGGAACCGGCACGTCGAGGAATGCGCAGAGCGGCGCCCAGCCTTGCGCGGCATCGAACGTCAACAGCCGCTCCGGTGCGATGGTGCGCTGAACTTCGGCGTTGTGCGCTTCGTAAACCGACTTGGCATAGTCCGCATCGCCGAGCCGGCCGTCGAAGGTCTGGTTGGCGATCAGCTCAAAGGCCATCTCTCGCCTGTCGCGGCCCGGTCCCGCCGGATCGCACCCCCGCTTCATCAGGCTGGCGTAGATCGTCGCATGGACGCTTTTGATCCAATCCTCCGCCGGACGCACCGACAGCAGCACCTTCGCGGACTTGAAATGATCCGAAATCTCGCGCCAGAAGGCAGCGGAGGGCCAATCGACGCAAGCGTTGTATTCCTCGAAGACCGCGTCCCAATTCATCGTCTCGCCGCGCGTCGCGGCCTCCCAGAACGGCAATTGCCGCGGGTTCTCGCGCACCTCGAACATGTGGTGGCACGGCCCGAATCCGAGTGTCTCGAGCGCACTTTTCAACGACTTGGTTCCGGTCCGTCCGAACCCGGCGCCGACGACTTTCAAAGCCATGCTTTAACTCCGTAAATCTTCATCACTGCTGGTCGAGATAGGGTCGTTCCATGCCCGGGCGAACCGGGATCTGAAAAGCGTTCAATGTCATCGATGCGGTGGCGTAGAGACCCGCCAAACCGACCAATTCGACCAGTGCCGCTTCGCCCAACACGTCCAATGCGGTCTGATAGGTCGTATCGTCGACCTCGTAGGTGGTCATCAATTGATGGATGATTTGATAGACGGCGGCCTCGTCCGCTTTCTCGAATTCCGGCACTTCGCGTCGTCGGATCGCCTCGACGACGTCGCCGTCGATGCCCGCTTCCACCGCCGCCGGCCCGTGCGCTGCGAAGACAACTTCCGCCGACCAGACACGCCCGACCGTAATGGCCACCAGTTCCATCAGCCTGAGCTCAAGCAGCCCCTCCTCGCGAAGATACCGTGTCCAGAGGTTGAGTTTTTCGGCGAATACCGGGCTGCGCTGCCACGCATGGAACGGCCCGGTCAATGGCGTGCCCGCCGGCAAGTCTCTGTTGTTCGGCCGGCTCATGATCGTTTCGTAATAACGCCGTTGCGCCGGCGACATATCTTCGGGAGGCATCGGCTCCAATCGTGACATCGTAAACTCCCCTAAAACCTAGCTAGTGAGGTCGCGAAGCGCGGTATCGTCCAGCTCCGCCACCTCCTGCTGACGCGCCCACATCTTCGCGTAGGCGCCGCCCCGCTCCAGCAATTCGCCATGCCGGCCCCGCTCGACGATCCTTCCCGCCTCCAGCACGATGATCTCGTCGGCATCGATTACCGTGGACAGCCGGTGCGCGATCATCAGGGTCGTGCGGTCGCTCGATACCTCGCGCAGACTCTCCTGGATCTCCTTCTCCGTGTGGGTATCAAGCGCCGAGGTCGCCTCGTCGAACAGCAGGATCGCTGGATGTTTCAGTATGGTGCGGGCGATCGCGACCCGCTGCTTCTCGCCACCGGAGAGCTTCAACCCGCGTTCGCCGACGCCGGTTTCGTAGCCGTCGGGGAGATCCATGATGAAGTCGTGAATTCGCGCCATCCGCGCCGCCTGCTCGACCTCGGCGGGGCTAGCGTCGGTACGGCCGTAGAGGATGTTGTAGTATATCGAGTCGTTGAAAAGCACCGTGTCCTGGGGAACGATCCCGATCGACGCGCGCAGGCTTTCCTGGGTGACGTCGCGGATATCCTGCCCATCGATACGAACCGCGCCTTCCGCGACGTCGTAGAAGCGGAACAGGATGCGGCTCAGGGTCGACTTGCCGGCCCCGCTCGGCCCGACGATCGCAACGGTCTTGCCCGGCGGTACGGTGAAGGAGACGTCCTTGAGGATCGGCCGCCTGGCGTCGTAGTTGAAATCGACGTTCTCGAACCGCACCTCGGCGCCGTTCACGGCAAGCGGTTTTGCGTCCGCCTTGTCTTTGATTTCCTCCGGCACCTCAAGCACGTTGAACATGACCTCCATGTCGGTCAGCGACTGGCGGATCTGGCGGTACACGAACCCCAGGAAATTGAGCGGCAGGTAAAGCTGGATCAGATAGGCGTTGACCATGACGAAATCGCCCACGGTCACCGTATTCGCGACCACTTCGCGTCCGGCCATGAACATGATGAGGATGAGACCGATTGAAATGAGACCGGACTGGCCGACATTGAGGTACGACAGCGTGACCGTGTTGCGGACGGAGGCCTCTTCGTAACGTCGCATGGAGCCGTCGAACCGCGCCGCTTCGTGCGCCTCGTTGCCGAAATACTTGACCGTCTCGTAGTTCAGCAGGCTGTCGATGGCCTTGGTGTTGGCCTCCGTATCGCGGTCGTTCATCTCGCGCCGGAACTGGATGCGCCATTCGGTCACGACCAACGTGAAGAGGATGTAGCCGACGATCGTGACGAAGGTGATCAACGCGTACCAGATGTCGAACAGGCCCCACAGGATCGCGCAAACGAGGAAGATCTCAAGCAGGGTCGGGATGATGTTGAACATCATGAAGGAAAGGACGAACTCGATGCCCTTCACGCCGCGCTCGATGATCCGCGAAAGCCCGCCGGTCTGACGTTCGAGATGGAAGCGCAGGCTCAGCGCGTGAAGATGGCGGAAGGTCCGCAGCGCCGCGTTGCGCACCGCCCGCTGCGCAACGCGCGCGAAAATCGCCTCGCGCAGTTCGGCGAACGCCACCGAAAGCACCCGGGAGCCGCCATAGGCCAGCAGCATTCCGATCGGCAGAGCGACGGCCAGCGCCGTCTCAGCCGTCAGCGCATTGACGATGTCGCGGTAGAAAAGCGGCACGTAGACATTGGTAACCTTGGACAACGCCATCAGCCCGAAGGCGACGAAGACGCGCGCCCGCATCCCCCACTGGCCGGTCGGCCAAAGGTAGGGCATCAAGGTCAGTAGCGTGCGGTACTGCCCTTTCGATCCCGCGGGCGAGCTGTACAGGCTGGCGTGGCTCATTTGTCAGGTTTGGCTGGTGCTCGTCCCGATGCGAGCGGTCAGAGGTAATAGACCAGCAAATAACCGCCGAGCAACACCATTACCCAAAGTGCCGCACCGCTGATCGCCCAGGTCCGGGCGAGGATGCCGCGCGGGCCGTGATAATGGAACAAGCGGTCCAGCAGATAGACGGCCGCCGCGGCGCGCCAGCGGCGCAGTTCGTTGCGCGCCTCGACAAGACTCCCCAGAAAGCGTGCGACCGTCCGCGGGATCAGGTGGCGGTAAATCCAGTCCGTATCCAGATTGGTCGACCGCAGTTCGGGCGGATAGAATCCGTAGCGATTGAGGAAGGCAAAGGCGAGCGCCGCGAAGGCCAAGAGCTGCAGCATGGTGATCACATGCGCGGTCGTATAGGGCACGTAGTCCACCGGGTAGGGCAGGATGGCATAAAGCGGGGCGGGATAGACGCCAATGAAGATGCAAAGGAACGCTGTCAGCCCCATTGCGATCAGCATGTTGAGCGGCGCTTCCTTCGGACGTTTGCCGGAATCGTGGGCGAAGAAGGCAAAAAAGGGAATTTTGATGCCCGAATGGTGGAATACGCCGGCCGAGGCGAACAGCAATATCGCCCAGGTAATCCAATGGCCCTCATCCGCCGCAGCGGTCAGGATCATCGATTTCGTGACGAATCCGCTGAATAGCGGGAATCCGGAAATCGACGCTCCGCCGATGATGCAGAAGGTCGTGCTCCACGGCATCGTCTTGTACAGGCCACCGAGATCCGACCCATTCGCCGTACCCGTGCGGAACAGCACCGCCCCCACCGACATGAACAGAAGTGCCTTGTAGAGGATGTGGGCGAAGGCATGCGAGGCGGCGCCGTTCAAAGCCAGCTCGGTGCCGATACCGATTCCGACGACCATGAAGCCGAGTTGATTGTTCAGACTGTAGGCCAGCACACGACGCAAATTGTTCTCTATGACCGCGAAGAAGATCGGAAATGCTGTCATGGTCGCGCCGATCCAGATCAACAATTCGGTGCCGGGGAAGCCTCGCGCCAACGCATAGATCGCCAGCTTAGTCGTGAAGGCGCTGAGAAATACCGTGCCGGTAACCGTCGCCTCGGGATAGGCGTCCTGCAGCCAGTTGTGCAACAGCGGGAAGGCCGCCTTGATGCCGAAGCTGATCAGAATCAGTTTTCCGCCGAGGCTGTCGATGCCGATATGGCCGAAGGTGATCGACCCGGTCTCGCCGATGATCAGGATTGCGCCCGTGAGTAACAACACGCCGGAGCCGACCTGAATCACCAGATAGCGCATGCCCGTACGGAACGCCCGCTCCGATCGGCTGGCCCAGATCAGGAATACCGATGTGATCGCGGTCAATTCCCAGAACACGAACAGGCTGATCAGATCGCCCGCAAAAGCCGCGCAAATCGCCGCGCCCGCGTAGGCCAAACCCGCTACCTGCTGCACAATGTCCTTCATATGCAGCGCGTAGATAACGCTGAGGAAACTGGCGATGGTGAAGATATAGCCGAAGATCAG
Source organism: uncultured Rhodospirillaceae bacterium (assembly GCA_964386465.1). Lineage (GTDB taxonomy): Bacteria > Pseudomonadota > Alphaproteobacteria > UBA8366. Next base: position 4,894 of record CAYLTU010000246.1, read on the forward strand.
GCTAAGCTTGTCGACCCTGAGCATGGTCAGCGTGTAATCGAACAGGGCGAATTGGCCATATTCGCCCGGCGCCAAACTCAGCATCTGCCAACCGCATAGCAGCGGTAGCGCCAGCATGTAGGCGGACCGCAAATGGCCCCGCAGCAACGGCACCAAGGTCGCGCCGAGGACCAAAATCAGGCCGGGCGACAGATGCTCAATCATCATCGTAATAGTCTTCTTTTCGCATCAGGAGCCGGCGCAATTCCTTTGCCACCAGCACCAATCCGACGCTGAACACGAACCCAAAAGCGGAATAGAAGCCGAACCACTTCTCGATCTCGTAATGCGGATGTTTCTCATAGATCAGATCGGCAGCGGTCAGCAGAAAGCAAACGATCAGCAATGCCCACCAGACCTTGTCGACGCTGCCCGTCTTGTCGAGCCAGTAGGTCTTACCGTCATCTTTACGGTCAGCCATGTCAGCTTCCCCCGATCGGCCGCAACAGCTGGTAAAGCTGGTCGGCGTAGAAGAACATCACCAGGCAGCCGAACGCCGTAAGGCACAACGGCACCAGGCAGAACATCGGCGCTTCCTTGACCGTGGGCTTCTCACCGTTATCGCCTTCCGGACGGCTGAAATAACCGCGCCCGACAACGGGCAACAGATAGGCCACATTGAGCAGCGACGAGACCATCAGCACGCCGATGAAGATCAACTCTCCCGCATCGTAGGCCCCCAGCGCGAGATAGTATTTGCTCCACGACCCGCCGAGCGGCGGCAGACCGATTACGCTGAGCGATCCGACGAAAAAGGCGAACAGGGTTACCGGCATGACCCGCCCGATCCCCTTCATGTCGCTAATCTCGGTCTTGCCCGCGGCCACATATATTGCGCCGGCGCAGAAGAACAGCGTGATCTTGCCGACCGCGTGCATGGCGATATGCATGCCCGCGCCGACGACGCTGAACGGCGTGAACAACGCCGCGCCGAGGATCACGTAGGAAAGCTGGCTGATCGTCGAGTAGGCGAGCCGCGCCTTTAGATTATCTTTGGTCATGGCGACGAAGGAGGCGAGCAGCACGGTCGCGCCGGCAATATACATCAGCCAGTCGCCGGAGCCCGATTGACGCAGGAAATCGGCGCCGAAGATGTAGACGATGACCTTGAGGACGGTGAAGACGCCGGCCTTTACGACCGCCACCGCATGCAGCAAGGCGCTGACTGGCGTCGGCGCGACCATCGCCGCTGGCAACCAGCGGTGCAGCGGCATCAGCGCCGCCTTGCCGATGCCGTAGACGTAGAGCAGCAGCATCAGCCCGACCAGCGGCCCTTCGAGATGGCCGTTGAGGATACCGCCTTCGCGGAAATCCAGCGTGCCGGTCGCGAACCAGGTCCAAACGATAGCGACCAGCTGCAATCCGATCGACGTACCGAGCAGAATTCCGAGATAGACGCGGCCGGAACGGCGTGCCTCGGCATCCTGATGATGGGCGACCAACGGATAGGTCGAGACCGTCAGCACCTCGTAAAAGATGAATAAGGTCAACATGTTGCCTGCGGTCGCCACACCGAGCGCCCCGAAGATGGCGATCGCGAAACAAGTGTAGAAGCGTGTCTGCGCGTGCTCCTTCTTCGCCCGCATGTAACCGATCGAATAGAGCGAGTTGAGGATCCACAAGCCCGAAGCGATACAAGCGAACATCATGCCGAGCGGTTCGAGCTCGAAGCGGATATCGAGACCCGGCAGGATTTCGATCACCGACACGCCCGGACGGCCGCCATGGAACACGCCGGGTACCAGCGAGGCGACCGTGGCGAAACACAGAACAGCCGTCGTCAGCGTGATCCCTTCGCGCAGGTTCGGTCTTCCGTCGGCCAACAGGATCAGAATGGCGCCGACAAGGGGGATAGCAAGGGCGAGTTGGATGAGTTCCGGGGCGCTCATGACCCGGCCCCCAGAAGATACTCCGCCGCCTTGGTCGCCACGCCGACGCTGACCCGCGTATCGACGCCGAAATAGAAATTCGCGAGAACCAGCACCCATGTCGGGACCAGCATGACCAGCGGCGCCTCGCCACTCGGCGCGCCTTCCGGCGCGGGCGACAGGTAGGCCACCTCGACCAGACGCCAGACATAGATGATCGCCAGCAGCGACGAGAGGAGGATGAAGATCGAGACCCACCACAACCCGCTATCGATCGCCGCCAGCAGCAGATACCACTTCGAAACGAAACCGACGGTAAGCGGCACGCCGATCAGGCTAAGCCCGCCGGCAACGATGGCGGCCATCGTCCACGGCATCCGTTTGCCCAGCCCTTGCATCGCCTCGATCGAGACCGAGCCTGTTCGATAGAACACGCAGCCCAGCGCCAGGAACAGCGCGCCCTTCATCAGGGCGTGGTTGAACAGATGCAGCATACCGCCGGTCACGCCCAGCACGGTCGCGAAGCCGATGCCGAGCACCATGTAGCCGATCTGCGCCACGCTGGAATAGGCGAACGATCGCTTGATATCGTTCTGGAAGATGGCGATGGTCGAACCGACCAGCATCGCCGCAATCGCGAAAGCCATCAGCACGGGGCCTAGGGTCATGACCTCGAACGAGAATTGCGATCCGAAAATCGTGAAATAGGTCCGGATCAGAACGTAGATCGACACCTTGGTCGCGGTCGCCGCGAGGAACGCGGTCACAACCGACGGCGCATAGGCATAAGCGTTCGGTAGCCAGGCGTGCAGCGGGAACAGCGCCGCCTTGACCGCCAGTCCCACCGCCATGAAGGCGAAGGCGGCCTGTACCGTCCGGCTGTCGCCAAGCGGTTGAACCCGGTTCGCCATATCGGCGATGTTCAGCGTGCCCGTCGCCTGATAGAGCAGCCCAACGCCGATCAGGAAGAAGGTGGCTCCGATCGTACCGAAGATCAGATACCGAAAGGATGCGGTCAGCGCCCGCCGGTCGGTGCCCAGGCTGATCAGGATGTAGGAGGAAAGCGACGATATCTCGAGGAACACGAAGATATTGAACGCGTCTCCGGTTATCGTGACGCCGAGCAGTCCGGTCAGGCAGAGCAGGTAGCTGGTGTAGAACAGCGTCTCGCGCCCTGCGCCGACCTCGCGCGCGACGCTCGGCTTGGCATAGGTAATGACCAGCGCCCCGATCGCGGCGACGATCAGCAGCACATAGGCGTTGACCGCGTCGACGCGATACTCGATGCCCCAGGGTGGCGCCCAGCCGCCAAGACGGTAGGAGATCACGCCGCCTTCAAGAACCTGGCCCAGCAACAGTACGGAAATCGCGAAGACCACCCAGCAAACGATCAGCGCGAGTGCGTAAGCAAGACCGCTCCGCGCTAAAAGAACGCAAAGCGGCGCCGACACGAGCGGCACAACTATTTGCAATGCTGGAAGATGGGCGGCGATCAAGACTCGGATTCCTGTTCGTCTATTTCGTCTTCCTCGATCGTGCCGTAGGTCTCCCTGATGCGCACGATCAGCGCGAGGCCGAGCGCCAGGGTCGCCACGCCGACGACGATCGCGGTGAGGATCAGCACGTGCGGTAGCGGATTGGAGTAGACCGGGTCGCCGGGAATCACGATCGGCGCGGTGCCGCCCGTGACCTTGCCCATGGTCAGATAGAAGATGAAGACGGAGGCCTGGAACACGCTCAACCCGACCATCTTCTTGATCAGGTTGGCGCGGGCCATGACGATGTACAGCCCCGCCATCATCAGGAAGATGACGATCC
>CAYLTU010000247.1:0-8603 GCA_964386465.1 uncultured Rhodospirillaceae bacterium
GCGGACAGGCGCACGGGCAGGACGCCGTTCTTGATGCAATTGCTGTAGTGGATGTCGCCGAAGCTCGGCGCGATCACCGAACGGATATTGTTTGCCCGGAGCGCCGTCACCGCGTTTTCGCGCGACGACCCGCAGCCCCAATTGATATCGGCGACGATGATCCGCCCTTCGCGAAACGCCGGTTTGTTGTAGATGAATTCCTTCTCGGTCCCGTCCGTATCGAAGCGTAGATCGTGAAACAGGAACTTTTGGTATTCGGGATCGTTGCCGGGGCGCCGGAGGAAGCGCGCCGGGATGATCTGGTCCGTATCGCAATTCGCGATATCGATCGGTATGGCGACGGCGGCAAAGGTCGTGAAGGGCTCCAGGTCCGATTTTTTCGCCATGATCAGGCTTCCTCGGCGAGTTCGCGGACATCGGTGAAATGCCCGGTGACCGATGCGGCGGCCGCCATCGCGGGGCTGACCAGATGCGTGCGGCTGCCGAGACCCTGGCGGCCCCGGAAGTTCCGGTTGCTGGTCGAAGCGGAACGCTCGCCCGGCGCCAATATGTCGCCGTTTATGGCAGCACACATGGAACAGCCGGGCTCGCGCCACTCCATCCCGGCGTCCGTGAAAATAGTGTCGAGCCCTTCCGCTTCCGCCTGTTTCTTGACGAGACCGGAGCCGGGCACGACGAGGGTTCGCACTTTGGCGCGGCGCCCCTTCGCGACCTGGGCCGCGGCGCGCATGTCGTCGATGCGGCTGTTCGTGCAAGCCCCGATGAATACGGTGTCGACGGCGATGCTGGACAGCGGCACGCCCGGCTTCAGACCCATGTAATCGAGTGTCGCTTCCATGTCCGCGCGTCTGAGCGGATCGGATTCTTTTGACGGGTCCGGAACCGCTTCGGTGACCGGCAGCGCCCATTGCGGGCTGTTGCCCCAGGTTACCATCGGCGCGATTGCGTCGCCGTCGAGCGTGACCTCTTTGTCGAATTGCGCATCCTCGTCGGAGGGCAGGGTACGCCAATAGGCGACCGCCTCGTCCCAATGGTCGCCTTTCGGCGCAAAGGGACGCCCGGCACAGTACTCGATTGTCGTGTCGTCAGGCGCGATGATGCCCGACCGCGCGCCGGCTTCGATCGTCATGTTGCAGACGGTCATGCGGCCGTCCATCGACATCGCCTCAATGGCGGGCCCGGCGTATTCGATCGCAAAGCCTGTGCCGCCGGCGGTGCCGATTTGGCGGATGATAGCCAGGATGACATCCTTGCCGCTGACGCCGAACCCGAGCCTGCCAGTGATATCGATCCGCATCGCTTTCGGCTTGCGTTGCCACAATGTCTGTGTCGCCAGCACATGCTGCAATTCGGTCGTCCCGATGCCGAAGGAGATACAGCCGAGCGCGCCGTGCGTAGAGGTATGGGAATCGCCGCAGACGAGCGTAAGGCCGGGCAGCGTAATGCCCTGTTCCGGGCCCACGACATGAACGATTCCGTGCCTTTCGTCCGTCATCGGGAAATGCGTGAAGCCGAAATCCTTTGCCGATTGCTCCAGGACTTCGACGGTCTGCCGCATCTCGCCTTCGGGTATATCCTGCAGGACTTTTGCCGTGGTCGGGATACTGTGGTCCGGCGTGCCGAACAGCTTGTTCGGCTCGCGGATCTCCAACCCCTTCGACTTGAGCATGCCAAAGGCGCGGAAATGCAGGTCGTGGATGAGGTGGCGGTCGATATAGAGCAGCACGTCGCCATCCGCGCGCGCCGTGACGATATGCTCGTCCCAAATTTTTTCGAATATCGTCTTGCCCATAGCGCACCGTTCGTTTCGCACGGCGAAATACTAGCCGCTTCGGGTGTGCGTTAGAAGTTCGAGTAGAGATTGAAGCGCGCAGCAGCCCGAAAGTTTTGTCCGGAACCCGCTAGCCGTCCAATGCGATGCGCATCATGGATGCCAGTTCCTGTATCCGGAATGGTTTGTGTAGCAGAAGCAAATCTTTTTCGTCACAACCGGCAATTTCCACGGCTTCGGAGGCGTACCCCGACATAAAGAGAATCTTGATGTCGGGGTAGGTTTCCTTCGTCTTTTCCGCCAACGCCAGCCCGTTCATCGGCCCTGGCATGACGATATCGGTCAACAATGCGTCGATATCGGAGGTTTCTTCGAGAAGCTGCAGCGCGACGGTGGCATTTTTCGCTTCGACGACGCTGTATCCCAGACTATCCAACAGCGAGACGGCCAGAATGAGCAATTCGGGGTCATCCTCGACGACAAGGACTTTTTCGCCTTGCGCCGCGGGCACGTCTTGAAGGAGTTGCGGATCCAATGGAACGGTTTTCTCGACGTAAGGCAGGTAAAGTTTCACCGTAGTGCCGGTGCCGACTTCGCTTTCTATCTCAACATGACCGCCTGACTGCTTAGTGAACCCAAACACCATGCTGAGCCCGAGTCCGGAACCCTCGCCAACGCCCTTCGTGGTGAAAAAGGGATCGAACGCCTGGTTCAATATCTCCTTCGACATACCGGTTCCAGTGTCGGTTACCGACAGCATGGCGTAGTCGCCCGCCTCGACTTCCGCGTGAAGGGCAACATACGCGTCGTCGAGTACCATCTTCGAGGTTTCGATCGTAAGCTCGCCACCATCGGGCATCGCATCGCGCGCGTTGACGGCCAGGTTGAGCAGCACGGTTTCGAGTTGTGCCGGATCGACCTCAGTCGTGCGCGGATGACCGTCGAGATTCATCTTGATGACGATCGATTCGCCCAGTGTCCGGCGCAACATGTCCGTCATATCGCTGACATGCTGGTTGAGGTCGATAACCTGAGGCGCCAAGGGCTGCTTGCGCGAAAACGCAAGTAGCTGCCGCGTCAAATTCGCACCGCTCAACGCCGCTCTCATCACGGGTTCGACCATGCCGAAGAGGTCGGGATTGTCCCGCAGCTCTTCGGAAAGGAAATCTAGGTTGCCGACAATCACGCCGAGAAGATTGTTGAAGTCATGCGCAATTCCACCCGTGAGTTGACCGACCGCTTCCATTTTTTGCGCTTGCGACAATTGAGCTTGCAAGCAGCGCTGTTCAGTAACGTCCAAGACAACAGTGCCGACTGCCGTGCAATTGCCATCGGTATCAGAAATCGGAAACTTGTGCGACCAGGTCTGGCGCGTCACGCCATCGGGGCAGACGACCTCGCGTTCCTGCACGGATGACTTTCCGATAAAAGCGATGAGCCGTTCGTGCGCGTCAATTCTTTCGGCAGTTTCCGATGCGAAATAGTCGTGCGCCGTTTTCCCTAAATAGTCGGCATCCTCGTCGATGTTGAGCCATTTCCGAAAAGTCCTGTTGATCATCAGGTAGCGGCCGTCCAGATCCTTTACGAAGATCGCCGCAGGCGAATAGTCGATGACCGCGCGGAACCGTTCCTCGGTCTCCCTATGCTGCCGCTCCCCCTGTTTACGGGCGGTAATGTCTTGGGCCATACCGAAGAAGCCGCGCACGCTGCCGTCGGGATCGAAATCAGGCACGTTCGTGATTTGGATATCCCGCGTTACACCGTCTGGGTACAAAGCGGCGGTTTCGAAGGTGCATTCTTCTCCGTTCAGCGGCCGGTCGATCCGTTCGCGTAAATTCGGGAACGTCGTTTGCTGCACTTCTTCGAGGAATCTGCCGGTCAGGTTTTCAGGAGTCGTCGCGTTCCAGCGGGCGCTCGTCTTGTTGGTCAGGACATAGCGCTCATCGGCGCTGATATAACTGATTGCGATAGGCAGGGAGTCGATGATGAGACGAAGCTGTTGCTCGCTTTTTCGGACCGCCTCTTCAGCCGCTCTTCGTTCCGAAATATCCGTCAAAATCGTACCGATGAGCTTGACATTGCCATCGGTGTCGAAAATTGGAAATTTCGTTGCGATGCTATGAATTGGATTACCGTCGAGGAGAACGTTGGAACGCTCGTCCGTACGGGTGATGCCTGTGTCGATGACGCTCTGTTCATGAGCTTCGATCCGTGACGCTTCGCTCTCGTGCCACAGGATTTCCGCTGTTCGTCCGACGACCTGTTCAGCATTCAGACCGAGAACCTCTTCGAATGCCTTGTTGACAAGGATGAATTTTCGATCCAGCCCCTTGAGCGAAATGGGAGAGGGTATGCTGTCCAGAATCGAACGAAGCAGTTTTTCGTTTTCACGCAACGCGTCTTCCGCATGCCGTCGTTCCGTGACGTCCAAACATATGGTTCCGACGCCCATCAGCCTTCCGTTGGCGTCAAGAGCGGGAAACTTTGTTACCGCGTGTCGCGTGGTGCGGCCTTCGGTGTCGGGCCAAACGTGCTCGCGGGTAACCGGGCATCCCAGCGCGATCGCTTCACTGTCATGTGCTTTTACGATGTCTTGCGGTTCCGGCGTTTCCAACTCATCGATGGTTTTGCCGGCGGCGTCGTCAATCGAAATGCCTTGCACATCCGCAAAAGCCTGGTTTACGACCAGATACCGCCCTTCGGAGTCTTTCAGACTGATCATCGATGGATAGTTGTCGATGATCGCGCGCAACCGCGCTTCCGTTTCGCGCAGTTGATTCTCCACCCGGACAATCCCCATGATATCGGTGCCGATCCCGCCGACGCCAAGCAGATTGCCTTCCGCGTCGGAAACGGGGAATTTCGTGTAACGGCGGTACCATGTTTCGCCGTTTGGATATTCGACGAGATCGGCGCCTCGTTGGATTTCTCCGGTTTCGATTACCCGACGCTCAACCGCGTCCATATTGGCCGCATCCGCTTCGTCGCCGATATCCGAATAGGTCTTCCCTAGCGCTGTTTCATTTTTCTGTAATCGCCTGAATGTTTCATTTACCAGCAAATAGCGGCCGTCCAAATCCTTCATGTTCATCGTCGCGTCGCTATTGTCGATGAAACTGCGCAACAGTTCTTCGCTCTGCGCATGCGCCCGCTCGGATTCCTTGCGTTCGGTTATGTCGATGCCGACGGTACCGATTGCCGATATGTCGCCATCGCCGAGTTTGATCGGAAACTTGATCGTCGCCAGCTCCCGGATCGCGCCGTCCTGCCTCGCGACTTTGATTTCGGATTCCTGAACTTTCCCGCTCTCGATGACCGCTCTGTCCAATGAATTGAATGCGTTTGCTTGGCTGCTGTCCGCATAGACATCGTGGGCGCTTTTCCCGACAAGCTGATCGACCGGACGTCCCAGCCACTCTTGATAGGGCTTGTTGACCATCTGGTAGCGGCTATCCATGTCCTTAATGCTCATGACAACGGGCGTGTTGTCGAAGAAAGCGCGGAAGCGCGCTTCGCTTTCGGCAAGCGCGTGTTCGGCATGTGCCTTGTCGCGCTCCAGTTTGAGGCGGTCGAAACAACGGTCAAGCGCTGCGTCCAATATTTCGATTTCAATCGGCTTCGCGAGGTAATCGAACGCCCCGAACCGCAAGGCCCGGATGGCGGATTGCGTGTCGGATTGCCCGCTTATCAGGATGCAGAGGATATCCGGGTTGCATTCACGCAACGCGGCGATCAGTTCGATACCGTCATAGGCGCCGATGTGCGTATCGAGCAGCGCCACGTCGGCCGCGAAAGTCGCCAGGCGCGCGATACCGTCTTGAGGGTTCTCGGCGGTTTGCGTTTCGTATCCGAAATCTCGGAGCGCAGCCGCCGTTTCGTCCGCAAACGAAGTGTCGGCGTCGATTATCAGGACATTCTTCGGATCGGTTCGCACATCCGGCGCGACCCTCTGCACCCCAGTCATCAACATCGCTTCGCTCCGTCCGCTACTGTTAGATCCCCTGGCTTCGGCACGAGTATTCACGCACGCTCGATTTTGCCAAGGGCGTTGCATTCAGTCGAACCACCCGTTTCCCCAAATCCGAAACAGACGTGTCCACATCTCGGTAGAGCAAGCAAATTTCTGGGCCGGCAACGCATCTACAGTGGCCCATCTTTCGAACGCTGCCATACATTCCGTGGCGGACTAAATCGCAACAGTAATTTTTGTACAAAAAACTTTGTCGAATATGATCTCAGGAGTTCGTTAATGTTCCCCTAATTCAACCGAAACAAGGCCTGCGCCGATCAGCCGGTTTTGCCCCGGGATTCCGCCGGAAATTGACTATATCGAAGTCATAAATCGCAATGGTCTAGTGGTTCGACGCCGCCCGTCAATGCGGCGAAGTTGGCGCTGCGGCGTTAGCGGCCGAACGCGTAACCTTGCGTATTGCGCGCGGTCGCTGCCGCCTTGATGAGATCGCCGTCGCGCGCGACGACGCACATCCTGCCTTGCGACCATTCCTCGCCGATTGAAACGTCGTGCCCTTTGTTCCGGAGTTCGGCGATGGTATCGTCGGAAAACCGATTTTCGAGTTCCAGCGATCGCAGCGCGGCGCGCTTCGGGTAGAACGAACCTGGAAAATGCGACGTGTTGAAGGTCGGCGCATCCGCCGCTTGCTGCAAATTTTGGGCATGATGGACATGGCGGAGAAAGAATTGCAGCGCCCATTGGTCCTGCCTGTCCGCACCCGGTGTACCGAACGCCATGTATGGCTTGCTGTCGCGGGTCGCGAAGCCGGGGCTCAGCGTTGTTCGAGGGCGTTTGCCGGGCGCGATCCCACCGGGCGTACCTTCCTCGAGGGTGAAAATCTGACCCCTGTTCGACAACGCGAAGCCGAGCTCCGGGATCGTGGGCGAACTGCGCAGCCAGCCGCCGCTTGGGGTGATCGAGACCATGTTCCCGTGCCGGTCCGCGACATCGAGGTGAACAGTGTCGCCGGTCGCGATCGAGACGGCTTCGACTGGGTCGGCTAGAGGCGTCGTTTCGCCCGATTCCGAAACCGATAGGCGCCGTCCGTCCGGAAGGCCGAAAACGACCGGACCGCCAAAGCCGGGGATTTTGCCCGGTCGAATATTCTCCGAGGCGAAACCGCCGATCAACGCCCGTCGCGCGCTGTTGTAGTCTTCGGAAAGCAGAGTATCGATCGGGACATCGACGAAATCGGGGTCGCCGTAGAATTTTTCGCGGTCGGCGAAAGCGAGTTTCGTGCTCTCCGTCACGTGATGGACGAACGTCGCGCTGTTCGGCGGCATTGCGTCGAGGTCGAAACCGCGCAACAGGGCAAGCTGCTGGAGGAATACCGGCCCCTGGCTCCACGGTCCGCATTTGAACACGGTGTAATTGCCGTAATCGAGCGAAAGCGGCGCTTCCACCGTCGCCGACCAGCGGGAAAGGTCCTCGCCGCGGAGAAATCCCGAATGCATCCGTCCGGATGTGTCGAGGAATTTGTTCTCGCGGCAGAATTCGTCGACGGCTTCGGCGACGAAGCCGCGATAGAACGCATCGCGGGCTGCCTCGATTTGCGCCTCGCGGTCCGCGCCGGCCGCTTCCGCCTCCAGAAGGATGCGTTCGAACGTGTCCGCCAATATCGGGTTCGAGAAGAGCTGGTTTGGTTTCGGGACGTTTCCGTCCGGACAATAGACCTCGGCCGAGTTCGGCCAATGTCCGACGAAAAGCTCCGACAGCGAGTCTATGGACGCCACGGTCAGCGCCGAGATGGGATAGCCGTTGCGCGCATGTCCGATCGCCGGCTCAAGCACGTCGCGAACCCGCAGCGTTCCCCAATCGCGCAAGAGCAGCATGAAGGCGTCGAAAGCGCCCGGGACGACCAGCGGCAGCAGGCCGGCGCCCGGCACGATATCGAGGCCGAGGTCGCGGTACGCGTCGACCGTTGCGTTACCGGGTGCGACGCCTTGGCCGCAAATTACCGAAACGCGTCCCGTCTTGCCGTCGCACAGGATAATCGGCGCGTCGCCGGCCGGGCCCGCCATATGAGGTTCGACGACCTGCAAGGTCAGTGCGGTCGCGACGGCGGCGTCGAACGCGTTGCCGCCTTTTTCTAGAAGCGACATGCCGGCGGCGGTGCCGAGCCAGTGGGTCGATGCGACCATGCCGTACGTACCGCTCAATTCCGGCCTCGTGGTAAAGGGCGGCCCGCCAGGAACACTGCCACCGCGTGGCGTCGCACTGCCTCGAAACAATCGTTCGATGTCTTTTGATGTCGGTGCCATACCGGTCCCAGCTCCAAATCATTTGGTCGTTCGACAGAAAGTCTAGTCTTGAAAGGAGTCCGATTCCACGAGGGATGAAGTCGATATTCCCTGGTCCCGGTTTGGCGCAACAAGCTCCGGCTGTATTCTCTGTCGTTGAAGAGAGCAGTGAGGAAGAAGGGTATGAAACTGGCCGTCGAGTTTCCCAGCGTGTCTTACCGCGAAGGCCCGGCGATGGTGGCGCGCATGGCGACCGGCATCGAGGAGATCGGCTACGACCATATCGATATCTTCGATCACGTCGTGATGGGATACGATGTCGAGGGACGCGGGAAGTCGCTCTATTCGCCGAAGATGCCCATCCTCGAAGTCGTCTCCGCGCTTTCCTTCATCGCGGCCGTAACGGAACGGGTCACGCTAGGCACCGAGGTCCTCGTTCTGCCGCAACGTCAACCTGTCCTAGTGGCAAAGCAATTCAGTACCTTGGATTTGTTGTCCGGGGGACGCGCCCGGCTTGGGATCGGCGTCGGCTGGCAGGAGTCGGAGTTCGAGGCGCTGGGAGAAGACTTCGCCGATCGGG
>CAYLTU010000248.1:0-8586 GCA_964386465.1 uncultured Rhodospirillaceae bacterium
GCCGAAATTCGCGCAATTGGCCTGAAAATCCGTATTCTTCACGACCGACTCGTTAATAGCTGCGTGTAATGATCTGATGACCGACAACGACGACACCAAGAATATTATCCCAGAGAACTTAGCCCTCCTTCATCATGGGGAAGAGGGCCTGCGTGCGAAAGCGCTAGCGCTTGTAGCGAACGATGATCGGATGGCGTTGCACCTCAATGTTGTCGAGCGCGCGATGGATTTGTCTGATGTTTTGCGTCAGTACAATACCGACGATGAAGATTTGAAGGTTATCCAAATGTTGGGTATGCGGATATTCAATGCATTCGGCGCGAGTATAAAGCTCGCGTTTTCGGGTTACTCGCAAAACAGTGCGTTGATTATGCGTGACATTCTGGAGACGGTCTTTCTTCTGGACCTTTTTCAAAGCGACCACACACAGATCGAACAATGGCGATTCGCTGATGAGACGACGATATGGAAGAAGTTCAGTCCAGCGCGCGTCCGCGAAAAGCTCGATAAGCGCGATGGATTTACGGAAAAAAAGAGAGCCGAAGCTTACAAGATGTTTTCTGAATTAGCGGGGCATCCAACAATGAAGTCTCATTACATGCTGCGGCCTCACAAGGAAGGCGATGCTTTTATTGGCCCTTTCATCGAAGAGGGAACAATTTTGGCCACGGTTTCTGAAATGGGTCGGTTAGCCTTTCAAGTTGGGGAAATGCTCGGAGCTTTTTACCCTGGATCCTGGACCGATGGTGTGGAGACGCGCGCTGCCTTTGAGAAAGTCAAACTCCAATGGTTCACTACGTTCTATCCGAAGGCTTCAACGTCGCCTTGACTACCTATAAAGACTTTATTTGATAGATTTCTCCTGGCTTAAAAGCCGAGTAATCCGATGGCCGAAAACGACCAAATTACAGCCGTTCAAAGCTTCTCTGAACGCACCCTGAAATACGGACGGAACCTGATGGCCGTGTCCGTCCCCACTATCATCTTTGCCTGGGTGCCGTTGGTTGAGATCGGAAAGTCCAAACCCTTTAATTTCGAAATTCAAGAGGGCGGTGAAATCTGGATATGGCGGATGTTACTAGCGGTGCTGATGTACTACGGCTTCCGGTTTTTCGGTCTCGCCTTTCCCGATTATTTCAAATGGCAGAAACTTCCTAACTCCTACAATGCCGACAATAAGGCTAAGCTGAAAGGGTTGCTTGCTTCAGAGGTAAAGACAAATGCAAGAATTGCCGACCATATTAGGCAGAGGGATGAGATGCAGGAGGGCAGCCCCAAGATTGATAATCTCCAAACAAATATCGATAAACATAAAACTAATCTTGAAAGTATCCTCAAACAAATCCCCGGGACGCGCGCTGCGATTAAGGACTACAGGTGGCGCCGAACTTATTTTTGGATAGTCGATGCAGGGCTGCCAACCGCTCTTTTTATCTTTGCTGTAGGATCGGCTATTTATGAAATCAGCATCCTAACGCCTTAGGTCGCGCCTCCCCTACCCGATCTTTCAACAGCGTTAGCACCGCAATCAGCAATAGCGATGACTTCGAAACTGCCGGTATTCAGTGCCTTTGCGGCGGACGGTTCGTTCCCGTTCGGGGTCAAGCCTTGAATTTTGAATGTTCGGCTATCTCCCTACTGTCAACCCTCACCGCTTCTCCTCCGGGATCAACCCGCGCGGCGTGAAGCGCAACACCAGCAGCAAAATCAGCCCCATCGTCATCAGGCGCATATGGGCGGCGCTTTCGAGCAGGTGCGCGCGGACCGGGTTGTCCTCCGCCATGCCGGACGTCAGCACGTCCATCAGCCAGAGGCCGATCGGTTCGGCTTCGATCCAGAAGAACCAGATGAGGAAACCGCCCAGTACGGCGCCGAGATTGTTGCCCGAGCCGCCGACGATCACCATCACCCAGATCACGAAGGTGAAGCGCAGCGGCTGGTAGGAGGCGGGGGTGAACTGGCCGTCGAGCGTGGTCAGCATCGCGCCGGCCATGCCGATGACGGCGGAGCCCAGGACGAAGACCTGGAGGTGGCGTTTCGTGACATTCTTGCCCATGGCGCCCGCGGCCGTGGCGTTGTCGCGGATGGCGCGCATCATGCGGCCCCAGGGCGAGCGCAGGGCGGTTTCCGACAGCCACAGGATCGCCAGCAGCACGATCGTGAACAGCACGGCGTAGCACAGCTTGACCGTGATCGAGGAGAGGTCGATCGGCGTCGATCCCAGGGTGTCGGCCAGCGACTGGAACCACGCCGCCTGCTGCAGATCGATCTCGTAGGGGACCGGGCGCGGCAGGCCCGACACGTTCTTCACGCCGCGCGTCAGCCAGTCCTCGTTCTTCAGCATGGCGACGATGATTTCCGAGATGCCGAGCGTGGCGATCGCCAGATAGTCGGAACGCAGCCCGAGCGACACCTTGCCGACGACCCAGGCCGCGCCCGCGGCGAAAATCCCGCCGACGATCCAGCTGAACAGGATCGGCAGGCCGAGCCCGCCGAGATAGCCGGTCTTGGCGGATTCGACCGCCTCGATCGCCTCCACCGCCGGGTCGAACACCGCGCGCGCGGCGAAGAACCCCACCGCGATGACGAGCGCCGCGACCACGCCTTTGAACGGCGGCCGCCAGCGCCGCATCACGAACCACACCGCAGCGATGGTCATCAGCGCGACGCCGCCCGATTTCAGGATACCAGCACCTCCGGCCGCCCAGGCGGCGGTCACCGGCGGCGTCGAGACCAGGACCCCGGCGAGGCCGCCGAGCGCGGCGAAACCCATCACGCCGACATTGAACAGTCCGGCATAGCCCCACTGGATGTTGACGCCGAGCGACATGACGGCGGAGATCAAGCAGAGGTTGAGGATCGCCAGCGCCAGCGACCAGCTCTGCATGAACCCGACCAGGGCGAGCAGCGCCACCATGGCGGCGAACAGGAGCGGCTTGCGGTGGGTCATAGCACGCGCCCCCGGAAGATGCCGGTTGGCCGGATCAGCAGCACCAGGACCAGGATCATGAACGACACCGCGAACTTGTAGTCGGTCGAGAGCAGCTGAACGAGGCCCTCCGGCTCCCAGCTCTCCGGCACCAGATAGGCGATGAACTTGCGGTAGGCGAAAGTGATCGAGACCTCCGAAAAGGCGATCACGAAGCCGCCGGCGATCGCGCCCAGCGGATTGCCGAGCCCGCCGACGATGGCGGCGGCGAAGATCGGCAGCAGCAATTGAAGAAAGACGAAGGGCTTATAGCTCTTGTCCAGCCCGTACAGCGTGCCGGCGATGGCCGCCAGCGCACCGGTCAGTATCCAGGCGATCATGACGACCCGGTCCGGATTGATGCCCGACAGCAGGGCCAGATCCTCGTTGTCGGAATAGGCGCGCATCGACTTGCCGGCCCGCGTCCGGTTGAGAAACCAGAACAGCGCCATGACCAGCACGACGGTGGCGACGACGGTGATGCCCTGCGAGGTCTTGATCGCCAGCCCCTCCGACAGGCCGGTCGCGCGGCGAAACTCGCGCGCGTTTATGATGAAGCGTTCGCCGTCGCCGACGACCCGGTCGTCCGGCCCGATGGCGAAGCGGATCAGCCCGTTCATCAGGAACATCAGCCCGATGGAGGCGATCAGCAGGATGACCGGTTGCGATTTGCGCCGCCGGTAGAAGCGGTAGACCCAGCGGTCCATCGCCAGGCACAGCAGGATCGTCGCCCCGATCCCCACGGGCAGCGCCAGCAGCACGGTCGGCAGCGGCGCGATCGACACGTCGTGCGCCTGCAGCCACCACATCGCCAGGATGCTGATCATCGCGCCGAACGACATCGTCTCGCCATGCGCGAAGTTGGAGAAGCGCAGGATGCCGTACACCATCGTCACGCCGAGCGCGCCCAGCGCCAGCTGGCAGCCATAGGTCAGCCCCGGCACGAACAGGAAGTTCAGGATCAGGATGACCGCGTTCGTGACGTCTTCCAACAGTCTCCTCCCCTAGTGAGACCTCTGCAAATTGGCGAACTTGGCCGCCGTTCACCCCCACCCTGTCCCTCCCCCATCAAGGGGGAGGGGATAAATTATTGAAACTAAAAAACTATCCCTTCCCCCCTTGTGGGGGAAGGCTAGGATGGGGGGTGGAATCGATATCATGTCCCGTAATTCTCAGTGGTCTCCAAATGAACACTAGCCTCCCAGGAACGACTTGCGGACCTCGGGATTGGCCAGCAGCGCCGCCCCCGTATCCGTGTAGCGGTTACGCCCCTGCACCAGCACGTAGCCCTTGTCCGCGATACCGAGCGCCTGGCGCGCGTTCTGCTCGACGATCAGGATGGTGATCCCGGTGCGCGCGATCTCGATGATGCGGTCGAACAGCTCGTCCATGACGATCGGCGACACGCCGGCCGTCGGCTCGTCCAGCATCAGGACCTGCGGCTGCGTCATCAGCGCGCGCCCGACCGCGACCTGCTGCCGTTGCCCGCCCGACAGCTCGCCCGCCGGCTGCGACCGCTTTTCCTGCAGGACGGGGAACAGTGCGAAGACCTGATCCATCGTGCCGCCGATATCGTCGTCGCGGATGAACGCGCCCATCTCTAGGTTTTCCTCGACCGTCATCGAGGTGAACACGTTCGCCGTCTGCGGCACGAACCCCATGCCCTTGCGCACCCGGGCTTGCGGCGTCAGGCCGGAGATGTCCTCGCCGTCGAGCGCGACATGGCCCTCGCGCAGATCGAGCATGCCGAACAGGGCCTTCATCGCCGTCGACTTGCCCGCGCCGTTCGGCCCGACGACGACCGCGATCTCGCCCTTCTCGACCGCGATCGTGCAGTCGTGCAGGATGTCCGCGCCGCCATAGCCGCCTGTCATCCCCTCGCCCGTCAGGAAGCTCATGTCTGGGCCTCCGTAACAGCCGCATTCTTCAGGCCGGTGCCGAGATAGGCCTCGATCACGTCCTCGTTCGCTTTCACCTCCTCGACCGTTCCCTGCGCCAGCACCGCTCCCTCGGCCATCACGATGACCGGGTCGCACAGCCGGCCGATGAAATCCATGTCGTGCTCGATCATGCAGAAGGTATAGCCGCGCTCCTTGTTGAGCCGCAGGATCGCGTCGCCGACGGTGTTCAGCAGGGTCCGGTTCACCCCGGCCCCGACCTCGTCGAGGAAGACGATCTTGGCGTCGACCATCATGGTGCGGCCCAGTTCGAGCAGTTTTTTCTGCCCGCCCGAAAGATTGCCCGCGATCTCGTCGGCGACCTGGGGTATTTCGAGGAATTCGATGACCTCGTCCGCCTTGGCGCGGATCGCCGCGTCCTGCGCCCGGACCTTGGCGGGGCGCAGCCAGGTATCGACCAGGCTCTCGCCGGCCTGCCCGCCCGGCACCATCATCAGGTTTTCGCGCACCGTCAGGGTGGAGAACTCGTGCGCGATCTGGAAGGTCCGCAACAGGCCCTTCGCGAACAGCGCGTGCGGCGGCATGCCGGTGACGTCCCGGTCGTCGAGATAGACGCGGCCGGCGGACGGCCGGTAGAGGCCGGCGATGACGTTGAACAGGGTCGTCTTGCCGGCACCGTTCGGGCCGATCAGCCCGGTGATCGTACCGGCCGCGATTTCCAGCGATACGTCGTCGACGGCGCGGATGCCGCCGAAATTCATGTGCAGGTCTTCAACGCGGATCATCGGCGATCCTGGGCGGTTGCGTCACCATGTGAGACATCTGCGGATTTTCCAGCTGCAGCGTTTCCACCCCCATCCTAACCTTCCCCCTCAAGGGGGAAGGAAAAACATCCCGAATCAAAGAGTTATCCCCTCCCCCTTGATGGGCTGAAATGTCCATCACAGGCATTTCAGGGCCAGGGTGGGGGTGGACGGCGGCCCCTTAGGCATTCCGAAGCGGCCCCGCCGCCCCAACCGCTAACGGTAGCGTGCCGTGGTGATCTTGCCGCCCTTGATCAATATTTCACGGTAGTTGCCCGCGCTTTCTCCCGCGCCGACCAGTTCGACCGCCGAGGCGCCGACATAGTCGATGTCGCCGCCGCCCGCGAGGATCTTGAGCGCTTTCGCCAGGTCGCCCGGATAGATCTTCTCGCCCGGCGCGTTGGCAACCATGGCGACCTTGCCCTTCAGCTTGCCGCTTTCCGAAGACCCTGCCGCCTGCATGGCGAGCATGATCAGCGCCGCCGCGTCATAGGATTCCGCGCTGAACGGACCGGGTTTGAATCCCGCCTTTTTCACCATCGTCTTAAAGGTCGCGACGCCCGGACTGTTCGTTCCGGGCACCGTGCCGTACGAGCCATCGAGGTCCTTGCCGATCGCGAGCGGCAGCGAATCGCCGATCATGCCGTCGGGCAGCACGAAGCGCGAGAACGCGCCGGAATCGAGCGAGGCCTGGATGATGCCCTTGCCGCCCTGGTCGAGATAGCCCGCGACGATCAGGATGTCGCCGCCGGCCGCCGCCAGCGCGCCGACTTCCGCGGAATAGTCGCCCTTGCCGTCTTCGTGGGCCGCGGAAATGGTGATCTTGCCGCCGACCTTGGTGAAGTTGGCCTTGATGCTTTCCGCCAGCCCCTTGCCGTAATCGTTGTTCGTATAGGTCAGCGCCGCCTTCTTGACGCCCTTGTCCTTCAGGATCGCGGCCAGCACCTGGCCCTGGCGCGCATCGGACGGCGCGGTGCGGAAGAACAACCCGTTGTCCGGCACCGTCGACAGTGCGGGCGACGTCGCCGACGGCGAGACCATGACGATTCCCTTCGCCATCGCCACGTTCTTCAGCATGGCGGTCGTCACGCCCGAG
The DNA here is from genome assembly GCA_964386465.1 of uncultured Rhodospirillaceae bacterium. GTDB lineage: Bacteria > Pseudomonadota > Alphaproteobacteria > UBA8366. Next base: position 6,766 of record CAYLTU010000248.1, read on the forward strand.
CAGTCGCCGCCGACGATGGCGCTGATTCCGTCCGAGGTGATGAGGCGTTCCGTCGTCGCCGTCGCCGCGGCGGAATCGACGCAGGTCGTATCGCCGCGGACCGGCACGATCTTGCGACCGCCCAGAACACCGCCGGCGGCGTTGACTTCGCTCATCGCCAGCTCGGCCCCCGCCGCCATATCACCGGTCAGCGATTCGATGGGGCCGGTATAGCCTAGGATAACGCCGATCTTGATGTCCTGCGCCGCGACGGGCGTCGCCAGCATCGCCGCGGCCGCAATGGCCAAAATCTGTTTTTTCATCGTGAATCCTCCCATTGGATTTTTGCGCATTCACCTACCCGTATACCGCAGGTTAAAGGGGGTGCGGATCGGGCGCCAATCATTTTTTCCCATCTGCGGCTGCCGTATGGATAGGAATTCAGGAGCCGAGATGTTGCTTCAAAAAGTAGCAGATGATGTCGAACTCGCGGGCTACGTCGGGGCCGGCGAAGCGGACGCGGGTGAAACCGTGGATCATGCGCGCCGCGCAGCGGTATGTCGTCTCCGTGCCGGCGGCGCGCAGGCGGTCGGCGTAGACTTTGCCGTCGGCGCGGAGCGGGTCGTATTCGGCGGTGTGGACCAGCGCCGGCGGCAGTCCGGCGAAGTCGGTTCCTACCAAAGGCGCGGCGTAGGAATCTTCGGTCGACTCCGCGCCGTCCAGGTAAAGCCGCCAATACTCGCTGACCGCCCGCGCCGACAGACCCGGCGCGTCACCCTGCCCGGCGGACGAACCCTGCGTGAGGCAGAGGCCCAGCATGGGATAGATCAGCGCCTGGGCGGCGATCTTCGGCCCATCCCTGTCGCGCGCCGCCAGGCTGACGGCCGCCGCCAGATTGCCGCCCGCGCTATCGCCGGCGACCGCGACGCGGTCCGGGTCGATCGGCATGTCGCCGCCGGCCACGAATTCCAGCGCGGCGTAACAATCGTCGAACGCGGCGGGAAAGGCATGCTCCGGCGTCAGGCGATAGTCGACGCTGACCACGGTCGCGCCGGTCTCGTCCGCGTAGCCCCAGGCGACGCAATCGCCACTGTCGAGATCGCCCTTCATGAAACCGCCGCCATGGAAGTAGAGGATCCCGCCGCCGTTCGCGTCGGCGGGACGGTAGATCCGCAACGGCACGGCGCCGTCCTTACGGGGCGCCGAGGCCACCTCGACCGTCATGTCCTCCGGATAGGGCGCGCGCAGCGCCTCGCTGAGGATGGTCCAGTTGGTCCGCTGCTCGGCGATCGTCGTCGCCGGCGGCAACGCGTCGCGGGCCGCGATCAGCGTCCGCATGTCCGGATGCGGTTCGATCTCCGTTGCCATAAACGATCCAGCACTAATGCAGCGGACCGGTGGGCTCGGTGTTCTCCAGCGCCTCGATCGCCTTGATGATCTCGTGCCAGGTAGCGGCCTCGCCGACATCGCCCTTGTCGAGCAGGTCCTCGGTCCGCAAGGCCGCGTAGATGGCGGCCTCGTCGCCGTACTTCTCGATCAGGAACTTGGCGCGCACCCAGATATCTCGGCCGCTCATCATATCTCCTTGGCGTTCGGGGTTTCCGACACGGACCAGGATAGGATACCCGATCGGCGGTAGTGAGTGCCACAGGGGGAGCAACAGGCCCTTGCCTTAATCTCGGAAAGAGCCCTCTGCGAAATAACGGCATCCGGGTCGTTTCTCCCCCCCCATCCTAACCTTCCCCCGCAAGGGGGGAAGGGATAACTTATTCATATCAACCGTTAATCTCCTCCCCCTTGATGGGGGAGGACTGAGGTGGTCCGAACCGGCGACATAGGTAA
>CAYLTU010000249.1:0-8578 GCA_964386465.1 uncultured Rhodospirillaceae bacterium
GCGTCACCCGGACCGCCGGTTCGGCTACATTCAGATCGACGGCCATCTGGATTTCGCGGACCGGCTGGGCGCCTGGGGTACGCATAACCATGCGACGAACGGGCGGCGGATTTCCGAACTGCCCAACGTCGAAAGAGCGAACATGGTCTGGATCGGCATCACCGGTTGGGTCGATGGCGATGAGCTGAAGCTGATCGAGGAAATGGGCGGAAAAATCTTTTCGTCCGGAGAGGTCCATGAACTTGGCGCGGAAGAGGTCGCCCGCCGCGCCGTCGCGCATGCGACCCGTGGCTGCGAAAGCCTTTACCTGTCGATCGATATCGATGCGATGGATGCTGGGTTCCTACCCGGTACCGGGTCGATCGTACCGAGCGGCATCACCCCGCGCCAGTACTGCCAAATACTCGACGTGATCGCGCAAGAGAACGTCGATGGCATCGATATCGCCGAGGTCGCGCCCTCTCTCGATCCGTCAGGACGCACCGAGCGAATAGCGGCGCATTTGTTGTTTCGCGCGCTGCGCAATTGTTTCCTAGCGCCTGTTACGGAGCACAAGCGCTAAAACCGGATATTGTCCGATGGCTGGTTTTCCGGTTGGGCCGCGACTGCAACAATGTCCAGTCTGGTTCGCATTCCAGACTTTCGATCGGCGATTCATTATTTTCGCCGCAATCTTTCTCCATAACCGCACTCCATTCGCAGAGCACCTCGAACAAGGGGTTCGAGTCCTCCCGGGCGCGCCATGATTTTCCATAGCACGCCGTTCGCCGTAGGCTCGCTGCCTGGACGTCACGCTTTCTTACGCTGGTACCAGACTAACACCGCGAAACGCTTCGCTTGGGCGAAAGTTTTAGTTGAGAACTGCAAAACTGAACCGCGTCTGACTTCGGCGCCATTGGCGCCTACATGCGTGTAAACTCAGACGTTGTTGGCATCACGGTCAATGGTCTGGTTGTGGCTAGGAATGGCTCTTGGACATCCCAAACGACAGGTAGCCGCTTTCGGCTAGAAACAGTCAGGTGCCGGCACGTAAAATTTGTTCACGGGTTACGATCACTTCCTTGTTCACGTATTCGTTTAACTCATCGCTAGCGTCGAGTTCGTCTTGTTCGGCTTCCGATAACTCGTCATAGGGGCAACCATCCGCCTTCCGAATTCGAATCTCCCGCTTTAACTTGAACCTATCGTTATCCAGCCAGCCGTCGCATTCGTCTAGCGTGTCCACACGTAGAAATTCCTTGTATGGGAGATCCTCAGGTTTCGTGAAGTCAAAGAATACTATTTCGTACGGACATCCCCAGTAGCACCCGTCAACAGCGACAATGGTCGAGTCGGGAGACGAGTAAGCCGCCGTCCAACAAAACCCCATGCCTTCGTATCCAGAATTTGGGAAATACGTGTGTGTATCAGCTTTGCTCAAATTGATAACTGTCTGACCTTGGTAGTCTTCGCCGCAAAGCAAATATTCGCTTCCGTTCGAATGTTGAATCCACGAATACCAAAAATGTCCGAAATTCCGTTTCACGTCGGCAATGACTTCGCCGCCATTGGCGTGCCGGACACAGCCCCGTGTGTATTCCCACGTATTCTTCCCCGAAGAGTACGTGTCGATTGTTAACTGGTATCTACCCGAAGGAGAGTCATATTTTTCTGTTTCTTGGCGGTTTCTGTAATACCGCTTGAATTGAGATTCAATTTCCTGGCGTCGCTGTAAATAATCTTTGTCCATAATCCAATTATCGCCTCGACTTTTGAAAATTCAATCTCGCTCTGAGTTGCGACCGGTCCTGAGACCAAAGAATGTCCATATCGGTCGATTTTGCAAACTTGAGACTTTGACCCGAAAGCCTCCGGTTTGCCCCTCATTCTCGACAAAACGTTGGCGGCACTTCGATTCTGGCGCTGCCTCCTTCCAAGATCGCACCCCACTCGGCAAAAACCTCGAACAAGCGGTTCGAACTTTCTCCTCTTAGGCGCGCCATTTCCTCTCCGGTTCGAAATAAGCGGCAGGGCGAAAGCTGCCGTACCGAAGATCAATCCCGGTGTTTGAACGGATAGGGCATCAAGGTTCCCATTTCCTCGGAGAATTCGTACACGCTGTCGATCGCGAGATCCGGCCCGAAGGGCTTGCCCGATCTCTCGGATTGCGCCTTGAGCCGCTCTTCGTGGTATTCGAGGACGTCCTTCGGATACGGCATGTTGCCGGGATCGAGGACCCGCAGGTAGCCGCGGTCGTCGCGCGCCGGGGTGATCAGGCACTTGCAATCCCGGTTGGGCGACCAGGGCACGTCCATGACGCCCGCCTCGAAGGCCTTGACGGCGCCGACGGACACATCGCCGTCACCCATCTCCAGGACCTTATCCATAATCGGCCGGACCTCGCGGCAAATCAGGTCCTTCTCTAGTTCGAACTCGGGATGCCCGGCCAGACTGATGTCCCGGGCCAGGTAGACGCCCATGCGGGTCATGACCAGGCCCTCGGCATTGTATTCCGGCGTCGGAAGCCCGATTGCCTCGGATGTTGTCTTGGTGGTGACGCTATGAGCGCCGCCTACCTTGGCCGCGAAGCCGCCATAAACGATGATCGCCGCCGCTTGCGCCCGGTCCGCCGGCCAGGCCCCCATCCAGTGGAGGGAGGAGACCGGCGTGAAGACGTCCTCATACCCCGCCTTGCGGAGGTATTCCTGCGCCAATTCCCCGCACGCCACCAGGGCGGCGGCGTCTTGGATCAGGTGCATGGTCTGTCCCAGCTCGAGGCCATAATGTCTCACGCCCTGAGCGGCGGCCAGCAGGGCGTCGATGATGCAGGTCAGGATCGCCACCGAGGGGTTGATGTTGGTCCCGGTCAGGAATCCGGGCTGCCGGCGATGCAATTCGACGCCTTTTTCCTGGTACAGCGCCACGAGCCGATCCAGATACTGATAGTTCCTGATTCCCTCGGCGATGGGAATCTCCTTGGCATAGGAGGTCGTATAGGCAACGCCGGAACCCAAATATCCCGTCATGCCCCCCGCATAGGCGATCTCCCCCGTCAGGCAGGGCATGGTCGTGCCCGTCAAGGCGATCGTAGGGCGTTCGGTCCTGTCCATGAGTTCACGGATCTTGTGGACCCCGTAATTGACCAGGGGAAATCCGTTCAACATGGAGCGCCCTTTGGCTTCGGAGATGGCCAGTCCTTCGGCGGCACGATCGAAGCGCTCGTTGCGGGTGTAGCTGTCCGTGGTCGTGGGCAGGATGTCCGCCAGTCCGTCGCGCTCCAGGACTTCAAGCAGATGCCGGTGCATCTCGAAGGTCGCGAACCCGCCGCGGGGTTGCGTCAGGCAGCGTCCCTCGGCGACGGCCTTTCTGGACACGTCCGCATGGCGCTTATGGGTTGGCATCGCCTTGTGGTAGGCGACCGCCTCCTCGAGGTCCAACACCGCGGCCCCGGTCTCCCACCGGGAGAGGTTGTCGGCGCGCATCTTCTCGAACTCGTCGAGCGGGATTTGCGCCTGACCGAGCGGCCTTGATCCGGCCGGCCTCGCGCTATCCGACAAAGACGCCATTTCCCAACTCCTCAAACAGGGGGTCCATGCTCTTCTTCGCCAGCCTCAGGGCGACGTCCGGCTCCCGGCCGCCGAGCAGTCCGCAGGCGAAGAGCGTGTAGTTCGCGTCGAGATAAAATTTCGCCGATCTCGGCCCCAGAGCGCCGGCCTCGGCGCAAGCCCGCACGGCACCGGACAGCGCGGAGAGAGGTGCCCCACCATGAGCCAGAACGCCGCCGGTCCCGATGACGGTGGCGACACGGCCAAGGTCTTTGCCGCGCTGGACCGTCGTCGGGCCGTGTACGGTTTGAACGAGGGTCTGTCTGCCGGCGTGACGCTGGATTGACAGGCGCACGGCCGTTTGGGAGAGCGCCATGTCGAAACTGTTCTCCTCCGGGGTTTCGGGCAACCAGTCGACGTCCGCCTCGCATCGGGACAACAGCGCCGCCACGCGGCCCTCATCCATTTCCGCAAGTCGGGCGAATTCAGAGGCCCCGACCGCGTTGACGATATCCTTGGCCGCGTGGCGCATCCCCAGGTCGCCCTCGACGGAGCGCTTTGCGTAGGGTTCTTCCAGGCCCAGCATGGTCACGGACGGGTCCGTCGGCGATCCGTCGCAAACGCTGTGGACATCCGTCGTCGCGCCGCCGACGTCGAGGACGATGAGCGGCCCCAATCCTTTGCTCTCTTCGGTGCCGTCGGCCAGCAGGGTCGCCGCCATCAGCACCGCTGCCGGGGTCGGCATCAGGATTTCATCGAATCGGTCCGCCGCACGGTCTATGCCTTTCGCATGTACGATGTGTTCAATGAAAAGTTTACGGATCGCCTCCCGGGCGGGCTCGATATTCAGTTTCAGATATTCGGGCATGACGTTTTCCGTCGTCACCGTGGATTTGCCCCCCGATTTCAGAATTTCAGCCACCTGATCGGAGGCCGAACGGTTTCCGGCCAGAACAAACGGGCAGGCCACCGATGAACGCGCCAGAGCCGCGGCATTGGCCAGGTAAACCGCCTTGTTTCCGCCGTCCGTCCCGCCGCTGAGCAAGAGGATGTCGGCGTTCAGACATTCGATCTCTCGAACATCCGCATCCGTCAGTTCATATGAGTAATTCGAAAGGATCTTGGCGCCGGCGCCAAGCGCCGCGTGGCGCGCCGCCTCGGCGGTCAGCTTCGGAACCAGACCGATTGTCACCATGCCGAGGCCGCCGGCCGCGCTGCTGGATGCCAGGCGGTACTCGAACGTGGGCAGGCCGCCAAGTCTGTCCTTCAGATCCGACAGCGCCAGATCGAGACCGTGATTGATGTCGGTCGTCACGGTCGACGGTCCCTGTCCGCTTCCGATGACTTCGGCCCTGTCGAGGTCGATGGCGCGGAGCTTGGTATAGGTGCTGCCAAAATCGATGATCAGGGCGGTTCGGGGCACGATGCCGGACCCCTAACCAGCAGCGGATCGCGCGACGCGACGCCGGGCGATGTCCTGTTCGAGAACGCCCGTCACATCGTCCGGGCGGGTGCGCGGCGGGAACACACGGTCGAATCCCATCTCCTTATATCGGGCCTCGGTCTCCTCCCAAGGACGGTCCCCTACAACCAGGTAACCACCCACGTACAAAAGCGTGTCGCCGATGCCGGCCTCGACGCACAAGTCGCGGAAACCATCGCAATCCAACTCACCCTGTCCGTATAGAGACGACACGAGGATGGCATCGGCATCGGTTTCGATCGCCGCGTCGACGAACTCCTCGGAGGGGGTCAAAGCGCCCAAGGCGATCACCTTGAAACCCTTGTCCTCAAGGGCGCGGCTCAGGATGCGGTTGCCGACGATGTGAGTATCCGACCCGATGACACCGGTTACGAGGACGCCCTTGTTTTGCTCGCTCATCATTCAGCTCCGTCCATGACGTCAACCGGGGAAGGTCGCGTGCTCCAGCGTGTGGCGGTCGATCTCGTCCCGGTCCGGGACGATGGCCTTGCCCGGATCCACATGAAGACAGCCGTCTTCCACGCGTAGAGGAAGGTCGAAAACGGGCGAGACCGGCTTCAGGAAACCGTTCATCTCGCCGGCGTTCTCCACGTACCGCGCCGCGACGCAAGCCTCCATCCAGCACCCGATATCGCTGGCCACGCCGTTGCCCAGAACGGGCTCCATTCCCAATTCGCGAATCAAGGCTAGTCCCTCGCACAGTTTGTCGAGCGAGCACAACTTCATCAGTTTCAACTTGATGAAAGAGGCGCACCCCAAGTCCGCGGCGCGCCGAATGTCCTCAACACCAAAGATGGATTCATCCAGCATCAGGGGAACATGCGCGTGCTTCGCGACTTCCTCCGCGGCGTCCCAGTCGCCGGCCGCGCAGGGCTGTTCCAGGAGCTCGATGTCCTGCGGGGACATTTCGCTGAGAAAGGCGACCGCCTCGTCCACGGAATATCCCTGGTTCGCATCCACACGGATATTCGCGCGGCCGGCGACGACGGACTGCAGGGTGGCGAGCGCCTCGAGGTCCGCCCGTACGTCGAAACCGACCTTGAATTTCAAGGTCCGGTATCCGCGCGCCAGCAGACCGTCGACTTCCGTGGCCAACGGCCCGGGTTCGCTTTCACTGATGATGGCCAGCACCGGTACCTTCAGCGCGGTCGCCGAGTTCAGCAGGGGGTGGCCGGTCGCCATGTCCAATGCGGTCATGAATGAAGTGACGGCGAAAGGCGCCCGCTCGTGGAACCGATAGGCATCCTTGCGGGCGTCCTCGACGTTCAGATTCAGAATGGCCTTGGCGATCTCGCGGCCGTTGGGGGCCGTCTCCTCGACGGTCTCATCCGTGTAGCCGGTGAGCACCGTGGTTTCGCCCCAACCCTCGCGGCCGTCGTCGAGTTCAATTCTCGCCAGGTAGGTATCGAATGAGCGTACCGGGCCGAAGGAAAGTTTGTAAGGCACTCGCAACGGAAGGCTCGTGCGGATGAATTCGATTGTTCTGACAACGGCCATGGCAACCACATTAGTGCATACCCGGCTTTGTTCCGTAAGCCGGATTACCGTTGTTGCGGAAAATTACTTGCCGGAAGCAGACGCGGCGATTCGCGCTAACAACCAAACAATCTACATGATAGAAGGAAAATAACCCTATTCCGAGTGAGGACAAAACGCTGCCATGAATACGCCCAATCCAGCGAAACAGCCGAAAGAGGCCGAAAGCGCGACCAAGTCCGCCAATGCGGCCATGGCGCGGCAGTTGTCTTTTTCGGATACTCGAGATTTTGACGATGCGCGCAGAGGCTTCATCGGCACCGTGCCCGAAGGCCTGATCGCCACGGCCCGGGGCAGCGCCGTTTGGCGGTTGCGCGATTATCAGTTTCTGGAAGCGGAGGAAGCGCCGGACACCGTCAACCCGAGCTTGTGGCGGCAAGCGCGGCTGAACCTGAACAATGGCCTGTTTCTGGTGACGGAACGGGTTTATCAGGTCCGCGGCCTGGATATCGCCAATATGACGATCATCGAGGGCGATAGCGGCCTGATAATCATCGATCCCGTATCGGTGGTGGAGAGCGCCCGGGCCTGCCTGGAACTCTATTTCGAGCATCGGCCGAAACGACCGATCGCCGCGGTCATATACAGCCATAGCCATACCGACCATTACGGCGGCGTCAAAGGCGTCATCAACGCCGAGGAAGCGCAAACCGGGTGGGTTAAGGTTATCGCTCCGGACGGTTTCATGGAGGCGGTCAGCGGCGAAAATGTTCTGGTCGGGCGGCCAATGTATCGACGCGCGCAATTTCAAATTGGCAGTTTGCTGCGACCGGGTCCGCGCGGCCAAGTTGACGCCGGCCTCGGCAAGACCGTTCCGCGGGGAATAGTATCTCTGATCGCGCCCAACCAGTTGATCGTCGACGACACGGAACGCCATGTCATAGACGGCGTCGAGATCGATTTTCAACTAGCGCCGGAATCGGAAGCGCCCGCAGAGATGCACATGTACCTTCCGCAGTTCAAGGTCTTGAACATGGCGGAAAACGCGACCCATACCCTGCACAACTTTTGCCCCATCAGGGGCGCGGTGGTGCGCGATCCCAGGATGTGGTCGAAATATCTGGGCGAAGCCATCGAACTCTATGGCGACGATAGTGAGATCCTGATCGGTCAGCATCATTGGCCGACATGGGGCCAGGCGCGCATTGTCGATTTTCTGGCGAAACAGCGCGACCTCTATAAATTCATCCACGACCAAACCGTGCGCATGATGAACCACGGCCTGAAACCGGCGGAGATTGCCGAGAAACTGGACTTGCCGCCGGAATTGCAAAAGGAATGGGCCGCGCGGGGCTTTTACGGCACGGTCAACCATAATTCCAAGGCGGTATATCAACGCTATCTTAGTTGGTATGACGGGAATCCGGCCAATTTGCATCCCCTGCCACCGGTTGAAACGGCCCGACAAACGGTCGCGTATATGGGCGGGACGGACGCGGTCATCGCCCGGGCCAAGGTGGATTTTGAAAATGGCAATTTTCGCTGGGTGGCGCAGGTGATGAGCCAGGTGGTATTCGCCGAACCGGACAATGAAGCGGCCTGTCATCTGGCCGCCGACGCTTTCGAGCAATTGGGTTATCAAGCGGAATCCGCCACCTGGCGCAATGCCTACCTTTATGGCGCTCAGGAATTGCGCGACGGCGTTATTCAATTACGGCCCAGACCGCTGCTGAGCCCGGACCTGATGGAGGCGATTGATACCAGTACCTTGTTCGATTATTTGGCAGTTCGCTTGATCCCGGAAGATGTAGTAGGGCAGTCCATGGAAATAAATTGGCGGATAACCGATCAGGATGAAAATTTGGTACTCTCGCTACGTCACGGCTGCCTTAGTCATATAATGGCCAAACAAACAGGTGACGCGGTCGCTACCGTACGGCTGCCGCACAAGGTCCTGGCCGATCTGGTGCTAGGGGAAACCGATCTGGAAAACGATGAGATCAACGTCGATGGCGACCGAAACGCAGTCGCGACACTGTTCGCCAAACTCGACCGTTTCCCCTTCATGTTTAACGTGGTGACGCCGCACAGCGGG
>CAYLTU010000250.1:0-3427 GCA_964386465.1 uncultured Rhodospirillaceae bacterium
TCCTGTAGATTGCGTAGGGTGTGTCCGTCGCTAACCTTGTCTAGCGAACCGGGGCGGCCGCAGATTACCCTGCCGCTTCCCCCCGGGCAATGACCAGCCGGCGAGTCGGGTCGACCATCATGTCCAACTCCAGACAACGCTCACACTGCGGCAATGGCAAATAAGCGATCGACGCGAACGGCAAATTCGGCCGCCGCGTTCGACGGGCTCTCGAAACAGTCGGCTGATACCTAACGGGTCAGCGTTCAGCCGTGACGCAGAGGAAACTGACACGCGTCTTTTTGAACACAGGGCATTCGTTGAATACTTTGTCGACACGCCAGGGGCGCACCGACACGGTCCCTTTGCCGCATGCTTTCAATGCGACCGATTGAATGTCGGCGCGGCTATGGTCACCCGAATCATGACACACCGACACGATATCCTTACGATCAGACGGAACAATCAACGGATTCTCGGTTTCCGTCGGCGGTAAATCGGCACAGGCAGATAGAAAAAACAGACTGGCCGCGGTTAGCCATCGCAGCACGCCGCCGCGCGAAATCATCAGTGGGTCAGCTCTCGCATCGCTGAATCAAGACCGTCCAAAGTCAGCGGATACATTCGGTCTTCCATCAGCTGCGACAACACTTCGATGGAGGGCGTGTAGCTCCAACTGCGCGCCGGCTGCGGATTGAGCCATACCGCATGCCTGTAATTCATAAGGATCCGCTGCAACCAGACGGCACCGGCCTCCTCGTTCCAATGCTCAACGCTACCGCCCGGATAAGTGATCTCGTACGGGCTCATGGTCGCGTCGCCGACGAAAACGCATTTGTAGTCCGATGGATAGGTCCGCAGGACCTCCAACGTATCGATCCGTTCGTTGTGGCGCCGCCGGTTGTCCTTCCAGACCGTCTCGTAGGGGCAGTTGTGAAAATAGAAGAACTCGAGATGTTTGAATTCTGTCCGCGTCGCCGAGAACAACTCCTCGCAAATCTTGACGTGATCGTCCATCGATCCGCCGATATCCAGGAACAGCAACACCTTGATCGCGTTCTTGCGCTCCGCAACCATCTTAATATCGAGATAGCCGCCATTGTGCGCCGTTGCCTTTATCGTACCCGGCAGGTCGAATTCGGTCTCCGCCCCGTCGCGCGCGAATTTGCGGAAACGGCGAAGCGCCATCTTGATATTACGGGTACCGAGCTCGACCGTATCGTCGAGATTCTTGAACTCTCTCTTGTCCCAAACCTTGACCGCGCGCCGATGCCGCGATTCTTCCTGGCCGATACGAATGCCTTCCGGATTGTAGCCATAGGCGCCGAACGGAGATGTGCCGGCGGTGCCGATCCACTTGCTGCCCCCCTGGTGCCGCTTTTCCTGTTCCTCCAACCGTTTTTTGAGCGTTTCCATCAATTTTTCCCAACCGCCCAGCGCTTCGATCTGCGCCTTTTCTTCATCGGTCAGGAGTTTTTCGGTAATCTTGCGCAGCCATTCTTCCGGCAATTCCACCGGCATGTCGCCTTCGGGCGGCTCCAACCCCTTGAAGACATGCCCGAACACACGGTCGAAACGGTCTAGGTGGCGCTCGTCCTTGACCAGCGCCGCGCGGCTCAAATAGTAGAACTCATCGACGTTTTGCGAGATCACGCGCTGATCCATCGCATCCATCAGCGACAGATATTCCTTCAACGTGACCGGCAGACCCGCCGTCCGCAATTCGGTGAAAAGGTTCAAAAACATCGATCACTCCCGGTTGCGCAGGATCATACAGCCCGCCGGCAACGTATAAAAGCGTCGGGCGGCCACGACCGAATGCACGGCGACCGCCGGAATTGACCGAACCTCAAGCGCCCGCGCCGCGCTCGGCTATTCCAACCGACGTATAAGGCTAGCTGCCGCCCTGTTCGCGCCGCGACATGAAAGCGAGCCGCTCGAAAAGCTGAACGTCCTGTTCGTTCTTCAGCAGCGCGCCATACAAGGGCGGGATCAATTTCGTCGAGTCTTTGCTGCGCAATACGTCGGCCGGAATATCCTCTGCCATCAGCAGCTTGATCCAGTCCAGCAGTTCGGAAGTCGAAGGTCGCTTCTTCAGGCCGGGAACCTCACGCACGTCGTAGAAGAGATTGAGCGCTTCGCGGACCAGTTCGGACTGAATGTTCGGGTAGTGGACATCGATGATCTTGATCATCGTCTCGCGGTCCGGGAAAGCGATGTAATGGAAGAAACAGCGCCGCAGGAACGCGTCCGGCAGTTCTTTTTCGTTGTTCGACGTGATGATAACGACTGGGCGGTTTACCGCCTTGACCACCGATTTGGTCTCATAGACGAAGAATTCCATGCGATCGAGCTCAAGCAGGAGATCGTTCGGAAACTCGATGTCCGCCTTGTCGATTTCGTCGATCAGCAGAACCGGGCGTTCGGGCGTATCGAACGATTCCCAAAGCTTTCCCTGCTGGATGTAGTTCTGAATATCCTTCACGCTTTCGTCGCCAAGTTGACTGTCACGCAGACGGCGCACGGCGTCATACTCGTAAAGACCTTGCTGCGCGGTCGTCGTCGACTTCACATGCCACTCGATCAGCGGCATTCCAAGCGAATGCGCCACTTCCTGCGCGAGGACGGTTTTGCCGGTCCCCGGTTCGCCCTTGATCAACAGCGGGCGCTCCAGAACGACCGCGGCGTTGACCGCAACCTTCAGATCTTCCGTGGCGACATAATTGTCCGTGCCCTCGAACCGCATGCGACTATCCTATTACAATGAGATTTGCGGCGCGCAGCCTAAGGGTCGAGGCCCGACCGATCAAGCCCGCTCGGCAATTGCGCCTTCGATTGCGGCGATCGCCTGGGCCGCGGCTGCCCCGTCCGGCCCGCCGGCCTGCGCCATATCCGGCCTGCCACCGCCTCCCTTGCCACCGACCGCCGCCGACCCGGCCCGCACCAGATCGACCGCGCTCAATTGCTCTGTGAGGTCGTCGGTGACACCAACGACGAGGGATGCTTTGCCGTCAATGATGGATACGACCGCCACCACGCCGGAGCCGAGCTGCGACTTAAGTGAATCAACCAATGGCTTCAGTTCCTTGGCCGGTACGCCATCGAGCGTACGGGAGGCCAATGCGATACCACCGATATCCTTCGCGCCGGGCAACTCCCCGGATCCGCCACCGCCCATGGCCACTTGCTGGCGAAGTTCGGAGATTTCACGCTCCAGACTGCGCCTCTCGTCGAGCAAGCTTGCAATCCGCGCCGGAAGCTCTTCGGCCGGCGCCTTCAAGGCGGCGGCGGCCTCGGTGAGTTTTGCCGATTGCCGCTTCGCCCGCTCGACGGCCGCCGCACCTGTCACCGCCTCGATTCGGCGCACACCGGCAGCAACGGCGCTTTCGCCGGTAAACTGGAAATAGCCGATATCGCCGGTGCGCGAGACATGGGTGCCGCCGCAGAG
>CAYLTU010000250.1:3527-8535 GCA_964386465.1 uncultured Rhodospirillaceae bacterium
TCGACACGGAGTTCGACGGCGTCGCCGATGGACAGGCTACCCTTCTTCACCGTGCCGATGTGAACGTGCACGTCGGCAAGTTTCTTCTGCGTATCCTGTACAACGAATTCCGTGCCATCGGCGGCAAACAGTAGGCCGGTATCCCCGACCTGGCCGCCTGACTCGCCATAAAACGGTGTCTGGCTCACGATCACCGAAGCGTTCGCGCCGGCCTCCGCTGTCTCGACTGCTGCGCCGTCCGTCACGATGCCGGTCACGACCCCTTCGGCCCGTTCCGTGGCGTAACCCAGAAACTCAGTACCTCCGATACTCTCTCGCAGGTCGAACCAGACGGCGTCGGTCGCCGCGTCGCCGGACCCCGACCAGGCCTTTCTCGCGTCTTCGCGTTGCCGCGCCATGCAGGCCTCGAACCCATCACTGTCGACACCCATGCCACGGCCGCGCAAGACGTCTTGCGTCAGATCGAGCGGAAAACCGAAGGTGTCATAGAGCCGGAACGCGACGTCGCCCGCCAAGGTCCCGCCCTCGCCCAGCTTTTCGCTGGCGTCGTCGAGCAACCGCATGCCGCGCGCCAAGGTCCGGTTGAACCGGGTTTCCTCCAGACGCAACGTCTCGGTAATCAGCGCTTCCGCCCGGCTTAGTTCCGGGAAAGCCTGCCCCATCGACTGCACCAGTGTGGGCACCAGCCGCCACAGTACCGGCTCCTCGCCGCCCAACAGATGTATGTGACGCATGGCGCGCCGCATGATCCGCCGCAGCACGTAACCGCGCCCTTCGTTCGAGGGCAGCACGCCATCGGCAATCAGAAAACTGGACGAACGCATATGGTCCGCGATCACGCGGTGGGATACCGCGCCCTCACCGTCGGGGTCGGTATTGGTGTTGTGCGCGGAAGCTTCGATCAACGCGCGGAAAATATCGATGGCGAAGCTGTCGTTGGTACCCTGCAGGGTCGCTGTGATGCGCTCGAGCCCCATGCCGGTGTCGATGGACGGCCGCGGCAGATCGACCCGCTCTTCCGTCGTGAGCTGCTCGTACTGCATGAAGACCAGGTTCCAGATCTCGATAAACCGGTCGCCATCCTCGTCGGGGCTGCCCGGCGGTCCGCCGTGGATGCCCGGACCGTGATCGTAGAATATCTCCGAGCAGGGACCACACGGCCCGGTGTCGCCCATCGCCCAGAAATTGTCCGAGGTGGGTATGCGGATGATTTTGCTGTCCGGCAGGCCGGCGATCTTCTGCCACAGCGCGTACGCCTCGTCGTCTTCTGAATAGACCGTAACCAGCAGTTTCTCGATCGGCAGGCCGAACTCTTTCGTCACCAGGTTCCAGGCAAGCTCGATCGCGACGTCCTTAAAATAGTCGCCGAAGGAAAAGTTGCCGAGCATCTCGAAAAAAGTGTTGTGCCGGACCGTGTAGCCGACATTTTCCAGATCGTTGTGCTTGCCGCCGGCGCGCACGCATTTCTGCGACGTCACCGCACGGTTGTAGCCCCGCTGTTCGGCGCCGGTGAAGACGTTCTTGAACTGCACCATGCCGGCATTGGTGAATAGCAATGTCGGGTCATTCTGCGGCACCAGCGGCGACGACGGCACCACCTCGTGCCCGTGGCCGCGGAAATACTCCAGAAACGCCGTCCGGATTTCATTGGCGCCTTGCATCAAACGTCCTTCGTAAATGGACCCACAATCGCGGATTTCCGCCGACCCCAAAGGCGCCGGCTGCGAAGCGAACGGGTTTTAGCCCGGTGCCCTATTTCTGTCCACCCGGCACGGGCACCGCCGTTCGGCATGAAGTTCGACACAGGCTGGCAGAACGCATAGGAGTTCAAGTAAGCTGGTGGGCGGGAAACGATATTAGGTCGAGTAAATTATTTCGAGGGTACAGTCCCCATCATGCATTCCACGAAGTTTTCGGCGCGCGCATGGGTCGCAATTTTCGTCTTTGCCGCTACCTGCCTTTCCGCCTCCTCACACTCTTTCGCGCAAAATCCGCATGCGAAGATCTTCGGCGACTGGCGCATCCGCTGCAATTCAGCGACCGGTGCGCCGTCCAACTGCGAGATGTTCCAGAACGTCGTCGTGAAGGAAACAAACCAACCGGTCCTGAAAGCCGTCGTTGGTTATGTGACCGATGTGCCGACCCCCGTCGGGGTGATCACGCTGCCCCTGGGTGTCTACCTGCCACCGGGTTTGACGGTGCAGATCGACGGCGGCCAGATCTATGAGATGGCGTTCGAGATTTGCGGCCGCAATGGGTGCTGGGTCAGATTCAGTTTCGATGTAAAGCTACTGAGCACCTTCAAGGGCGGCGATAAAGCCGAAGTCGCCTTCTACAACGCGTCCCGGAAACATGTCCGGGTCCCGGTCTCCCTCAAGGGTTTTACCGCCGCGATCGGCCAGTTGCGCTGACGGAAACCATAGCGGCGCGCTACCAACGATTGCGACAAAAGGGGGACCTCCCCCGCCCCCCTTGCGCGGAGCGGTACGCGCGTGACAGCGTTAATCTGCGGCCACGCCCTCTTGCGGGTTTTCCTCTTCTGCGGTCTCGGCCGCGTTCTCTTCCGGTCCGCCTTTCAACATAGAATCGGCGAGCAGCCCGGCATTTTCGCGAATGCGTCGTTCAATCGTGTCCGCGACCTCGACATTTTCCAGCAGGAACCGCTTGGCGTTCTCCCGGCCCTGACCGATCCGCTGGCTGTCGTAGGAGAACCAGGAGCCGGACTTCTCGACGATGCCGGCATTCACGCCGTGATCGAGCAGCTCGCCCGTCTTGGAGATGCCTTCGCCGTACATAATATCGAACTCGACGACCTTGAAGGGTGGCGCCACCTTGTTCTTCACGACCTTCACGCGGGTCTGGTTGCCCACGACGTCGTCCCGGTCCTTGATCGCGCCGATGCGGCGGATGTCGAGGCGCACGCTGGAATAGAACTTCAACGCGTTGCCGCCACTCGTCGTTTCCGGATTACCGAACATGACACCGATCTTTATCCGGATCTGATTGATGAAGATGACCATACATTGCGAGCGCGCGATCGACGAGGTCAGCTTGCGCAGGGCCTGGCTCATCAGCCGCGCCTGCAGGCCGACATGGGTGTCGCCCATCTCGCCTTCCAACTCCGCCCGTGGCACCAGCGCCGCGACCGAGTCGATAACAAGAACGTCGATAGCGCCAGACCGGACCAAGGTGTCGGCTATTTCGAGCGCTTGTTCGCCGGTATCAGGCTGCGAAATCAACAGCTCGTCGAGGTCGACGCCGAGCTTGCGGGCGTAGGCCGGATCGAGCGCATGCTCCGCATCGACGAACGCGCAAGTGCCGCCCGCCTTCTGCGCCTCGGCGACGACATGCAGCGACAAGGTAGTCTTGCCGGAACTTTCCGGACCGTAAATCTCGACCACTCGGCCGCGGGGAAGCCCGCCGATACCGAGCGCGATGTCCAGTCCCAGCGATCCGGTCGACACGGAGTCGATCTCGACCACCTGCTCCTGGCCGAGTCTCATGATCGATCCTTTGCCGAAGGACCGCTCAATCTGCGTGAGCGCGGCGTCTAGCGCCTTGGTCTTATCCATGACTTCCTTTTCCACGAGGTGCAAAGCGGACTTCGACATTATCATTCCCCTTCCATATTCCACAGCGTTCCGGACACGAAAAACAAGATATCAATGTACGCAGTTTGTTCTCATGCGCAAGTTCTTTTTTTGTGGCTATTATATACTTGACACACGAAAACGGAGATACTATATTGGTATCAACACGTTGTCATAAGGGCCGCAAAAATTATGAAAACAGAGAACTAGAGGGAAGACCACACCATGACTCTGGAACAACAAAAGGCGGAAATGCTTCGGGGCTACCGATTTTTCCCTCACCCAGACATGCCAACAGTCGGCATTCTTCGACTAGATACAGACACCGAGAACCACTTCGTTCTAGTAACAAAACAGGGCCTACAACATCTTGCCGACGCCTGTTTGAAACACGCCGATGATTTGGAAGAGACTCAATAGCCATGTGCGATCTCACAAACCCAAATTTCACCGACGCCAAAGCCGCACGGAAACATCTTGAAGGACTCCGGTGGGCCGATGGCCGGTTCTGTCCGCATTGCGGCGGGACTGAAAAAACGAGACTGGTGCGGGGTAAGAAACACCGCCCCGGCCTCTACTATTGCAACGACTGTAAGAAGCAGTTCACGGTGACAGTCGGCACGGTATTTGAACGGTCAAAGGTGCCGCTCAACAAGTGGATGCTCGCCTTTCATCTCATGGCATCATCCAAGAAAGGCATCAGCGCACACCAGTTACACAGGATGCTCGGCGTTACCTACAAGACCGCTTGGTTCATGGCCCATCGCATTCGCGAAGCTATGCGCGACCCCGATCCCGAACCGCTCGGCGGCAAAGGCAAGACTGTGGAAGCCGACGAAACCTTTATCGGCAAGCCCGACGCGGAATTCATCAACGGTATCGGCTGGGTCAAAATGCGCGGCGTCGCTAGCAAGCGAAAAGTAATCTCCCTAGTGGAACGCGGCGGCCGCGTCCGATCTTTCAAAGTTGACGACTTAAGCTCCAAGACGATCCGCAAGGCGCTATTTGAAAACATCGTACTCGATAGCAACCTGCATACCGACCAGGCACAGCACTACAAACGGCCCGGTCGCGAGTTCGCGTCACACGAGGCGGTCAATCATTCCGAAAAGGAATATGCGCGCGGCGACGTGACAAACCGTTGGAGTCGCTGCGGGCCGAGAACCACCTTAGGGCTTATGCCCCGATTCTCAAATATGGGTCAAGCGGCTCCTCGTTCTCTAAGGAGCAGCAAAATGGCTGATAAAATTGACTGGGCCGGGGCTTCCGGCAGCAAGTACACATATTCAATTCACGACCTCAACTGGGTGCCGTCAGCCGGCCAGGACGGCAACTACATCTTTGCCAAGCAAGTTAGTAACGGCTGGCACGCTGTCTATGTTGGCCAGGGCGACCTGCAAGATAGACGGCAGGCGTCG
>CAYLTU010000251.1:0-8523 GCA_964386465.1 uncultured Rhodospirillaceae bacterium
GATTACATTCGCTGAATAGGAATATCTGGGGTGGCTTGATGTCCGAGCCGGGTCGAAAATTACCAAAACGCGGTATCGTTCGGCATCTCCGGAACTGAACGCGAAGCGGGCATAAATCGATGGAAATCGGACATGCGCTCCGGTGCCCTGTCATCCACCGCCAGTTCAGGCATGTTTTCAGGGTCTTACTGCCGCCTGCAATGCGAGGAAAGCGCTGACGACGACCTGCTTGCGGTCGAGATTGGCGCTGTCCGCCTGAGCCAGCAGGCGGTTGACCTTTTCCCACACCGCCAGGTTTTGCGTAAGGCGTGCCGCGCCGCCGAACGCTGCCGCCGCTTCGGCTTCGCCGGGTACGATTTCCTCGATCGGCGCGCCGGCGGCAGTGCCGCGAACCAAATTCGATAGCCAGTCCGACAACATGCGCGCGAACGTTTCGTAGGCGGCGGCATTGTTCGCGCGTGCCAGTTTGTCGCCCAGCGCGTGCACCGCTTCGAAATTCATGCTGCCGACGGCGGCGAGCAGCTTGACCATTTCCCGGTACAGCGCCAACCCGCCGGCATCGGCCAGGGCGACCGCCTCGCCGATCGACCCGTTCGCCAGTCCGGCAAGCATGCCGCGTTCATGGTCTTCCAGTTCAGGCCGGTGCGCCGCCAGGAGTTCCATGACGACGTCGCGTTCGAGCGGCTGCAGCGGCAGCATCCGGCAGCGCGAGCGGATCGTCGGCAGCAGACGGCCGGGCGCATGACTGACAAGCAGGAAAACCGTCGCGGCGGGCGGTTCCTCCAGCATCTTGAGGATCGCGTTCGCCGCGGCGCGGTTCATCTCGTCGGCGGCGTCGACGACGACGACCCGCCAGGCCCCCTCGCCCGGCGTCAAATGAAGGAAACCGGTCGCGCCGCGGACATCCTCGACGACGATCTCGGTGCGCAATTTTTTGGTTTTGGGATTTTCCGTGCACTCGATCGTGAACAGATCGCTGTGCCCGCCCGACGCGACCCGGCGGAAGACGGGGTCGTCTGCCTCGATGGCCAGGGACGCGGGCGCATCGCCGAACAACCCGCTGCCCTGCGCGTCGCCGCCGGCGAGCAGGTAGCGCGCGAAGCGGTAGGCCAGAGTCGCCTTGCCGATGCCGCGCGGCCCGCCCAGAATCCACGCATGCGCGAGCCGTCCCGATTGCGCTGCCTCCAGCAACAGCGATTCCGCTGCCACATGGCCCAGTAGCGCCGGGTTCTTGCGCGGGGTCAATTTATCGTCGTCGCTCATGCCCAGGTCACCGAAAGGCGCTCCGCAACGACGTTCAGGATCGCGTTTTGCACGGTCGTTATGCTCCGTGTCGCGTCGATGACGACGCAGCGATCCGGTTCGCGCCGGGCGATGTCGATGAAACCGTCGCGCAGTCGCTGATGGAACCCATCCGCCATCCGCTCGTACCGGTTTTCGGCGTCGCCGCGCGATCCGGCGCGGTCCAAACCCGCTTCGACGGGCAAGTCGAGTATCAGGGTCAAATCCGGTTTCAAGCCGCCGAGGACCAACTCGTGCAGCGATTCGATCCGGTCCCGTCCGAGGCCATGCCCATAGCCCTGATAGGCCATCGTCGAGTCGGCAAACCGGTCAGAAACGACCCAGTCTCCGCGATCCAGCGCCGGCCGGATCAACCGCTCGACATGGTCGCGCCGCGCCGCGTAGTGCAACAGGGCTTCCGAAACTCGGTCCCAGCGGTCGACTGCTCCTTCGACGAGCAATCTCCGCACCTCTTCCGCGCCTTCCGAACCGCCGGGTTCGCGCGTGGCGATCACGGTTTTCCCCGCGGCTTCCAAGGCGTCAACCAGCATTCGAAGATTGGTCGACTTGCCGGCCCCCTCGCCGCCTTCGAAGGTTACGAATGCTCCGGCCATCTCAGAATTTGCCGCCCCACACCAGATAGCGAAACGCTTCGCCCAACCGGCCGACGGGCCCGAGTTGCGGCACGTCGGCGCCCGCGTAGAGCGGCACCTCCAGCTTATCGGCATCGGGCGCAGACACGATCAATGTGGCGATACGCGCGCCGACCTTGATCGGTGCGGGGATCGGCTCCTCGTAGGCCACCGCGACCTTCATTTTCGATCGCGATTTTCGCGGTATGGTGATGACCAGCTTGTCCTTGATGACGATGGGAACGCTTTCCGCTTCGCCGAGCCAGACCGGCGCGTCGGCGACCTTCGCCCCGGCCTCGAACAGCGTGTAGTTGTTCCAGCTCCGGAATCCCCAGTCGATGAGGCGTTCGCTTCCCGCCGCGCGCGCCTTGACCGAGTTGAAGCCGTTGGCGACGACGATTAGGCGGCGTTCGTTGCGCTGCGCCGACGCCGTGAGGCCGTAGCCGGACGCCTCGGTATGGCCGGTCTTCAGTCCGTCGGCGCCCATGTTCTTGTACAGCAGGGGGTTCCGGTTTCCTTGTTTTATATTGTTGTATTTAAACGATTTTTCGGAATAGTAATGGTAGTAATCCGGGAAATCGCGGATCGTCCGCTCGGCCAGTATGGCGAGGTCGCGCGCCGTCGTGACGTGGTCCGGATCGGGCCAGCCGCTGGCGTTGCGGAACGTCGAGTTCGCCATGCCGATGGCGCGCGCCTTCTCGGTCATGAGCTCCGCGAACGCGCCCTCGCTGCCGCCGATGCCTTCCGCCACGACGATCGTCGCGTCGTTGCCGGACTGCACGACGATTCCGCGAATCAGATCCTCGACGGAGACGCGGTCGCCGACCTTGACGAACATTTTCGATCCACCCTTGCGCCACGCCGCCTCGCTGACCCGGAAGGTATCCTCCAGGGACAGGCTGCCGTTCTTGAGACGTTCGAACAGAAGGTAGGCCGTCATCATCTTCGTCATGGATGCCGGATACATGATGGAATCCGCATCCTTGCGATAGAGGACGGTCCCGGTCTCGAACTCGACGACGATCGCCTGTTTGGCATCGGTCTCGATGGCGCGCGCGCCGTCGGTTGAAATCACCGATGCCAGTATGGCCGCGAAAGCTCCCGCCAGAACAGCGATCCGGTTCATGGTCTCTCCCAATTATTCCCTGCGAAGGTAAGCGCCGCGCCGTGCATCAGGCTAGCGGACAATCTTGCCCGCAATAGGGCGGCGGGCGCAATCAATCGACGACAATGCGCGCGTCCTTCATGCCGGCGTCGATAACGGTCTCCAGAAGACTGTCGGCTTTGGCCACGTCGGTCAACGGACCCAGGCGGACGCGGAAAAACGGGCGCTCGAAGGCCCGGACCTGATAGATGTCGGCGGGCCCGATCAGCGACAGCCTGGCCCGCATCTTGTTCGCATTGTCGTATTGGCTGAAAGCGCCGACCTGGACATAGATGCGCGGTTTCGCGCCGACCGGCAACACCTTGACCGTTTCGTCCAAAACCGGCTGGCCGGACGGTCTGCGCACGTCGCGTTCCGGAACGGTTTCGACGGCGACGACCTTGTGATTGTTCGTCGGCGGCGGCGCGGCCGCGGCGCCCGGCGGCGGCGCCAGCGACTTGCTGATCACCGCGACTCTCGGCGCCGCCGCGGGCGGCGGTTTGGTGGACTTCGGAACCTTGACGTATTGACCGTAGGCGGCGGCGATCTGGCGGCTCTCGCGCGGCAATATCTCGACCCGGACGGTCGCCGTCCCCGCGCGCTCGAAGCCGAGCAGCTGCGCGCCGCGGCGCGACATATCGATGACCCGGCCGCGCGCGAAGGGGCCGCGGTCGTTGACGCGGACCCTCAGCGACCTGCCGTTGTCCAGGTTGGTTACCCGCACGACGCTGGGCAGCGGCAGCGTTTTGTGCGCCGCGCTGATCGCGTTCATATCGAAGGTCTCGCCGTTCGCGGTCTTCTTGCCGTCGAATTGGGGGCCGTACCAGGAGGCGATGCCGGTTTCGCCATAGCCGTAATCGACTTTTGGGTAATACCATGCGCCGTTGATCTTGTAGGGATCGCCGATCTTGTAGCGGCCGGGGGTCGGGTCGGCCTTCTTGGTCACTTCCGTCGAGCCGGAAATCCGCTTCGCCGAGGAAACCAGGAACTCGGTCTCCGCGCAGCCGCCCAGGAAGAAGAGAAGGATCGCGGCGGCCCGCCAGCTCCATCGATGAGTCACACCCAAGCCCCTCTATTTAGTGTCCCGCTCAGACCCACCTACTGAATGTTGATATTCTACCGTCCCGCGATCCGATCGGCAAGACGCCCGACCGCGATCGCGAAATAATGACTGCGGTTCCAGCGTAAAATCACCCGGTAGTTGTTATACACGAGATAGGCCGGCCCGCCGGAACCGGACGGCAGGATGACCGACGCGTCCAGGTCGCTATCCGGCAGCGGCTTGCCGTCGGCGCGCGTAACGCCTTCGGCGGCCCAACCGGAAACTGTTTTCCGCACCTTCAAATCGGCGCGTTTCGGGTCGAAACCCTCCGGAACCTTGACCCGCCGTCCCCAGCGTTCGTCCGGCCGCCAGCCGTAACTCGACAAATAATTGGCGGCGGATCCGAAGACGTCCGCGCGGGTCGTCCAGATGTCCTTGCGGCCATCCTTGTCGTAGTCGACCGCGTAGCCGACGAAACTCGACGGCATGAATTGCGCCTGCCCCATGGCGCCGGCCCAGGATCCCATCATCGCGGTCGATGTGATGTGCCCGCCATCGACGATTTGCAGCGCCAGAAGCAGCTCCTTGCGAAAGAACGCGCTGCGCCGGCCGTCGAAGGCCAGCGTCGCCAGCGCGTCGATCACCTTGAACCCGCCGGTGACGCGGCCGAAATCGGTTTCGACGCCCCAGAATGCGACGATGAATTGCGGCGGCACGCCGAACTTCCGGCTGACTTCCGTGAGCAGCGCCTTGTTCTCGGCGAGTTTCTTGCGGCCCTTCTCGATTCGCGACCGGGGGACCACGCGGTTCATGTATTGCTCGAAAGTCAGGGTGAATTCCGGCTGCTTGCGGTCGAGCTCGACGACGCGCGGTATCGGTTTGATTCCCGTCAGCGCGGCGTCGAGCGTTTCTTCCGAGATGCCCTTGCCCGCCGCTTCGTGCCGCAATTCCTTCAGCCAGCTCTGGAAGTCGGCTTTTGCCGGCGCAGAAACCGCGGCCAGTAACGCCGCCGCGGCCACAAACCAGATCCCGTCACGTTTCATCCTGTCCTCCGAATTCCACAGCGGTTTCTGCCATATGGGTCAGTGGCCCGCAATAACATCCGCGCAGCCCGGTCCCGATTCCGCCGCCAATGCATCCGATGGGATTCGGGCCTTTTTAGGGCGCCTCAGAGAGTCCGGCGCAACTCGCGATGCAGGATATAGAGCCCGCTTGCGACGACCAAAATGGCGCCGGCGAGCATTTGCAGGTCAGGCGAATCGCGCCACACGACCATGCCGATCAGAATTGCCCAGATCAGCGTCGCGTATTTGTAAGGGGTTACGACGGAAGCCTCGGCATGCCGCAGCGCTTCGACCAGAAAGAAATACGCGCCGCCAAGAACGAACCCGTTGATGGCGAACATCACGTACTGGATCGCCGAAATCGGCTCCCAAGCGAAGGGCGCGGTCGCGAAACCGACAGCTATGACAGCCGCCGTCGAATAGAACATGATGCCCGCCGTCGTCTCCGTCCCGTGCATGTGCCGGGTCGTGATGTCGCGGATGGCGCCGCACAGGGCGACGCCGAGCGGTAGCAGGGCCACCCACTGCAGCGCGGTTGTGCCGGAGGGCCTGACCATTACGATGACGCCGGCGAAGCCCGTCAGAACCGCGCCCCAGCGCCGCCATCCGACCTGTTCGCGCAGGAAAACCGGCGCCAGCGCGGTAACGAACAGCGGTCCGGCGAAGGTAATGGCGATCGCATCCGCGAGCGGCATCAAGCTAAGCGCACCGACGAAAAGAAAGGAAGACAGGCAGACGAGAACGGCGCGCAACGCCTGGCCGCGATGGTTCGTGACTTTCAACGCCGGGCGCCCGCCGGCGCGCCAAACCAGGAAAGCGATCGGCATCAGCATGAACACGGCCCGCATCGCCAGCAACTGACCGATCGGAAAGTCGGCCGTCATCCATTTCTGGATCGCATCGTTGATCGTCAGCAGCAAGCCGCCCAGTATCATGCAGGCGATTCCCTTGCCGGACGATGCTTCGGCCATTTGCGGCTACCCTGTTGTTGATGGCGGAACCCGCATGCTAACAACGCTCTCTGGAATTCCCCAACCGAGAACCCTCTAGGAGCGCCCTGCATGTCCGAGCAGCAATGGACCGTCTATCTCTCAGGTGAAATACACACCGATTGGCGCGATGAAATCAGCGCCGGCGCCAAGTCGGCGGGATTGCCCGTTTCCTTCGTTTCACCGGTTACCGACCATGCCTCGAGTGACGACTGCGGTGTCGATATTCTCGGTCGCGAAGAGTCGTCCTTCTGGCACGACAACAAGGGCGCGAAGGTCAATGCCATTCGCAACCGCACGCAAATTGCCCGCGCCGATCTGGCCGTCATCCGGTTCGGAGAGAAGTATCGGCAATGGAATGCCGCCTTCGATGCAGGCTATGCCGCCGCCTTGGGCAAACCGATCATCACGCTGCACGATCCGGGACTGACCCATGCGCTCAAGGAGGTCGATGGCGCGGCGCTTGCCGTCGCCGAAACCCCCGCACAAGTCGTCCGTTTGCTGATTTATGTGATAGAGGGGCGGCTTTAGGTCATGAACTCATAAACTGCGATGGTCTTGATCGCTTTTTGGGATGTTTTCCGCAGGAGAGCGTTCGATAGCGGGCCTCAAGGCCCGGTGAGGACGTTCGACGCCCCGAAAACGTCTCAAAAAGCGACCCTTTAGGGCGGCATGATATCGCTTCCTGGACAGCGTCGTGTCGTCGGTCACGATGCTCAGGCATCGCTCCGCTCCTAACTCCTTGCCAGAAAACGATATCTTTCCGTCAAGACCGTCGCAGTTTATGAGTCCATGACCTAGGCCTCGAAAGCATCGAGCCAGCGGGATAAAATCTCCGACGGTCCGTCGCGCCGCGCCAACTGCCGCAACATCACCGCGACGGCGAGGCGTTCGTCGGGAACGCCTATGTTAAGGCTGTCCGGCGCTCCACCATTCCGCAGCGCGTCGCCGACGGACTGTTTGAGTTTTACGAGCGCCGGATCCGCGAAAATTCCATACAGCACGCGAAAGGCGCCGTAGGTTGCCTCGTCGAACGGACCAGCGTGATCGGGTCGCGGCGGCGCAAAGGACAGGCAGTTCGCGTAGCCGGATGGCGCCGCCAGTTCCAACGCCGTGTCCGGCGATCCCTGACGACCGAAAGTCTCGATCCTCCCGAGTCGCGATGTCGCGACAAAATCTGCGCCCGCCGATTCGATCGCGTCGAAAACGCCATCGTCGCTTTCCATGACGCTGCCTTCCCGCGCGCGCAACAACGCGCATAGTTCTGCATCGGCCGAGCGGACGCACAAATCGGTTTGGGCGCCTCCTCGCCCTAAATCGAACAGGGTGCCGAGGCGGTCGACGGACCGTGCCGCCAGCATGTCGCTGCCGAGTTCCGTCAATACCGTTCGCCTCGCCATCCCGGCGTCCCCGTCGCGCAGGCAGAGAAGACCCGCCTGCACCCAAAGATCGCCGGAGAGACCTTCCGCGGGAACAAGCCTCGTGTTCGCCATGACGGCGACCCGAACCGCGCCGGATTGCGCCAAGATCGAACCGCCCGCATGGTCCAGCGATATATCGACTTCTTCCTCGGCGCCACGCGAGAACACAGCTTGTTCGCCGATGCGCCAGTCGGTCTCCGGGTCACTCATATAGTCATGAATTACCTGTACTAAATCGGCATGCGTATTCTGCACGGTAGGCGCTCCGGCGGTCACTAGGGTTTGCCGGTTATTCTATCGCAAGATTTTGGAAGCTGTATAATCGGACGCTGATTTGGATCTTCCGACGAAACGAGAACGATATGCGTGGCATCATTACGATATTTTTTACGGCGTTGCTGGCTTGGTCGGCGCCCGGCTTTGCGCAATCGACCGCGCCGCTGGGTGAACGCTTCATCGATCTCTGCAAAGCGCCTACCGATGCCGGCCGCGATACCTGCGGTGGAGTCGTTACCGCCTTGATGAACGCGCATGTGGAAATGGCGCGGCAGAATCCGAACAAACGTTTCATCTGCCCGCCGCGCATCCTCAGCGTCGAGCAAGGCCGGCGCGTCTTTCTGCAATGGGCCGACATCACGCCGGAAGCCCTGACCATGCGCTTTCCGCACCTGGTCATGGTCGCGTTGCTGAAGCGATATCCGTGCAGTCAGTTCAAGGTGCCGAAGTAATAGCGCTTCAGCCGACTGGCCGTTCTTCCAACAGAATAATCGGCGCGGGATCGGGTGTTGCCTCCGGCCGTATCGGGATGATACTGACGGCGCCTTGGGATCAACTGCCGCCTGCGGGCGGCGTTAGCCCAAACGGAGGGATGGCAGAGTGGTCGAATGCGGCGGTCTTGAAAACCGTTGGGCCGAGAGGTCCCGGGGGTTCGAATCCCTCTCCCTCCGCCA